>JANXYP010000157.1 GCA_025355955.1 Chloroflexota bacterium
CTCAATCTATAGCGGCACCAAATAGCCGAGGCGATGCTATGGTTCTGTAGGGGCGAACCGTTGTTCGCCCTGGCTCAATCTATAGCAGCATCAAATAGCCGAGGCAATGCTATGGTTTTGTAGGGGCGAACCTTTGTTCGCCCTGGCTTAATCTATAGCGGTACATCGCTAATTGGTATAACGTTGGGGATGGTTTATAGCTCTTGCAGCCAGGACTTCGCTTCATCTACCCGGGTAGTGGGTCCGTGAAATATCACCCGACCAGTGTTCCCCCCCGGGCAGCCCGCGAAGACATCATGCGGCTGGTTGAGCGGGTCCGCCGCTTCGGTTACGGCCACACCATGTTTAGTCATCAACTGGAACAGCGGCTCCTTTATTTCCTCATGGGCAATGCTGAGATCCTCCCAACCCGGATGCTGGGTGCAGTTAGTCTTATCGCGGTGGGTTTGCATGATACCTATACCTGCCATTTTGCTATCCCCTCTCTTGATTGCGCCAGATGGTTTTTACGATTGGCCTGGCTGCGACATTATGTAGACATGAGCAGTATAACATACCTCAGCCAATTAAGCCAGTCACCTTACTCGTTAAGCCACTCCAGTAGCAGGCGGTTGAACTCGGCAGGGCTGTCGAGCATGGGGAAGTGGCGCGACTTGGGGAAGGAGATGGCGCGGGCGAACTGCGGCCCTGCACCGTTCTGGAAGTATTTTAGCTGGTTGGGGTTGACCACCTCATCGTCCTCGCCGTGCATCGCCAGCACCGGCACGTGAACGTTACGTAGCTCGCCGCTCAAGTCGGTATGAATCAGACTGTCCATGCTCTGCTGGCTGGCAATCGGCGTGACCTTCATCATATCTTCTAGGATCTCGCGGTACCAGACTTGCCAGTTGGTGGCAATCCAGCGTTGCAGCAGCGGCTTGTTCACCGAGGAAATAATGCCTGGCTTCCAGAACAGCTTGCTGAGGGTATTGTTGGCGGCCATGCGGAACAGGCCAGTCACCGATTTGCCTACGATTGGCGATCCAACCACCGCCAGGCGGTTGACCCGATGTGGATACTCCAGGGCCAGACGCAAGGCGATGGTGCCGCCCATAGAGTGACCAACCACTGGCGCGTCGAGCAAGCCCATGCGGTCCATGAACATATCCACGAGGGCCAGGTAATCAGTCAGGGTGCAGTTCATATGGTTCTTGTCGCTGTCGCCGAAGCCCCAGAAGTCGAGCGCGTAGCAACGGTAGCCGCGCGAGATGGCTTCCATCGTTCCCATCCAGTAGCGCCACGAACCCATCCAGCCATGCAGGAAGATGACCGGCTTACCGCGGCCAATTACCTCGTAATGTACCAGTCCGTTGTCTATAACGATCGCGCTCAAAATCTCACCCTTCGGAGAGTGCTGAGTGCTGAGTGCTGAGTTAGAAACGCATAATGTTCGTTGCTAACCACGATCACCTAATCAACTCAAGACTCAAAACTCAAAACTCATTTACTGCCGTGTTCCGCGATAATCTTACGCATTTGGGCGATTAGCTCGTCCGGCACGTAAGGCTTGAGAATATAGGCGACTGCCCCCGCATCCCTGCCGCTATCAATCTCCGCATCCTGGCCCAGCGCAGAGAGGAAGACAATCGGAATGTTCGCCAACGTAGGATTGGCTTTAATCGCCTTGCAGGCGGCCAGGCCATCCATGCGTGGCATACGCACATCTAGTAGGATGGCATCGGGATGTTCGCGTTCGGCCAGGCGCACGGCCTCCAGCCCATCCGCTGCTTCGATCACCTCGAAGCCGCCGTAGCGAAGGCTGAAGCTGGTCAGCATCCTGATATCCGGCTCGTCCTCAGCAACCAGTACCTTAACCATCCAGCTCGTCCTTATCCTCGCCGGGTAGCGCCTTCTTAATTTCGTTGACGATATCGCCAATCGAGAACGGCTTGGTGAGTATTTCCCGCGCCCCCAAGCCAATGACCCGCACCCGCGCCTCATCCATGCGCGCCTCACTGGCAGTGAGGATGATAACCGGGATGCTGCGAGTAGTGGGCGCGTGCTTCAACTTGGTCAGCACCTCTGCACCATTCATCCCCGGCATCCTCATGTCGAGCAGAATAACGTCGGGGTGGTACTCGCCGACGCGACTGAGGCCCTCCTCGCCACTGAAAGCGGCGAAGACGCTAAAACCTTCTTCGCGTAGCGCGGCTTCTAGGCCGCTAACTATATCGTGTTCATCATCAATAATGAGAATGCGTACGGGGCCATCATGGCGAACAGTGTGGACGGCCAGCGCTTGCTCCACGCTGCGAATCAGTTCGGTGGGGGTGGCGGGCTTGGTCAGGTAGCCAGCTGCGCCGAGGGCGAAGCCCTGTTCGCTCTCCGACACCAGTGAAACGATCAGGATCGGCACACCAGCAGAGTTGGGATCGTCACTAAGTGCCTTCATCGTCTCGAAGCCATCCATCTCAGGCATCACGATGTCCATGGTAATGAGGTCGAGCCGCTCTTGGCTGGCAAGTTCGACCGCCTTACGTCCGCTGTAGGCGACCATTGTCACATAGCCCTCGCGCTCCAACGCGGCGGCCAGCCCATTCGCTACCTGGGGATCGTCGTCAACCACCATAATACGGGCTTTGCCGCGCCGACCGTCATCGCCGACCTGCGAAACGGTGTCCTCCTTCTCTTTGTAGGCGGGCATGGTGAAGCTGAATGTAGTGCCTTCGCCCAGTTTGCTCTTTAGCCACAGCCTGCCGCCTTGCAGCTCGACCAGGCTCTTGGCGATAACCAGGCCCAGGCCGGTGCCTTCCTGCACCTTCGCCTCGGCGTTATCACTGCGATAGAAGGGCTGAAACAGCTTCTCCTGATCTTTCTCTGCGATACCGATACCATCGTCTATCACATCCACCTGCACCACTTCGCCATCTGCGGCACAGCCGACGTTGACCTGAATGCGGCCATTGTTCGGCGTGTATTTGATCGAATTGCTGATCAGGTTGGTTAGCACCTGGACGGTGCGGTCGCGATCAATCAGCACCTCCGGCAGTTCGCCGTCCACATTGAAGATAAGCTGCTGATTTTTAGCCTCGGCCAGGCTGCGTAGAGTCTGCACCACGCTATCCACCAATTCACTAGCTTCGTAGTAATTGGGCTGCATCGAAATCGCCATGCGTCCGGTTTCGATGCGGGAGACCGTGAGCAGGTCGCTGACCAGGGTGTTCATCCGGTCGGTGTTACGCTTGACCGCTTGCAGGAAGCTGCTCTGCATTGGGCTGATCGCGCCTACTGCGCCCGCCAGAAGCAGGTCGGTGTGACCCTTGATTACGGTCATGGGGGTACGCAGTTCATGCGACACGGTGGAGACGAAATCTGACTTCTCGCGCTCGATTTCCACCTCACGGGTGATATCGCGCAAGACGGCAACCAGGCCGAGTGCCTCGCGCTTACTGGTAGTAACCGGCGATAGGCTGACGCTGATAACCCGATTGTTCATGATGAAGCGGCGGCGGTTGAGACTAAGTGCGCCGGGGGTGCCTTCGCGGGCCGCGCTGACCACACTCTGCACCAGGTCGAGTAGTTCCGGTACCAGTTCGAGGTTACGCAGGCCGAAGGGAACATGGCGATTCATCAGCAGCTCACCCGCCACGCCGAGGATGACTTCAGCAGCGGGGTTGACCAGGGTAATACGGTTCTCGCCGTCGAACACCAACACACCATCAGCGATACTTTCGAGGATGGCGCGACTGCGGCTGGCCTCCTGCTCCTGCACAATTAGGCTGCTTGCCAGCGCCTCGGCTTGCTCACTGATGTAGCTATACAACTCTGCGTTGTGTGTAAACACCGCCATCTCGTTGGCTACAGTGCTGACCAGGCGCAGGTGGCTCTCGTTGAAGTAGTTGCGCTGTGGGCTAACCAGGCTGAGAACGCCGAATACGTCGCTGCCACTCATCAGCGGCACGCTGATGATGCTGCCCACATCCTGCCCCAGTTCGTTATCCTTGACCCAGCGTGAGTCGTTGCTGGTATCGGCAATCAGCAGCGGGGTGCGGTTGGCAACCGCCCAGCCGACCGCGCCCTCACCGGGCTTCCAGGGCATCCGCAAGCCGACTCGGTTGCTGCGGCCCTGCCCCAGTGCGGCGCGATAGATCAGGCCGTTGGTAATCGGGTCTATAGTCATGATCGAGCCGCGCTCTACTCCGATGGCGTTGGCAACCAGGTGCAAACCTCGATTGAGGATGTCTTCGAGATCTAGACTGGTGGTTAGCTGATGGGTAATATCATACAGTTGACTGATGCGCTCCTTCTCGGTGCGTAGCTCCTGGTTAGCGCGACCCAATGCCTCGGTGCGTTCCGCCACCGTGCGGTTCAGGGTGGCGTTGAACTCGCGGATTTCTTCGAACAGTTTGGCATTCTTGATCGCCACTGCTGCCTGGTTAGCCAGGGTGGAGAGGAATTGCAGATCATCCTGGCGGTAGGCGTTAGGCTTGCGACTCTGCATTGAAATCAGGCCGATGACCTCGCCGCCGAGGAATAGCGGCACGCCCATCCACGAGCGCTCGCCCGTCGTCTTACCATCTGGCTTGGCGCGATAGCCCTCGTACTCACGGGCCATCAATTCCAAGTCGTCAATCAACAGGGCACGGCGATTGGCGATCACGTAGCTGGTCAGCCCCTCGCCCAGCGGTGAGGCGGCCATCTCAATGCGTTGCTCGTCCTCCACCGCAAACGGGAAGGTAATTATCCCCTGGTCGCGTTGGTAGAGGCCGATATAGAAACTGGATAGGTCATCGAAGGAGCGGGTGGTATGCTCGAAGATCTTCTGGAACACCGTCTCCTCGTCCAGCACTGCGCCAAGGATGCGGCCAATCTCGTTCAACGTGTCAAGCTGCAGCACGCGGTTCTGAGTTTCCTCGAACAGCGTGGCCTTCTCAATCGCCACTGCCGCCTGGCTGCCGATGGTACTGAGCAGCGACAGGTCGTCCGTATCGTAAGCGCCCTCAGTCTCGTAACTTTGCACCGCAATCACACCCAGCACCTGGTCGCCAGAGACCATCGGCACGCCCAGCCAGCTACGCGACGGCTCACCGACGTGTTCCCAGCCACGTTCGGCGGCATAACGGCCACTATCGTAGTTAATCAGCAGCGGTTGGCGGCTATCAACAATCTGACTGATAAAGCCGGGGCCGAGCTTGCGCGTTGGTCTGGTTACCGAGCGGCCATGTTCACGCATAAAGCGATATTGGATCTCCTGCCGCCGCTCATCGTAGAGGGTGATCAGGAAGTTGCGCGTACTCATCACCTGGGTCACCTGGTTATAGATCAGCTGCAGCAGTTCATCTATTTGCAACGACGAACCGATCTCCTTCGCCATCTGGTTGATGGTCGCCAGTTCCGCAATCTTGCGTTCACGCTCATCGAACAATTTGGCGTTCTGGATGGCGATGGCAGCCTGGTTTGCTACACTGAGCAGAGGGCGGATGTTGTCCAGGTCGTACTGGCCTGGTTCATAGTTCTGCACCGATATTACGCCCATCACCTGCCGCCCTACCATCATCGGCGCGCCCGCCCAGGAGCGCACCAGCTGATCGCTACCAACGCGGATGGGCAATGCGCCATCCGGCATACTCTTGGGGTCGAGCGCGTCATCCACGATCAGCGGCTTCTGGCTCTCCACTACTATTGAGGTTATTCCCACCCCCAGCGGCTGTGGCAAAACGTCGGCTATTCGTTCGCCCGCCTCCATCGAGAACGGCCAGGAGATTAGGTTGTGTTCCTCATCGTATAGCGCAAGCATGAACACATCGAGGTCCACAAACTTCTTGATGTGTTCGTAGACGCTGACTGCTACTGCATCCACATGCATACTGGCTGTGACCGAACGGGTCAGTTCGTTCAGCGAGTTCAGTTCGTTGATGCGCTGCTTGTACTGCTCGAACAGGTTGGCGTTTTCAATTGCTACGCTGGCCTGGCTAGCCACCGTACTGAGGAATTGCAGTTCGTTGTCGCTATAAGCGCCAGGACTGTAGCTCTGCACCGAAATTACGCCTAGCACGCGGTTGCCGATAATCATCGGCACCGCCAACGACGAGCGGGTGCTAATCTCCTTGCCCACGATCATTGGCGTTTTGCCATCGGGCAGTAGCGCGGGGTCGTTCATATCAGCAATCATTAGAGGCTTGCGCTGCTGGATCACAAAGCTGCTCAATGAGTTGCTGAGAGCCACTTGCAGGTCATCATAGATGAATTCGCCATCATCCACGATCACCGGGCAATGGCCGGTATCACGGCGTTCGTCGTAAAGCATCATGAAGTAGGAGTCGAGCGGGAACGAGTCCTTGATGCTACCGTAGATGGTGCGACCAATTGCAACCACATCCAGTTGCGAGGTTAGTTCACGGCCAAGGTCGCTGAGGGCGGCTAGTTCGTTAATCCGCTGAGTGTTGCGCTGGAACAGTTGCGCGTTCTGCAAAGCGACTACTACCTGCCCCGCCAGTGTGCCAAGCAGCGGGATCTGCTCCTCGCTGAACGCGGCCACCTTGTAGCTCTGGATGTTCAGCACGCCGATAACTTCTTCGCCGCGCAGCAACGGCACGCCCATCCACGAGCGGGTTAGCAACTCAGGGTGAGTACCAATCCTGGGTACAGTGCGATCAACCTCGACCTCATTGGGGTCGTTGAGATCTTTAACCAGCAGTGGGCGATGCTCAGTGATCACCTTGGAGCTAAGACCTTGACCAAATTGGATGCTATTCACTATCTGGCGCCCGCCCGCGTTGACACGCTCACGGAAGTAGATAATATCAATGAGTTGCTTCTCAGCATCGTAGATACCTAGCATCAGCGAGTCATTGTCGAACAACTGCTGACTGCGCTGGTAAAGCAGTTCGCAGATCTGATCAACATCGAGGTTGGCGGTAATATCGCGGGCGGCCTCGTTGATCAGGGCCAGGTCGCCGATGCGCTGTTGGTTGTGGGCGAACGACTGCGCGTTCTGCAATGCGATGGCAAGCTGGTTGGCGACAGTGGTGAGCAGTTGCAGGTGGTCGTTGGTGTAGACATTGCGCCCGTCGTACTGCACCGAAACGAGGCCGATCGCCTTATCGCCTGCCAGAAGCGGCGCGCCCATCCAGCCGTGGATCAGCCCTTCACCCTCGATGATGGTTAGTTCGTCGGCCCCTTCCGGCGCTTCGCGGGGGTCTAGCACATCACTGATCAACAGCGGCTCGTGGTGGGTAATCACCCACGCGCCGGGGCCATTGCCCAGTTCCGCGCTGATGTCGAACACCTCTTGCCCGTCGTTGAACAGGTAGGGGATGTGCAGTTCGTCCTTGCTGCCTGGCTCGTAGAAACCCAGCAAAAAAACGTCGAGGGGGATAAGCTGCTGCAAACGGGTCTGGGCGATGCGGCTAATCTCCTCGATGTTGTGGCTGGCGGTAAGCTCACGGCCAAGCTCGGTTAGGGCGGCCAGTTCGTTGATGCGCCGTTGGTTGCGCTCGAACAGGTCGGCGTTGGATAGGGCGATGGCAAACTGGTTGGCGAACAGAGTGAACAAGGTAGCTTGCTCGTTGCTGAAGGCACGGGCCTGAGCATCTTGTACCACCAACGCGCCGAGCGCCTGATCTCCAACAATCAGGGGTACGCCCAGCCACGACCGATTGCCCGCTTCGGTGCCGCCCTCGATTAGGGACGGCGCGGTGTGCAGCGGCCATTGGTTGGGGTCATCGAGGTTGCCAATTAGCAGTGAGCGGCGGGTGTCGACTACCACGCCGGTCAGACTGCCCATCAGCGGCGTTCCCCCGCTCAGGGTGGCATCGTTGGTGCTGCTGCGGTGGAAAACCACGTCCAGGTTATGATCCGAACCGCGCAGGGCGATGGTGAACGAACGCGCCCCCAGCAACTTAATCGTGCTGCTGTACGCCTGGTCGTATAGGCTCTGTTCCTCGCGGATAGTCGACAAGCTGCTGCCTACCTCGTTGAGCATCGCCAATTCGCCGACCCGCTCCTGGTTGCGCTCGAATAGGCGGGCGTTCTGAATCGCAGGGGCGAGCTGGTTGGCGATGGTGGTCAGCAACTGCTCCTCACGCTTGCCATATGCCTCGGTGCCGTAATGCTGCACCGATAGTACCCCAATGATGTTTTCACCAATTCGCAACGGCACACCCAGCCATGAATGGGGCGGAACCCCGCTAGCGATAAGGATGCCAGGAGCGTTGGGCGGCACCATACCAACCGTGTCTACCAGCCCATTGAGCAGCAACGCCTGGCCCTGCTTGATTACCCGTTCGCTGAGTGAGCCTTTCAGCGGCACGGTGGGCAAGTCATAAGGTTCGCCCTTATCCATAGCCGATAGGCTGACTAGCATATCGTCCACAGCGAGGGCCACATAGAAGGCATCAGCCTTCATAATGCGCTGCAATTGGCTATAGACCGCCGCGCACATCGCGGCGATATCGAGGTTGGCGGTGACATCACGCCCGATGTTGCTGATGGCATCGAGTTCAAAGATACGCTGGCGATAGCTGTTGATCAAGCGGGCGTTCTCCACCGCGCCTGCCGCCTGGTTGGCGAACACCTCCAGCGCCTCGACGGTGTTACGGTTGGGACGCAGGCGATCAGAGGGGTCATCCACTGAGATCCAACCGAGCAAGTCGCCGTTGGTGCTGTACATTGGCACGATCAGCATATCGTGCTGCTGCCAGTCGCCGGGTCGACGGGCTTCATCATCAATCAAAGACAGCACATCAATTGGGTGGAGGTCGGCACGCAGCTCAGAAGGGATGAAGTAGGAGCGGCCAATGCGGAAGCGTTCTTGCAACATTTTTTCCGCCTCACCCAACGAGGTAATCTTGGTGCGAAACTCCTCGAAGACCGCAAGTGGTAGGCCCGCACTGGCGATGCGCCGCAGGTAGCGTTCCTCGCCCTCGCCCTCTACCAGGCTTACAATCACGAAGCGATAGTTGAGCGTATCAGCGATGGCATTAGCAACCTGGTCGAGTACGTCATCAATTGGCCGATCTGGAGTGAGCGAACTACCAATCTCCAGCACCTGGCTCAACTGGCTGGCGCGACGGGTGAGTTGCTGGCCCTGGCGCACCTGTTCGGCATAGCTCTGCGCCACACCGATAGCGGTGGCGGTCTGCCAGGCCAGCGATTCGACAAAGTGCAGATGCTCGAGGTCAAAGCCGTCGATGCTGGCGCTATTCAGGTCAATAAGGCCAACCACCTCTTCCTCGTAGCGGATAGGTACCATCAGCTCGGATTTTATGCGCGGCGAGATGGCGATGTAATCAGTATTTTCGGTGACATCGCTAATTAGCAGCGACTCGCCGATTTCCACTGCCCTGCTCATTAGGCCGCTACCCAGTTGCAAGGGCCGATCCAGCATATCTATATTGCTATCCGATAGGTCGCCTGCTACGGCGCGGATATTTAGATGCGCCAACTCTTTGTCTACATCAAGAATTGCGCCGAAAAGCGCGCCAGTTACCTTGACGGCCTCGCCAACCACCATGTTGAAGATCTGGTTGACATCGAAGGTGGAGTTCATCTCCTGGCCGATGCGCTGCAGAATGGTTAGCTCCATCAGGCGGCGGGCGAGGCGCTGGTCGGCGCTTTCGTACAGCCGCGCGTTCTCTACCGCAACGGCGGATTGGTTCGCCACCAGAGTAAGGATATTCAGGTCGTTTTCGCTATAGGCATAGTCCACATCAGCGGAAATTTCAATGGTGCCAATCAGCCGCCCGCTGATCATCATTGGCACGCCCAGATAAGAGCGCACGCTGCTATTGCTGACAATACCGTAACTGTCGCGTTCGGCGGCATTGTTGATCAGCAACGGTCGGGGGTTGCGCCCCAGCCAGCCTGAGTAGCTGAACTCGTCGAGCCGGTACTCCTCAGTGAACTCATTGATAGTACCCATGCCAGTTGTGAACTGTGATACTAGCACATTGCGGAGACTATCGAACAAAGTTACTTCACCTAGCTTGTAGTTGATAATCCGCCCCACACTCAACAAGATGGTACGTAGCGTCGCCTTCAGGTCGAGGCTGGCATTGATGCTAGCGCTGACTTCTTGAAGCAGGGCCAGTTCCTTGTTGCGCTGATTGGCCTCCTCGTGCAGGCGGGCGTTATCTATTGCGGCGGCGGCCTGCTCGGCAATATTGCCGAGCAGGCGAACATCGTCGTCGTTGAAGGCATTGGGCTTCATGCTGATTAGTTCGAGGGTACCAAGCAGATTCTCACCCTGGAGGATGGGCAGGCCAATGTAGGAGCGCCAGCGTTGTCCCGGCTCAACTTCAGGGCTTGCTGGCTTGATATCCGATTCAAGCGCATCACTAACAAGCAGCAGTTTACGCTCTGTGGCTACCTGACCGCTAAAGCCCTGATCCAATTTGCCAGCATCGCCTACCTTTACTTGTTGACCACTATCTCCTGCAAGGCGGCGCACTACCAGCCGGGTTTGACTCCGGTCGAGCAGGCTGATGTTTGCTGCATCGTAGAACACCAGGCGGCGCACCGAGGTAAGGATAGCATCGAGCGTTTCATCAAGGTCGAGGCTACGATTGATCATCTGGCTAATTTCACGTAGCAACAACGCCTCGGCGGTCTTGCGCCCGGTCTCCTCTTGAAACTCAGCATACTCGAAGCTGTTGGCAACCTGGGTGGCGGCCATTTGCAGCCACGATTCCTCACCAGGCAGGAATTGGCGCTCCTCCGTATAGTATAGATCAATCACCCCGATAAGGCGTTTGCCACTGAGTAGAGGGATGCTGTAGACAGTGCGTACCCCCGCTGCGATCAACAACTGCATCGCCTGATCCAGTTCGGCAATGCCGGAGTGTACCAACTGACGAATATCGGATACCAGGGTAGGTTGGCGCTTCAGCCAAGTGGCAATCGTCGGGTTGGTAATGGCCGCCTGCTGCCTGATTGCAGCAACATCCGCGTCCACTACTTTTACGCTAGCCTCAGCGGCAGTAAAGGCAGTGATCATCTGGCGATAGCCAGGGTCGAGGTTGTCGCTAGCGACGAGGCTGAGGTGGCGGGTATCCTTACGCTCGGCAAGGTTAGGATCGCGTCGCAAGATCGGGGGTTGTAGCCGCCACAAGGCGATGGGGATGCCGAGGGTTTCAGCGAATAGAGCGGCCGCCCGCTTACTGAGTGCATCGCTATCAGCGATCTGGGCCAGTTCGGGGCCAATATGGAGAACGAGGTCGGAGAGCGGGCCGAAGCGAACGGTGAACAATGGGCTGGGGCGCAAGGGCCAGGTGCTGGTGGATGCACTATGGCGGTTGGCCGCGGCAGTAGGCACGCTATGGCCGTTGCCAAGTTCGCTAGGGACTTCTGCGGCAGTGTGGCCGTTGCTGCTCACCACATCCGCCCCTGCATCTTGCGAAGGCGTAACGGTAGAGGTCTCGGCGGCAGCGTGACCGTTGCTACCCCGGTTGTGGGCGCGGCTCTTGCGCTTTTGGCCCACTATGCCGGCAGGAGCGGCACTATCCGCCCCATCATCGCTGGCCCTGAGCTGGCCGTCTTTGCTTTGCTTTTCCTCTGTTGCCATTACCTTACTCCTGCCTGGTTTGACCAAAGACTAACACGAAAAGACGATAGATGCTTATGTCATCTTTATCTTAATCTTTAATCACCTCAACAACGCTCGATGTAGAACGCATTACCTGCTACCTGGCGGGCGCGTTGGCGCGCCTCGTTGGCGATCTCACTCAGTTCACGTATATCAGTAAAGGGGCCGTTGCAGTCGCTAATCGCGCCCACGCTCATGTTCATCAGGGGAGCCTGGCGCTGCTTGCCGCTGGGGTCGATAAAGGTCATATAGCCCGCTTTGCGGTCCTGGTAGGAGTAGAGCGGCATGGTATCTTGCTCAAAGCGCAACACCGCCTGTTCGCCAAGTGCCTGCACCTTGTCGGGAGTGGTGATCAGCAAGAAGTCTGCGCCGCCGACATGGCCGATGAAGTCGTTGACGTTGCCATGCTGATTGACCACCTCGTTAAGCATCTGCCCGACAAACTTGAGCGCATCGTCGCCTGCGACGAAGCCGTAGACCTCGTTGAACGCGCCAAAGTTGTTGACTGAGATGCTTGCCAGCGACCAGTTCTGCTCGTGCAGCAGCTTCTTCATCTGCTCCTCAATCAGCCTGCTGCCAGGCAAGCCAGTGACTGGGTTGGTGAGGCTCTCGCGGGCGGCGCGTTGCAGGGCATTGACCACGCGCAGGTGCAGTTCCTCGATGTCGAACGGCTTGGTGATGTAATCGTCCACTCCCAACTCCAGCCCGCGCATCTTGGAACTGCGTTCACCACGCTCAGTCAAGAAGATGACTGGGATGTGGCTGGTACGCATATTATGGCGTAGGTTGACGCAGACATCGTAGCCGTCCATATCCGGCAGGTTGATGTCGAGCAGGATGAGGTTTGGCAAGCTGCGGCGCACATGGGCCAAAGCGTCGTTGCCGGTTGCCACTGCGCTGGTATCGTAACCCTGCGAGTTAAAGTAGAATTGCAGCATATTGGTGATGTCGGGGGCATCATCAACTACTAGTACCTTTTCCTTGCTCATCTGCTGCTCCTCGCTTCCTGGTTGGTCGGTGATTCGCTGCCAAGCAGCGGCGCTTCGGCTGGGGTTATGCCAGGTTCGGTCAGACCGTTACTGCTGTTGGTATGGTGTTGTCCATTGCTGCTGGGCTGAGTATCAGGTGGATAATCGGCTGACAGGCTGGCGGGTTCATCACCGCTGCCGTTGTAGGAAGTGCCGACGATGTAGTGCTGACCGCTCATGCTACGGTTGGGGCTGGGGATGGTATAATCGCCATCCTGTTCGGGCAGGCGGCTGATTGGCTCACCAACGCGGTTGCTCAGGTCATACTGGGGAGCATCGCGGTAATCTGCGCCTGCGCTGATCGGCTCTCCCATATCGTGATCCTCCGCAGTTTCATCACTGGCAGGTTCGGCGACCAGGTTCAGTTCCTCGATGTTTGTCACTGGCGGGATATAGGCTGCGCCGTGCAGCACCTCGCCCGGCTTGTGCGGCAGCCACAGCCAGCCGCTGCTGGGGTCTTCCTCTAGCACTACGTGCCGAGCGTAACGATCGCTGGTGTGGTGCGGCACGTCATGGTAATGGATGTCGCGATCAATCACCGCATGGTCGTCCTCGTAGGGTAGCACGGTGCCGGATTCGATGGTACGGCCTGGATAGACGACGAAGCCCGCCCCGATGCGGCAATCGTGACCAACTGCCCCACCGCAGGCGGGCATTCCCACATCCTGGAGCATCCCGCGGTGCATGGTGCGGATGGGGTTGCCCATCAGATTGTAGTCAGTGAAGACGCTGCCGCCACCGATGAAGGTGTTGCGCCCAATTACCGAGCCTTGCAGGATAGTATTCTGCGCCACCATGCTGTTCTCCATCATGCTGGTGCCGTAGAGTGCCGCACGGAAGGGGATGTAGCAGCCGTCGCTGACCACGCTAAGTACCATCTGCGCCCCCTGCATAATGTTCACATTCGATCCGATAATGCTGCTGACAATCAATACGCCTGCCTCTATCTTGACGTTGTTTCCAATAATCGTCGGCCCCTGGATGATAGCGGTGGGGTCTATAGTGCAGCCGCGTCCAACCCTGACCAGCGCAGACGAGGAGAGCAGCCGCTTGCGCTCGATGATCGCCTTGAACAAAATCTTGAGCTTGACGCTCAGTTTGTCCGAGTCTTTGAGCAACCGTCGCGCCCAGCCTAGCGCCCCGAACAGCGCGTTCGCCAGCAGGATATGGATCCAGTTTTCGATCGGGATGAACGCCTTGAGCGGCACCTGGTAGACGAAAGATCCACTTGGTACCAGATAATCCGGTACATGGTAGTAACCCATCTCCAGCGGTTCGGTGTCAATCACCAGCGGTTCGAGCTGCTCGGCTGGCACGTAGCCATGCGGATAGTAATATAGCTCACCACGATAGTGTTCACCGATCAGGGTGATGCTGTCTTGCAAGTGTAGCGAGTGGGTGCTAATCGCCTTGTCATCCTGGTTGAAGGCCACCTGGCAGGGCTGGCCGCTGGCACGGGCGCGGCGCACGAACTCATCCACTAGCATACTGTTGAAGAACAAGCTATCGCGGTAGACCAGCAGCTCCTCGTTGGCCCGCATCGCCTGCAGGCCGTCCTCATCATCAAGCACCACCTCGGTATCGCAGTGCCGTGAGAGGACATCGCGCTGATAGAGCCACAGCACTTTGTTCAGGATACGCAAGTCCCTTGCGTACTCGTTGAACGGTGGCACCCGATAGTGGTCGCGTAGGATTACCTTGCGCATCCCATCCTCAACCTAATCTAGCCAGAGCGTGCGCCACACGCCCCTACCATATTGATGGTGGTCTGGTCGATCGCTTCTTGCAAGTTCGCAAGTCGGCTTACGCTCGAAAACGCTGGTGGTCGCCTCTACCTTTGTGCAAGAAGCGCTGACCCAGCCCGGCATCGACTGACCGCCCATATCGCGGGCGCAGCCTATTCAATGGGAGTCTTATCAATGACGAAGCGGCAGGACGGTCCGCCCATACCCATGCACGCCATCTCGGTGACGCGGAAGTTTTTGCCAGTGGCCCAGTGTAGCACCTCGGTTAGCACGCCAACCGCCACGTGGCAGCAAGGTGAGGAGACGCTGCGGTGCCAACACATCGAGCAGGTCTCATTCTCGTAGATGTAACCCTGTTCGTTGTCGCTGACCTTGCTAACCTGATCGCTTATGGTGCTGAAGGTGCGGGCCACCACGCCGAGGGCAATCTTGACCTTGATGTTTTGCGGCATCAGTCTCATGCCCAGGTTGCCGACTCCCGCGATAGCCGTGTACTCGGTAAGGGCGCGAGCAAGGCTAACCTTACCGGCGCGCAGTAGCAGCCCTTTCGAGCCACGCACGCCGTAGAAGTCCTCAATCGCCTGATTGATCGCTGCGTAGTTTGCGAAGCTGAACTTCTTTTCGAGGTTATTGGGTGGGTAATTATTGATAAAGCGACTCAAACCCGCCAGGTTCATTACCGCATTCAAGCCGTTCTTACCCAGCAACTCCTCCATTGCGACGAAGAAGAAGCGGCCCATGTTGTTGGGGTAATATAGATCGGTGGAAGCCTGGCGCGGGTTGTTGTAGTGATTGTCACCCAGGGGCGATGCGCCCGGTGGGGTGATGATGTCGTTCATACTCATACCCGCTCCTTATAGCCACATCTTGCAACCGACGCTAGCGTAACCACTCCCTTGCCTATGCTTGCCGCTGCGTCTTTGCTATTGGCTCTGCTCTGGTTTGGCCCTTGAAGCATCGGTAAACTCCTCCTTGGCTCACCCTACAATCTCTGTTCGCCACCCACTGCCCGCCAGCAGGGGATACGGCATCTCTACTTTGGGGTTGGCCTGCTACGATTATATCACAGAACATTCATAAAGTCTACAACTTCCGCAAAGTTTTCTGCGGTATATAGCGGCAAGCCGAGTTCCTCCTGCATCTGGGGCAGAAGATAATCGTCGAGGGTGCGCGTTTCGGCGATGTTGAACATCGCGTCGGGCAGGAAGACCATATCCAGTTCGGCCAAATCGCCTTTCGCCTTCAGTGTGTTGATCACCTGTTTGGCGGTGAGCAAGCCACTGACCGTGACCTGGGGGCCGAACAGTTCGTTTTCCAGCACCAGCACATCGGCTTCGATGCCCGAGTAGCGATTGAGGTCGTCCACCAGCCGTTGCATGGTCGCGCCGATCATGGTGGCGCAGACGATGCGGACGCGGCGGCGGGGGAAGGGTTGCCCCTCGCGCTTTGCTAGCGCCTTATCCAGCCGGTGCAAAGTGCGCTGGTGATCGTCAAGCAGTTGACGCACCATGCCCACGCCGTTCTCCAGTTGAATGAAGCCATCATAGTGCGGCGCTTTGGGCAGTTCCTGGCCGGTGAGCAGATACCACTCATCGGAGAGATAAACGAGGGTGCGGCCCAACTCCTTGCGGAACTGCCGCTGCCACGGTTCGACCTGGGCGATCACCGCCCGCGCCTCGTCGTAGGTGTAGCTACGCATGATGTTGGTGTAGCGGGTGCGGAACCTGGTCAACCCAACCGGCACGATGCCGATGCCCTGCACGGTGGGATACATGGTTGCCAGGTCGAAGACGCTGCGCTCCAACTGCTTGCCGTCGTTGATGCCGGGGCAAAGCACGATCTGGGTGTGGGCCTGGATGTTGATGCTTTCCATCTTGTGCAACTGCTCCAGCGGGTCAGGGACGCGGGGGTTGCCCATAATGTAGCGGCGGCAATCCATATCAGTAGCGTGAACCGAGTAGTAGAGCGGGGTGAGGCGCTCCTCGTCGATGCGCTGCCAATCCTCCTCTTTCAGGTTGGTCATGGTGATGAAGTTGCCGTAGAGGAAGCTATAGCGATAGTCATCGTCCTTGATGTAGAGGCTATGGCGGAAGCGAGGAGCCATCTGGTCCACGAAGCAGAACAGGCAGTGATTATTGCAGCGCTTGATGCCGTCGAAGGTGGGATCCTCGAAGTCGACCCCGATGTCCTCGGCGTAACCTTTGCTGATCGCAAGCTCTTCCGCGGTTTCGCTGCTCTGGCGCAACACGGTCAGCTTCAGGTTGCTATCGGTTTGCAGGAAGCGCAAGCCGATAATGTCCTTGATCGGCTGATCGTCAATCGCCAACAGACGATCGCCGGGCATAATCCCCCATTTGGCTGCGGGGCTGCCAGGGTCTACCGTGCTAATCAGGCCACCGGGCTTGCGCTGGCTACGGCGGATGCCTTCTTTAAGTTCAATTTCCATAAATCGCTTAGGTTCGTTCCTTGTCTCTGCATATCGCCAAAAGAATAAAGGGTAATTGCGGCTGCAACCAACCCGGCCGTCTCCGCCCGCAGAATGCGCGGTCCCAGAGTGACTGGTATTATACCACATTCGTGAGCTAGAGTCACCTCCTGAGCGCTGTAGCCGCCTTCCGGCCCCACGAACAGGGCGACCGTGCCTTGACGCTGCGGCAATGCGTGGCCCAAATCCGGTCCTTGCTCCCCCTCCCACAATATAATGGCAAGGTCGTGCGTGGCGATCGCCTGATCGCAGGCAACGGCGAAGTTCATAGTCTCGCCCAGCATGGGCAGCAGGCCGCGCTGCGATTGCTCGGCAGCCTCCTGGATGATGCGGAGGTGTCGCCCCGACCGCCCCTCGCGGGATTGGGCCACGCAGCGTTCGCTGACCACTGGCACGAACCCGCTGACCCCTACCTCGGTACACTTTTGAAGCACGAAGTCCCACCGCTCACCCTTGAGCAGGCTCTGGTAAAGGGTGATCTTGGTCTGCGGTTCGCCCAGCGCGGGTTGAGAGTTGATGAAGCGCACCACGATCAGCTTGCGCTCGATGCGCTCCAGGCGCACGCGGTACTCGCTGCCCGCATTGTCGAGCAGCACGATTTCGTCGCCAATACGCAGACGCAGCACGTTGGCGACCTGGTGGGCGATTGACCCCTCCAGCGCCAACACGCCGAAGCTCATTCTGGCGATCAGTTCGGATTCAACGAAAAAGCGGTGCATCATTTTGATTGTAGATTGTAAGTTATAGGATCGAAGATTGCAAATCTTCTGTGCTTGCCCATCATAGCATAAGAGGGCAGCGGGTAGCAATAGCCATACTGGGTGGTTGCTGCCATCTAATGGTCATGCCTAACCACGGCGAACAATGGTTCGCCCCTACGAAACGCTTGCTCCGCAAGAACGTGACGCGCACCCCAGCCCGCAGGGTGGGTTACAAGTTATTGGCTAGGTATCTCGCTCACCAGGGCGGGCCACCGCCCGCCCCTACGTTTACCCAATAACTCGTAATACACCCCAGCCAGCATAGCCTCTTGCAATTATGCCTCAAAAATCGTTATAATTGCCAGGCACCTCTGGCATAGGCCATGTGGCTAGTCACACGAGGAGAGCAACACGCCATGTCCGACCCTATCGCGATATACGTCCACCCCACCTGAACTTCCTGCAAGAAGGCGCAGGAGGCGCTCGACGATCTGGGGGTGAGCTACACCCGCCGCGACTATTTCCAGCAGCGCTTCAGCGTGGATGAACTGCGCGCTCTGCTGCACAGTCTAAACCTATCTGCCCACGATGTCCTATCCACCCGCGCTGGCAAGTACAAGGAACTTGGCCTCGACCGCCGCGATGTGAGTGAAGACGAACTGGTACAATTGATGGTGGAAGAGCCAACCCTGCTCCGTCGCCCACTAATCAAGCGTGGCAGTCGCAGTGTGGTGGGCTTCCATCTATCTGAACTAGAAAGCCTCGCCCGTGCCTAGATTGCAGATTTGATATTGCAGATTGGGTGCGCTAAATGTCCTTAATCTGCAATCACAAATCTGCAATCTGCAATCCGGTGGCGGGAGATGTCAACCACTATGTACGTAATGAGATTTACCGTGATTGACCCCAGTGGCACAGTCAGCTTCGTTGCGCCGTGCAATGGGCTGAAGGCTTTGGTCGCCGCGTGCAGCCACCAGCCCACTCCGACCACCAGCCGCGAGTTGCTGGAAGCAACTGTGGATTACGATGACCGACTTGGCGACAAGGTGCTGAATGGACTTGCCCGCTTCGATGAATACAACTCGGCAGAGCAGCACCGCAACTTCGATGCGGCCATCCACCTGTTCAGCGCTGATCACCGCGAACACGAGCTGCCCCCCTTCCGCGTGATCGACGAAGCCACCCGCGAACTCAGCCTTATGCCGGTGAAGGCTGGGCTGGTGCTGTTCAACCTGGCGCAGAAGCGCATCATCCAGGTGCAGAACACCTATGCCGAGGTCGAGCGTCGCGATCGTGGCCGCATCCATCGCGGCGGCAAGCCAACCCAGCAACTCTACCATTATGAGTTGCCGCTTGAGTGGGCAATACTGCCTTAATGAGATTAAAGATTAAAGAAGATGTAAAGGTGAGATTTATCGATCCCTATTCGCAAAGTTCCTACGAGGCGACCGCCCACAAGGCCCAGGCCATAATGCCGAAAGACAGTATCACTCCAGTGAGGAATACGATAACTACCCCGATGTTACGGCTCGGCTGCCTGGTTTCCATTGCTTATCCCCTTATTCTCCTGCGCCAAAATGCCTTGTACTGCTTCAATGTGTTGCCCAATGTAATCGCCGATGCTGGTCAGGCGCACGCTGAACATCAGGCATACCTCGTCCATCTCCGCCACGAAGTCGTTGACCGCCGCGATCGCCTGCCACAGCATCTGCCCTCGTAGCGCGGGATCGGCGATGGCAGCAATCTGCTCCGCACTGGGCGGCGGGCAGTATTCCAGCGGCGGGTCGTCCTCCATGCCTACTGCCTGGGCGATGGCCTCAGCGCGCTCGATGCCCGACAGTATCTCCGGCCCACCCACATCCACGCAGCGGCGCTGCACCGACGAGATAGCATGGGAGCGCACGCACAATTCTGCCAGATCGAAACCGAACATCGGCGCACTTAGAGCGCTGCCATCACCCATCACCGGCAGCGACCTGCCCGCCAGCGCATCAGCCGCCTCGACTAGCAGCGCGTCCGGCTTGATAATGTCGCTAACCCGTAGGATGGTATAGTCCAGCCCGCTATGCTCCAGCGCGGCCTCGGCTTTGGCCTTCGCTGCCAGCATCGGCACGCGGGTGAACTCACTGGCGCGGATGGTGGAGATGAAGCAGAGATGCTGCACCCCCGCTGCCAGGGAAGCGGCGAACAGGGCGGCGTTGCCCTGCACGTCTACATTCTGGTAGGTGTATTCACCGTGCGGCGCACCGACGCTGGCGGTGGCGATCACGAAATCTGCCCCGCGACAGGCCCGATCCAGGCTGGTGCGATCGCGGTAATCGCCTTCCACCATCGTCACCCCCGGTAGACTGGCAAGCGAGGTGCGGCGTGGCGACGCGCTGCTGGCCCGTACCAGCGCCCGCACTCTTTGCCCCCGCCCAGCGATGCGGCGCACTACCTCGCTGCCGATTTGTCCGGTCGCGCCGGTGACTAGAAAGGTAAATGGCTCAATGGTGTCCACTGTTGCCCCTTCGAGTGATTGCAGATTCTAGATTGCAGATTGCAGATTTAGACTGCCAGTAAGCCGCACTGCCCTTACGCTGGCAAATATAGACCACTGCTGCGGGGTTGTCAAGCGCAATCTGCAGTATGGATGCGCGTCACGTTATTGCATATCCAACCAGGGTGAACAACGGTTCGATCCTACAGACTTTTGATCGGCAAGAACTTTATGTGCGTCTCAGCGACATCAGCCTTCAACTTGCAACTCCCTTTCCTATGCCATATAATCAGCCCGCAATGATAGAGTTCAGTAACGTTGAGAAAGTGGTCGGCCAGCGAGTCGCGCTCAGTGTGCCGGAGCTGCGCGTGAGCGACGGCGAGATTGTGGCGGTGGTCGGTTCGCCCGACGAGGGCCGCACGGCGCTGTTTGCGATTGCCTGCGGCCAGCAACACGCTAGCGGCGGGCGGGTGACGCGCTGCGCGATCGGTAGTAGCGACCCTCCCCGCCTCGGCATCGTCTACGACGACGATACGCTTTACGAGCGGATGAGCGTACAGCAGCAACTCGACTTCTTCGCTCAGACACACCAGCGCCTATCCAGCCGTGAGCGGGGCGAACTAGTGGCGCAGACGATGCACCGTCTGGGCCTAACCGACCTCGCCAGCCAGCTACCACCCAGGCTGACCCCCTCGGCCAAGCGCCGCCTCAGCCTGGCCCTTGCCCTACTCAACCGCCCTGATATTATCATCCTGGAGGAACTGCAGCGCCGCAGCGACATCGAAACAGTGCAACTGTTCGTCCGCTTGTTGGCCGAGGAAGCGGCGAGGGGTGCAGCCATCCTGGTTGTTACCAGCGACAGCGTGTGGGCGCAAACCTTTGCCAGCCGTGTCTACGAGCTTCAGGATGGACGTATCGTCGCCACCTACTCGCCAGCCGCCCGCAAGCAGAGCGGCGCGGTGCAACCGTTCAAGATCCCCGCCCGCAAGGACGAGCGCATTATCCTCTATAATCCCGTCGACATCCTCTACGCCTATAGCAACGATGGCCGCACCGTGATCCGCACCGCTAGCGATGAAGCGGTCGCTGGTTTCACCTTGCAAGAGCTGGAGGAGAAGCTGGTCCGTAGCGGCTTCTTCCGCGCCCACCGCGCCTACCTGGTCAATATGCAGCACATCAAGGAAGTTATCCCTTACACCCGCAACAGCTTCACCCTGGTGCTGGACGACAAGGATGGCACCTCCATCCCCCTCAGCAAGCAGGCCGCCAAAGAGTTGCAGGATCTGCTGGGGTATTAGCTAACTGAATCCCCCTTCCCGCTGGGATGGGAAAAACCTGCTCCACGCATCACCTCTATTAGCCATTCATCGTTGGTTTGTAACCTTTGTGCAACTTTTCACGTACAAGCATTAGAACGCTCCACTCATCGCTTCTATGCGCCATTCATTATTTTACCACGTTTATGCCCCGCCATTCATCCCCGCCAGTGCGCCGTTCATCCCGCGATTGCGCCGTTTGGCGGTTTTCTGTTGTATTGCCGATCCTTGCCCTTTATAATGACATTGCGAACGAAATCAGCAAACCCTAGCGGGGAGAAAGGCAAGGCAACAAAATGAGCAAGCGAACTATGACAGCGTTGACCAGCCTGATTGGGCTGGTCGTAATAGTGATAGTAGGCGTGACCGCACATCCGTCAGGCCATGATGCAGGCTTCTGGAGCTTCATACCCATTTACATCGCGGTTACGATCGCAACTGGCGGCTGGTCGTCTAGTAAAGAATGCAATCTCAAGTTTTGGCACAAGAAGGAGCAGAGCAAGCAATGAACCAGCAAGAACCAATGGTGCAGGCAATAGACCTGTACAAAAGTTTCGGCAAGGTGGAGGCGGTGCGCGGCCTCAGCTTCACCGTGGCAGCAGGCGAGGTGTTCGGTTTGCTCGGTCACAATGGCGCAGGCAAGACCACCACCATCAAGATGCTGACCGGCCAGCTAATGCCCAACAGCGGCACGCCAATGATAGGTGGCTACAATATGACTCGCGAGGCGCATAAGGCTAGTCCCCTATTCGGCATCGTGTTCGAGGATCCCAACGTCTACGAGCGCCTTAGCGCGGTAGAGAATCTGCAATTTGCCGCCAGCCTCTATGGCATCGCCAACGCGCCCGCTCGCATTATGCAGGTGTTGGAGCAGGTGGGCCTGGCCGATCGGGGCAAGGATGCGGTCAAGGGCTACAGCACTGGCATGAAGCAACGCCTGCTGATTGCCCGCGCTATCCTGCACAATCCTCGCGTGCTATTCCTCGACGAACCGACTCGCGGCCTCGATCCCAGCAGTGCAGCGGAGGTGCGCGAACTGATCAAGAGTCTGGCCGCTAGCGGCACCACCGCGATCCTCACCACCCACTACATGGAGGAGGCCGACGAACTTTGCCAGCGTGTCTCCTTCGTCAGCGAGGGCAAGATTATCGCCGAAGACACACCGCAGAACCTGAAGATCAAGTACGGCGAACACAGCATTACCGCGCTGCTGCGCGATGCCGAAGGCATCAGCCACCAGCAGAAATATTGCATGGGCGACTCTGCTGATGCCAATGCCTTCGCCCTCGCCCTTGCTACCGATAAGGTGATCACCGCCCACACTGATGAGGCCAGCCTCGAGGAGGTGTTCATCAAACTGGCGGGCCGATCTCTATTGTAATTACTCCTCCCCTGTAATTACTCCTCCCCCGCTAGGGGAGGCTGGGCGAGGGTGTGCCACACCGAACAGCCACCCCAACCCCTCTTAGTATTACAGCCTCAGTTGGCATATATGCGCCAGATTGGTGTAGGGGCGAATCGCATACGCCTTGCCGACCAGTGTCCAAGCCAATCGTAACTATGTCATCTTGCCTGGGAAACTGAGGCTGTAATATTAGGGAGGGGAGACAAACCCCTTCCCCAGCGGGAGAGGTTTGGTGAGGGAGAATCTAGCCACTATCGTGCTTTTCGATACTGCGATTTAACCAGCTAAGGAGAACAACCGTGAATCTGCGAGTTATCCGCGCCATCATGGCGAAAGACATCAAGGATGTGGTGAAGAACAAGACCACCCTGTACGGCCTGCTCACCCCCATCTTCCTCGCCGTACTCTACCTGATCATCAACCTGGCCCAGAAGCAAGGACCAACTGTGATTATCGCCTACAACCCCGATAACGTTGCCATCACGCAGACGCTCGGCTTGCGGCCCAACGAAGAGGTGCAGATCAGCAACGCCAGCAGCCCCGACGAAGTACGCACCGCGATGCACTCCGCCGACCCTAAGCAAGATTACGGCGTAGTCATCCCTGCCCACGCGCTCGCCGACGCGCAGGCGGGCAAGCAACCCCAGGTCGAACTGTACGTCAATGCGGCCAAGCAGAAGGATGAGATTAACCGCCAGCGTACCACTATTTACTTTAGTAGCTACTTCATCACCGCTGCCCACCAGCAGCCACCAGTAAAGTTGGTATCTGAGACGGTGAACGTGCCAAAGAATGCCAACAGTAACCCGCTGAGTAAGTTCTTCAGCAACCCCAACGCGCTCGGCTCGTTTTATGGCGGCTTCACCCTGGCGCTGACCCCCATCATTATCGGAATGCTGGTGCTACCTGTGCTGCTGGTGGAGGAGAAAGAGAAGAAGACGCTGCGTTTTATGCTGACCACTCCGGCACGCACCAGCGAGGTTGTCATTGCCAAGGCGAGCATCGGCTTCATCTACTCGCTACTGTTGGCAGCGTTGGTGCTGCTGATTAACTCCGGCTCGGTCAACGACATACCGATGGTTGCCCTGTTCGTGGTAGTTGGCTCATTGTTCGGGGTGACGATGGGCATCCTGATCGGCGCATTCTTCAACAACGTGCAGGCGGTCAACACCTGGGCGGGGATGCTGATGACCCTGATGATGCTGCCGGGAATATTCGTACTCTTTGGGGTAACTGGTATCTTCGGCATACTGCTTAAACTTATCCCCAGCTACTGGCTGATGGATGGCACCATCAATGCAGCGCTTGGCAGTCTCGACTTTAATGCGGCAGCGCTCGACCTCGGACTCAGCATCGCGGTCATAGTTGTGCTGCTGGTCGCCTCGATGTTGCTGCTACGCCATCGCGCTTTGGAAGCCGCCTGAAGACGAATAAGCAAGGATGGGGTGCGAGTTGTAGTCCAGAACTCTCGGCCCTATCTCCAAGTGAGGAAGCAATGGCTAACCCAGAGAAGGTGAGGCGCATCTATAATCGCTGCGCGGGCAGTTACGATGGCACCAACAACAGCGTGGTACCGATGCGCGGTCGTCTGTTCAGCCGCGCCCAGGGTGATGTGCTGGAGCTGGGGGTGGGTACTGGCGCAACGTTTGCCCACTATCCGCCCACCCTGACCAGCCTAACTGCAATTGACATCAGCGAGGCGATGCTGGCCCGAGCGCAGCAGCGGGCCAGTAGTCTACATTTCCCCGTAACTTTGCAGTGTGCCGACTTCCAGACCCTGCCTTTTGCTGATGCTTCGTTCGACACCGTGGTTAGCTCACTTGCCCTTTGTGGCATCCCCGACCCAACCCTGCTATTTGCTGAGATCAAGCGAGTGTTGCGTCCTGGCGGGCAGTTGCTTGCTATCGAACACATCCG
>JANXYP010000286.1 GCA_025355955.1 Chloroflexota bacterium
AGGAGGTAGGGACGTGAACACCAACTGCCAACTACTGCATCGGCATTGCCATGATAGCAAGACGGTCAATGATGGCAGCCTGAAAAGGGGTGGTGCTGATGACAACAGCCAAGCTATTGAGGAGCCGGATGAGGTGAAAGCGTGCGCCATGTCACGGATTGAGGAATTGCCAGCATAGCTGGCCGCAGTTCAGGGTTAATGACTGCGAGGCGAAGAACTAACCCGAACCCGAAAGGGCGAAGGGACAACAGCCTGTTACTAAAGCGGAGAACAGCTGAAGATGTGTAGGCTGTGGCTCTGCAACGTCTGCCCAAGATGGTTAAAGCTAAACTGCTTGAACCCCAATACCCAGCGGTGGAACTTCACACTCCTCGGTAGCACACCTGTACACCAAGGCCACTGGTAGCTACGGATAAGACTTTCGTCGGTAGTACACCCTGACCAGCGGGCGATGAGTAGCGAACTCATTTAAGGGTACGAACAGGGAACCTAAGTTGGGCTAGAGACGTTCCTCAGTGACGGAACATGGGATTGCCTAAAGGGGGCGACCCCCAGGGCAACGGAGTGTCCATAGTAGTCGTGGGGTTAACGACCCACCAGGGTGAGCGGGAGAGCCGCTTACAGGGCGAAGGGACACAGGTAGCGAGATGAACAGCGACTGAGAGGTACGCGAGATGCGAACAGCCGAAGCAGTGCTGAACATCATTCGAGAGCGAGGTCAACGCAAGTTGCCTCTGGAGGACTTGTATCGTCAACTCTACAACCGAGAGCTGTATCTACGTGCCTACGCCAAACTCTACCCCAACAAAGGCGCGTTGACTCCAGGAACTACAACAGAAACAGTGGACGCAATGTCACTGGCGAAGATTGATGCCATCATAGAAGCAGTACGCTATGAGCGGTATCGCTGGACACCAGTACGGCGCACGTATATACCCAAGCGCAGCGGAAAGCGAAGACCACTTGGCATACCAACATGGTCGGATAAGCTACTTCAAGAAGTCATCCGCTCACTGCTTGAGGCATATTACGAACCGCAGTTCAGCCCACACTCACACGGCTTTCGACCGGGGAGAAGCTGCCACACCGCCCTGCAAGAGATGAGGCAACACTGGAAAGGCGCAAAGTGGTACATCGAAGGCGACATCCAATCGTACTTTGACAGCATAGACCATGATGTGCTGCTGAAGATACTGGCGGAGAACATCCACGACAATCGCTTCCTCAGATTGGTAAGCAACCTCCTGAAGGCTGGCTACCTGGAAGACTGGCACTACAACAACACCTACAGCGGAGTACCGCAAGGCGGCGTTGTTAGCCCTATTCTAGCAAACCTGGTACTGGATCGGCTGGATAGGTTTGTGGAGCAAGTCATCATCGCGGCACACACGCGTGGTAAACGCAGACGAACCAACCAACCTTATGGCACACTGACCGTAGCAGCATGGCAAGCACGTAAGCTGGGCAACTTGGCAACGGCAAGGCAACTGAGCAAACAAGCGCAGACCATCCCTTCCAGAG
The DNA here is from genome assembly GCA_025355955.1 of Chloroflexota bacterium. Taxonomy (GTDB): domain Bacteria; phylum Chloroflexota; class Chloroflexia; order QHBQ01; family QHBQ01; genus QHBQ01. The sequence goes on from JANXYP010000286.1 coordinate 1,522, forward strand.
ACCCCAACGACCCTGGCTTCCGTCGCCTTTGGTATGTACGTTACGCCGATGACTTTCTACTAGGCTTCAGCGGCCCGAAGCAAGAGGCAGACGACATCAAACAGCAGCTAGCCGAGTTCCTTAAACAAGAACTGGCTCTGACACTCAGCGAAGAAAAGACACTGATTACCAATGCAAGGCAAGAAGTGGCTCACTTCCTGGGCTACGAAGTCCACACCCTCCAAGCCGACAGCAAGCATGACCATCGCGGTCAACGCTGCATCAACGGGGCAACCGGCTTGTGCATACCTCGCAGCGTCATCCAAGCTCACAACAAGAAGTATATGCGGCGGGGCAAAGCGAGCCATCTGGCAGAACGAGTCAACGACAGTGCCTACAGCATTGTAGCGCAGTATCAGGCAGAGTATCGCGGACTTGTCCAATACTACTGCCTGGCCTATAACCTGCACCGCCTTAGCTCTCACAAGCGGGTGGTGGAGACTTCCCTAACCAAAACCCTGGCAAAGAAGTTCAAGGTTAGCAGGTCAGCAATATACAGGCGGTACAAAACGGAATACCACAGGGCAGAAGGCACGTATAAGGTGCTGGAAGTCAGAGTGGAGCGAGGGGCAGGGCATAAACCTCTGGTTGCTCGCTTCGGTGGCATCCCGCTACGCTGGCAAAAGGAGGCGGTGACGCACCAGGCAGATGTTAAACCCATCTGGAGCGGACGCAGCGAACTGGTGCAGCGGCTACTACGACAGGAATGTGAGCTATGTGGGTCAAACAGCGACATTGAGATACACCACATCCGCAAGCTGGCAGACTTGAAGCGTAGCGGTCAGAATGAGAAATCACGTTGGGTACAGGCGATGGCCGCCCGCCGTCGTAAGACGCTGGTGGTCTGCCGCAACTGTCATCACGCCATCCAGTATGGGCGATATGATGGACCGAAGCTAACGAATAACTACTGGCGAGCTGCTTGACACGGAAACGGTCACGAGCAGTTCTGAGGAGGTTGCGACACGAGGTTATCTATGTACCTGTTACACCTCAGCTAGAGAGGATGTAACCCAGTGTCCTGCCACTGGTATCCTACCAGGATGTGCGGCAGAGGAATCTAACCGTGCAATAGCTCCTGGGACAATGAAACCTCGCCTCAACAGGCGGCAGCCAAACCGTGAGGTAAAAGCTGTGACTACTAGCGTCAAGGTGGTCGGGTGCTAGGATTGGATGGCATGGCTAACTAATGTGAACTGTTGATAAACGCCGTGAGAACTAACAAGCCAAAGACGCTGATAGGCTTGAGCCAAAAGGCAAAGTGGTCGGTATGGAGGGTTCCTCCTTTCCCCATCGCAGGCAAGATGACCACCGGCGGACAGACAGAGCCTAAACCATCGAGCGGTACATAGGTGAAACGTGGTAAACCCGTAACTCTCCCTTCGGGAAAGCGAGCTGTAAGGTGAGCCGATAGGGTTGCGGGCAGAGGAGGATGGAAGAAGCAAAAGCCACCTTGTAATGAGGTGGATAGGGGTTGAGCCGTGAGGCAAATAGCACCCCACGCGAAAGCGAGCAGACTTCCATCTGGTCTCTCATCACGAAAGAACTTGACTAACCGACAAAGGAGGCAAAGCAGATGACGGCAAGCGATATTGCTGGTGCGGCTTCCCATGCAAGGGTGAACTGGCACGCCACTAACTGGCAGAAGGCTCACCAGAACACGAGTCGGCTCCAAGCGCGTATCGTGAAGGCGACACAGGAAGGCAGATGGGGTAAGGTCAAAGCCCTACAACATCTGCTCACCCACTCGTACAGCGGCAAGGTACTGGCCGTTAGACGAGTGACAGAAAACCAGGGTAAGAACACCGCCGGGGTGGATGGGGAGACCTGGAACACCCCGGAGAAGAAAGCAAAGGCCGTACAGCAGCCTCGGCAGCGAGGCTACCAACCTCGACCGCTAAGGCGGGTGTACATCCCAAAGAGCAACGGCAAGAGACGACCTCTAGGCATCCCCACAATGGCAGACAGAGCGATGCAAGCACTCTACTTGCTAGCTCTCGACCCCATTGCAGAGACGCTGGCCGACCCTAACTCCTACGGATTTAGGAAAGGACGCTCACCAGCAGACGCAATTGAGCAATGCCACAAGGTGTTGAGCAATCGCGGAGGAGCCGAATGGGTGTTGGAAGGCGACATCAAGTCGTGCTTCGACCGGATTAGCCATGAGTGGCTGTTGGCCTATGTCCCGATGGACAAAGCCATCCTCCACCAATGGCTGAAGGCTGGGTTCATGGAGGGAACCACTCTCTACCCCACTGAGGAAGGAACGCCCCAGGGCAGCATCTGCTCCCCGGTGTTGGCGAACTTCGCCCTTGACGGCCTGGAGACAAAGCTGAGGGAGAAGTACCCGAAAGCAAGTCACGCCAGCCGTAAAGCGAAAGTGAACCTAATCAGATTCGCCGATGATTTCGTTATCACTGGCAGCTCTCGCGAGTTGTTGGAGAACGAAGTCAAACCCATCGTGGAAGCATTTCTGAAGGAGCGTGGCCTGGAACTCTCGGAGGAGAAGACCAGGATAACGCACGTAGAGGAAGGTTTTGACTTCCTCGGCCAGCACATACGCCGTTACAGCGGCAAAGTGCTGGTCAAGCCCTCGCGTAAGAGCATTCACACGTTTCTTAGCAAGGTGAGGAAGGTCATTAAGGACAACGAGCAAGCAACGGCTGGGCATCTAGTAGTACAGCTTAACCCCATCATTAGGGGCTGGACTAACTACCACCGGCACGTGTCAAGCAAACGAGTATTTACCAAAGTGAGCCATGCAATCTTCCAGGCACTATGGCATTGGGCCAAGCGCAGGCATCCCAAGAAGCCTAAGAAGTGGGTGAAGGACAAATACTTTCACCCACAAGCAGGGCGGAACTGGGTGTTCAGCGGAGAGACAGAAGGGCGTAGGGGTAAGACCTATCGCGCTCATCTGTTTGATGCAGCAGGTGTGCCAATTAAACGGCACACCAAAGTCAAAGGAGCATTCAACCCGTATGACCCAGCCTGGGAGGTCTACTTTGAAGAGCGTCAAGGCGTTCGGATGATGGACACCCTCAAGGGTAGACGGCAACTGCTATATCTTTGGCGGGAGCAACACGGTATCTGCCCTATTTGTGAGCAGCAAATCACCAAGATAACTGGGTGGCACAACCATCACGTTGTTTGGCGAAGTCGCGGCGGAGCAGATGGGGCAGAGAACCGCGTGCTACTGCACCCCAACTGTCATATGCAAGTTCATACTCAAGGGATGGAAGTGGTGAAGCCGCGTTCGGTTACAGAGCGTTAGAGAGGCTTGAGCGACATGAAGGGAAACTTTCACGTGTCGTTCTTAGGGGGCTGGGGGGTAGCAATACCCCCTGGCTACCCGGCGCGGTTGGAAAAGTGCTGCAAGGCAACTCGCTGGCCGCCTATCCTACCTCAAGTCCGGTTTTGCAGCCGAGCGGGGCGGGCGACCGCCTCGCTTAGGGCAACGGTACACTTCATTGAACTGAAGCTCGATCTTGAGCGAGCCTATTATTGGCGCGGTGCAACTTATCTTAACACCAACCATCTCAAGGAAGCTATTAACGATTTCAAGACCTGTTTGAAGCTAGATCCAAAGGCCGATGTCTATATACCTCTGGGCGCAGCCTATGAGGAATCAGGAGATAGAATAACCGCACGTGAGTGCTACATAAAGGCTTCACAGAGTACGAATCCTGAGACAAGGGAGAATGGCAATCACAATCTAAAGAGACTGGAGGCTTCTTTAGATTCCACCTTGAGATCCCACCTTGAAGTCGGGGTTGCAAAAATGTTCAATAATTCACAGCGCCCTCGCCCCCAGCAGGGCGCTGTGCTTCACACCCTGGAAGGCTCGTCTACGAAACTGACCAATAAAATAGCGTAAGTAGCACGGGAAAATCGCGCTTTCGTGGTGCTCTGGCTGATATAATGCGCACATCAACCATACACATCAACCAGGAATTAGCGAGCCTAATGAGCAGTACTGAGGAGAAAACGATGAAAGGCGGAATTACAACTGGACAGTTTACTTCTATCGTCAGCAAGCTACCTGGCTCCTATATCGAAAGCCCTACCGGAAGAGAAGGCCACACCCCGTGCATTGGGCGAAGGGCAGCGGAAGGTTGTCGTCATTGTCGTGGGTGGTAGCTGTCCTCTGGTACTGAGGTGGCTAGCCGAGGGGCTAGTTGAGAGCTGGTATGAGCGGCAACGACTCCGGGCGAGGGTCTCCGGAGTCATCCCTACTCCTCATCCTTCGGTAGCCCTGGTCGTCAGGTGGTGGTGGCGATATTACAGCGGCTAACTTGCGTTTAGCTCATCGAGTGCCGCCTGCGCCTTGCCCTTCAAGGTTTCGTCATCAGCGCTAAACTGCACCGCCTTCTCCAAGTCGGCTCGTGCCTGCTCTAGCTGACCTCGCATCTTGTATATGCTGCCTCGATAGAAGTCGGCTTGGGCCTGCTCTGCGTCAAGCTCAATGGCCCGATTGCAATCCTCGAAGGCTTCAGCGTACTTCTCCAGCATATAGTGCGCTTCGCCACGGTCAGAATAGCTACCTGCGAGATCGTGACCTCGGTTGATGGACTCTGTATAATCAGAAATTGCCTTAGGGTAGTCGCCCAGATGGAAGTAGGCGACCCCGCGCAGGCGATGCACATTAGCCATTTCTGTCTCATCAGAATTAAGTGGGAGGGCCGCTGACAAGTCCTTAACTGCCAGATTGTATTCTTTCTCGGCGAGATACATCCCACCGCGGTTGGCAAGCGCTTTCCAGTCGTTTGGACTAATGCTAATTGCCTGGGTGTAGCTGTCGATCGCCTTTCGGTATTCCTTCTTGTTGGCGTAGGCAACCCCACGCCCGTAGTAACAGTAGGCGATGTAGTTCTCATCCAAACCCTGCTCTGTTAGAAGTTCAATCGCCTTGTCAAAGTCGGCAATGCCGCTATCGCTGTAGCCACTTTCTGTGTAGGCATTGGCGCGATTGATGTAGGGTTCAGCAAAGTTAGGCTTAAGCTCGATGGCGTGACTAAGTTCGGCTATGGCTTTTTCATACTGCTTTCGCTCGAAGTAGATGTTACCCAGCCCAGCGTGGGCATCGGCATTGCTGTCATCAATGCTGACTGCCCGCGCAAAATCCTCAAGCGCCTCACTTGGGTGGCCGCTCCGCGCCTTTGCCAAGCCTCGGTTGGAGTAGGCAAACGATAGTTGAGGATTTAGGATGATGGCCTCAGTGCAATCTTCTATTGCTGCCTGGTACTCGTCACTGCGAAGATGTATAACCCCCCGGCTGTTGTAGAGATCAGCCTTTAGAGAGGAGGCGGTCTTTGGGTCATCAATTGCGTGGGTCAGGTCAGTAATTGCTTTGTCATAGTCATGCAGTTCGAGGTGAGCATTGGCCCGGTTGAGGTATACCTCCACCATATCAGGCTGCAGCTCTACTGCTCTATCGAAATCCTCGATCGCCGCCTGGTAGCCCCCCTTCTTAGCATAAGCGAGGCCCCGATTAGCATAGTATCTGGCGTTGGGGTTCTGCTTGATCGCTTCGTCGAAGTCTTTAATAGCCTGGTCATAGTCACCACCGTCTGATTGTACCAGCCCCCGACAGAAGAGCGCCTCAGCACCAGGGTCGAGGGATATTGCCTTCTCCGCCTCGGACAATGCGACTTCGTATTGGCCCAGCCTGCTTTCAGCTTGAGCAAGAGCGCGATGTGCCGGCGCGAAGTTGGGATCATGCGAGATGACGACATTAAAGTCTTCTTTGGCGGCAGCGTATTCTTTAAGCTCAAGCTGTGCCAATCCACGATTATAGAAGCTGGTAGCATCATTGGAATCAGCATCAATTGCTTCGCTATAATACTTTAGAGCTAGATCGTATTCAGCGCGTTGATGATGAATAACGCCAATGTAGAGTAGGGCCTCAGCGATTATCTGATAAACTCGCTGTTTAGCTTCGGGTGTAGATACTTGGCGGGCTACTGCCCGAAGTGAGTCGAGTGATTGTCTAAGGTGGTTTTCTGCCTCACTTAGCCTTCCTAGCTTGCTGAGAATAACGCCAATCTTGTTAAGGACTACTGCTCTACCAGCAATGTCTCCTGCGTTTTGATAGAGCTTGGCTGCGGTTTCATACGACTCAATTGCTTTCCCACTATTTCCTATAGTTTCATATGCTTCTCCTATATTACTATAGCTTGCGGCTTCGCTCTCATTATCCTCAGCTTCGTGTGATATGGTTCTTTCGTTCTCAAAGTTTTCTATAGCTTCTGGCACGTTACCCATAGCCTTATAGGCCATGCCAAGCCCATGCTCACTAATAGCCATTGCTCTGCGGTCAGTGAGTTCGCTTGCGAGCTTTAGGCTGCGGCGATAAAGATCTACCGAATCAGAGTACCTACCTTGTAGGTACGCCAAATTACCCATCTGATAAAGCATGGGGATTTGGTTTATATAATCTCCACTCTCTTCTGCAGTTTGTCTGCCCTGCTCATAGAACTGGCGAGCGTCCTCATAGCTCCCTTGCCTCTGAGCCAAAACACCTAGCTGATGAAATAGAGCAGCAATAATCACATAGTCTTTAATCTGTCTCGATATATTTAGTGCTTCATTGTACAAACTCAGAGCTTCCTCATATGCCCCCCCCATCTGCTTTATGGTACCCAAATTACCGAGCGCAGCTGCCCTAATTCGCTGGTCCTTGATGTCTGTGGTGTTAATCAAGCTATCTGTAGTTTCTTGCAGCATATCCACAAGTTTATCATCATCAGTATTCAGCAAGCTTGGGAACAAAGACTCTACGATCTCAGCAGCCTCGGTGTATCTACCCGACTGATAGAGTACGTTTCGTCTTGCTATTAGTTCGGCTATACTGTTATGTATGTCGAAACTCTGCACATTACCTTTATCGTTGCTCATCTTCGTCCTCCTTTGGTTCCTTTACTTGCTCAATACTGCTTGTTAGTCCAGTAGCTGGTGAAGGTAGCTAGCTTGTTAAATCATTAGATTGTTGCCTTCCTTCTTCATCTTCTATTTCCAATTCCATTGTTAGGAAAATCCTAACCTCCCTCTTCTCTAGACCAAAATTGGTAACAGGCACCCTTCGGCTTGGAGCAAGCTCAACAAACTGGTCATTTGGTTTGTAACGGTCGCTATTACTCAAATGAATTGATTCGGAGCTTGTCGGAAACGCTATGTTACTATCTTTATATGTAGGATTGAGTAGTATAGGCAAATCTCTGCCTTTTGGAATGCTAAAGTAAGGACTTTGGTCATTGCGTTGTTGCTGCATATAAACCTCAAGCAAGCTCACAATATCACCAACTGTAATGTTTATTTTAGATGGCACAGTACCATCTCCCTTAAGAATCCTTATCAAGCTAGCAGTAAACACGCTATTATGTTCATCCTTCCACGCATTTGATTTTTCCTCTGCTTGGGACGCACCGATCAACACTCTTCCGTCATGAGCCTCATTTGAAATATCGAATCTAGCAGCGTAGCAAGTGTCAAGAAAGATGAACAATCTTGTTAGGCCCACCCGCATAAGTGAGTTAAGCCATTTATTTAGATCTTCTACACTAATGGCCGTACTCTTAAGACTATTAAGATCTGTGTCATAGGGGCAGAGGTAAGCTGCTTCATCTACGTCAATCGCGGTGTGCCCAGCAAAAAAGAAAAAAACAGACATATCTGGATGAGCCTCAGTTTGCCAGAGTTCCATAACCATTTCACGTATCTGCTGGATGCTATTATATATGCCCTCACGAGTAGCAGAAGCATTGGTTAGCTCCTCTATCCTCTCTCTTTTGATGGGAGTAATTAGAGCAGCAATTAGCAACTCGCGCATTTTATGTGCATCATCAATTGCACTATAGCTACGCGAGAGGATTGAATTTTTATTCAAATACTTATCAATACCTATGATAACGGCAAAAGTATCTTTGCAAACCTTGAGGTCGCTCATTGTAGTTCCTTTGATTTCGGAGTATAGCACCTCTAGTCAGCAGGAGCTGTTATGGTATTATGACTACTTGTAACTTCAATTCTACCACATAGATTAGCAGGATTCAAACAGCAGCGGCTTAGATGTGTTAAGTAGGGGCCATCAGGCCAGTAAAGTTCCGGTAAGGTTCGTCTCATTCGAGGTATGTATAGGCAGCAAAAAGCGAGGATGCCAGCGGTGGGTGACATCCTTCAGTGGTAGAACTGGCAATCTGCTTACTTCTTTTCCTTCGTGCCTCTGGCTGTGCGTATTATCGCTTCCACTGCGGCAACTGCGTCCTCGCTATGTGTCCCCCACGACTCAGCCAGATATTCGGATACGCTTGTATCACGAATAATCCTGCGTCTCACGGCCTCGCTTACAGTACCGGGCTGTGGTTTGTAACCCATCACTACCAGCATCTCATCCTCGGTAAGATTCAGCGCTGTCCCTAGCTTAGAAAGTACCGATGGCTCTGGGGGGTAGGTTGCGCCGCCACGTTCGTATTTGTTGTATGTTGAATGAACGAGGCCACAGCGGTTCGCTACCTCCTCTTGGGTGAGGCCAACTTTCTCTCGCGCCTGTTTGATTAGCAGACCAAAGGCGATCATTCTGTTGCCGCGAAATTGCCCCTCTACCATCTAATTTCCTCCTAGATTGTCACAATTATATCATCATAATGCTCTCATCACCATCCCTGTTTGCAAAGTGGCACAATTTGAGAGTTACGTTCATGGTTAGTTCGCAAATCGCGACAAATATCTATTGCATTTTGTCACGATTTGTTATATAATGGTGATGTGCTAAAGGCGAAGCCACAACGGACAGTGAGAGGTCGAGGCTTGCCAGACAGAGGAATAGAGGGCGAGACGGCGAGAAACCGCTGCCTCATCCCAAACCCACTGAACCCCTCGCAACTGCCGACTCTCACCGGTAGGAGCGGGGGTTCGCCGTTGATAGGAGCCATGCTATGGAAACCGAACCCTTCAACCCTGCCGCCTGGGCCGCCCAGCATCTTGACATCCTCCACCCGCCTTCCTGCGAGGCGTACCGAAGCATTACTAAGCTATCCATCCGCGACCTGAAGCGATTGTACCAGTTGCTCTGCGGCAATTACTCGTTCCCTGACTGGCCCTGCTTCGTATGGGACACCTTCGCCGATATGCTCGAGCGTGAGCTTGCGCTAGAACTGTAAAGAGAGCGCAATGGCAGGCCCAACTAACACTCAAGATGTAGTCGCAGTGTACGACTACCTCGTTAGCTACATCGCCGAGCATCAGCGTCCGCCCACCCTCGAACAGATCGCCCGCGCTACCGGCTGCGGCACCCCCTCAACCATCCGTCGCCACCTCATTCGGCTACGTCAGCGGGGGCTGGTCGAGTGGCAGTGGCGGGCGCAAGGCACGCTGCGCCTTTGCGATACGGATGAAGCCGAAGAGGAGGAGAGCATACATCATGAGTGAGGAACGAGCCAGGACAACCAGATTCTGTCGCAGATGCAAGCTCGAACTCGTCCATACCGGACGCGGGCGGCTGAAGGTCGCGCTGATAGAGCAGAAGGACACCGCGCCCAGCTTCACCGTGATTGGGCCGCGAGTGCTGGTAACCCACTGCCCCAGTTGCCAGTATTCGAGCGTGTGGGCGGGGAGGCAGGCGGCAGCAACGGACGTGGCACGGGCGGAGGGGATAGCAGCGGCGGAGAATGCCAGGTTGCCTGCTGGTTAGCTGCTTCAAGGGGAGGTAGCGTGGGGACTTGCTGCTATTGCGAGGGGGTGACGAGATGCGAGCGGTCATTAACGCTGATTATCTCCACTTCAAACGGCGGATAAAGCGGCCAGTTTTGCCGCTCGGCTTCAGGCACGAAGTGTACATGGGTGATGGCGCAGTAGTCCAGCGCGAACCACTGTGGGGCAGTCCTGGGGATTTGCAAGATTGCGTGGAGGAGGTAATTGGTGATGCCACCATGCGCGACCATTACCACCCGGTCATCGTCGCTGAACTCCGCTTTGAGCTGCGACATTACCGCCTGGCTGCGCGCAATGAAGCTCTCATAGCTGTCACCACCATGCGGCCAGCCCTGGTCGGTTATGGTTGGCGGCAGCAGCGCTCGCGGGAAGCGGCGCATAAGTTCGCTGCGCGGAAAACCCACATGAGGGTCGTCGAAGCCTTCACGCAGCGAGTGCCACACCGCAACGGCTTTGTCGCATTCTTCGGCAATGATGCTGGCAGTGCCGAGACTACGTAGCAGCGGGCTGCTGAGGATGTGAGTGATTGCGGAGCGCTTTAGCCGCAGGGCTACTTGTCGCGAACGCAGCTCCCCTTCGCTGGTGAGCGGGCCATCGGCAGCATACTCGCATTGACCGTGGCGAACGATAAATAGGTGCATGAGGCTCCTTGAGAAGAACTAAGCTACCCGAGGTAGGGTAGGGGGTTAAACTAACGTTGCGAGGCTTGATTATATCGCCGCGCCCTTCATTTAGCTACTGGGAACTTGGCGCTGCTTGCCGCGTGAGCGGTAAGGTGGGCAAAGAATAAGAGCTGACCACTGGCAGACGATCAGCTCTAAGCCATGTAGCAGAAGCTCTCTGCTCGGTGGTTATTATATCATTTGTTAACTTTTATTGCAAAATTGCAAAAGAGGGGGCTAAGATGATTAACGAATCAGGTGGAAGGTTTCTACTTATGCCGGTCGAGGCCGCGGACGCTGCCTTTGTTGACTGCCCCGGCGCGGCGCTACTCCTTAGCAGGCTCTATAACGCTCGCTGCTACCGTACCGGCAAGGCAGTGCTGGACATCGGTGAAGAGGCCAGAAGCATGGGTAGGCACCGAAACAGCATCGGCAACTGGTGGCGGGAGCTGCGCCGCATCAACAAGCTGCTGGGTATGCCGTTCTTTGACGACTATGAGGCTGCCGACCTAGATGTAGTGAGCAAGAAGAATATCGAGCCACACGGCAAGGAAGGCATCGCCATCTGGCTGAAGGCAGCAGGTCGAGCAGGTGGGGAGGGAAGTA
>JANXYP010000363.1 GCA_025355955.1 Chloroflexota bacterium
GCCGCTGATGCCGTGGTCGAGCGCCAATTTGAGGCAGCGCACTGCGTCAATCACCACGCCGGCGGAGTTGGGCGAGTCCCACACTTCCAGCTTCAGTTCCATGTTAAGCGGCACATTGCCGAAGGTCGTACCTTCCATGCGGATGTAGCACCACTTGCGGTCGTCGAGCCACGGCACATAGTCGCTGGGGCCGACATGGATGTTCCGTGCGTCAAGCGGTGTGTCCATCTGCGAGGTCACAGCGTTGGTCTTGCTGATCTTTTTCGACTCCAGGCGGTCGCGTTCCAACATATTGAGGAAGTCGGTGTTGCCGCCAAAGTTGAGTTGATAGGTGCGGTCGATCTGTACACCACGCTCGGCGAACAGCCGGGTGAGAACGCGGTGGGTGATCGTCGCGCCGACCTGCGACTTAATATCGTCGCCGATCAGCGGCAGGCCGCGCTCGATGAAGCGGCGCTGCCAGTAGTCTTCGCGGGCGATAAACACCGGGATGCAGTTGACCAGCGCGCAACCGGCATCCAGGATCTGCTCCACATACCACTTGGTCGCCATTTCGCTGCCCACTGGCAGGTAGTTGATCACCACCTCGGTGCCGCTGTCCTTGAGGATGCGAACAATGTCAGCAGTGGGGCCAGGGGCCTTGGTGATCATCTTGCTTAGGTACTGGCCGAGGCCGTCGTGGGTCATGCCGCGCACCACCTCTACGCCAGTATGCGGCACATCGCTGAACCGATAGGTGTTGTTTGGCTTGGTGAAGACTGCCTCGCTGAGGTCCTTACCAACCTTGTTCACGTCAATGTCAATCGCGGCGCTGAACTCGATGTCGCTGATATGGTAGCCGCCCAGCCGAGTGTGCATCAGGCCGGGAACTCGCTCGGTGTCAGGGGTATTCTGGTAAAACTGGATGCCCTGCACCAACGATGAGGCGCAGTTGCCTACGCCAATAATGCCTACGCGAATCTTCTTATCGCTCAACGGTGGATACTTCCTTTCTTGCTTTTGTAAAGTGGCTAATTCTCGTCAAACCCTGGTTCGCCATGCTCTTGTAGGGGCGAACCGTTGTTCGCCCCGCTTGCTTAGATCGCCATCAATGCGGCAAACTGCGCCTGATAGGCGAGCAGGTGTTCGCGTTCGAGGCGATACAACACCTGGCGGCCCGACTTGCGGGTTTTGACCAGGCTGGCCCGCTTGAGGATGAGCAGGTGCCACGAGGTAAGCGGCTGACTGAGCGCCAGCGCCTCGGAGATGTCGTGGACGGGCAGCTCCTGATGCTGCGACAGCTCCTGCAAGATGCAGAGGCGAGTGGCATCGGCGACGGCGGCGAGGTAGGGCTTCAGTTCGCGTACTCGCTTGTCCATCGCCCCCTCACGGATGGCCGCATTGGCGCGGCGGTTGCGGCCACTGGCGGCCACCCCGACTTGCACGGCTACATCCCGCGCCCGCTTGATGTTGCGGTTCAGGCCGTCGCCAATCTCACCCAACGCATCCTCGATGCCCATTCCGTGCGCGGTTACCTCATCCACGGTAGCAACCCGCGCTTCGCCCTTGCCCTCGCGGGAATCATTCGTTGTTCTGCTCATTCGTTCGCCTCTCCACCTGGTTTCTAGGTCTATCTTCGCCCGCAGCAGCCCTGCTGCCAGCCAAGTATAAATACGCGCTTGAATATTAACCCAATATGGGCAAAATGTCAAGTCTGATTTCGGCAACGCAAGGCAGCTTTGCGAACAACGGTTTGCCCTGCTGCTCCAGCGCTGCTAGAGTTTGCCCCATCTGCGCGTAAGTTGTATACTGGGGTGGTGAAAGGGTAGGGACGATGCGCTTCTGCCGACCATTCTCGACCTCAACACTCAGCACTCAGCGTAAGGTAGACCTGATGCGTTTTCTCGCCCAGCTAATCATGACCGCGCTATTCGGCGCGTTGCTCACCCTCCTGCTAATCATTGCCATCCCCGCACTGACCGGCTGGCAGGGTTGGTATGTGTTCTGGCCGGGTTTCTTCATCGGCATGGCCGCAGGCACGCAACTGGCCTACTGGCTGGCGGGTTTCATCCCCGAACCGCCCCACCCACCTCTGCCTGAAGAATGGCTTGATGATGAACTGAGCGATGCTGAGGATGAAGCGGACGAGCCAGCAGACGTGGGCAGCGGATAAGCGGAGCAAGGAGCAAGGAGTCTGGCGACAGGGCGTATGCGATTCGCCCCTACTCCAATTCGGCGGCTTTCTCCATATACGGCTGTAAAAAATATGCGGACAACCAAAAGGGGTTGACCACTCCCCAATTCTACATTCTACATTCCACATTCTACATTCATCATTAGGAGATTGCCATGCCATTCGGCGCACATATGAGCATCGCGGGCGGGTTGCACAACGCCTTCGCCCGCGGCCAGCAGTCGGGCTGCGACACCATCCAGGTATTCACCAGGAACGCCAGCCAGTGGGCAGCCAAGCCGCTTCTGGATACAGACGTGAGCGCGTTTTGCACCGCGATGGGGGGCTGCAGCATCAAGCCGGTGCTGGCCCACGACAGTTATCTGATCAACATGGGAACTCCCGCCGACGAGTTGTGGGCCAAGTCGCGCAATGCGTTCAAGGATGAGCTTGAGCGCACCGATGCGCTGGGTATCCCGTATCTAGTTACACACGCGGGGGCGCATATGGGCGCGGGCGTGGATGCGGGTATCCGCCGCATCGCCCAGGCGGTCAACGAAATCCAGCGTGAACGCCCTGCCAGCCTTGCCGACGGTTCGCCCGCCACCATGATCCTGTTCGAGACCACTGCCGGGCAGGGCAGCGGCTTGTGCTACCGCTTCGACGAGATGGCCCGCCTGTTCGAGTTGCTGGATGAGCCGCAGCGGGTGGGCATCTGCTTCGACACCTGCCACGTATTCGCCGCTGGCTACGATCTACGCACGCCGGAGACTTACGACGCGACCATGACAGAGTTCGACCGCTTGATTGGGCTGGATAAGCTGCGCGCCTTTCATATGAACGACTCGCTGAAGGATGTCGGCTGCCGCATAGACCGCCACGCCCACATCGGCCAGGGTTACCTCGGCCTTAGCTTCTTCCACCTGTTGGTCAACGACCCCCGCTTTGTCGATCGCCCCATGATCCTGGAGACAAACAAGGGTGAGGAGATGGTCGAGGACAAGGAGAACCTGGCGGTGCTTCGCGCCCTGCTGGGCCGCAAAGCCGACGACCTGGCTGAGGTGCAGGCGCTAGCCGACCAAACCGGCGTGGCGCTAGCCGCCGAGCAAGCGGAGAACAAGGCAAAGAAGAAAGCCAAGAGTACCAAAGCGATGGCGAACGAGTCGGTTGAGGAGCAACAAGTCACGTAGGGGCGGGCGGTGGCCCGCCCTGCTGAAGCGCATCAACGCTCATCGCAACCATTATGGCGTAGGGGCGCATGGCATAAGCCCATGTGAGGTGCAGCGATGCCGGGGGATGCCAGCTAACGGACTGTTCAACGGACAGACGGAGTAAACGGAAACTGTGAAGCATCAAAGCTACACCATCCGCCCCGTGTTGGCCGAGGATATTGCCTTCCTCTGGGATATGCTCTACGAGGCAGCGGCGGTTGACGAACATACACGGGTGATCGGCAAGCAATCGGCGCTGGCGATGCCAGAGAACCGCAAGTACCTGATGGGCTGGGGCCAGAATGGGGATGCTGGTGTGGTCGCGGTGGCTGAGGATGGACGGATGATGGGGGCAGCGTGGTATCGCTGCTTCCCCGTTGAGGCGGCAGGCTACGGCTTCATCGCGCCCAACGTGCCGGAGTTGAGCATCGGGGTTGCGCTGGAAGCACGGGGGCAGGGCGTAGGCGGTACGTTGCTCGATGCGTTGCTGGCGATGGCGAAGCAGCAGGGCTATCGCCAAATCAGCCTCTCGGTAGACAGAAAGAACCCCGCGCTACAACTTTACCAGCGGCACGGTTTCCGCGATGCGGGTATGTCTGCGGCGGGGGATAGCGCGGTGACGATGGTGGCCTATTTGTAGAAATTCAGCACTCATTCGTTGGTTTTAGGCAATGACACTTCAGGCGTAGCGCCATGCTCATACGCGGGTGGCAAAGGTAGTTCCTGCCAGTCGAGGGTGTGGCCGGTGTCCAGGCCGCGCAGGTGGGTATCATCATTGTAGACCACCAGTTGCCACATCGGTTGACCGTTCAGGCTGCCACTCTGCCAATAGCTGATTGCGGTGTTGCCAGGGTAGGGCGCGAGACCGACGGGGGGCATCTTTAGAAGATTGAGGGCGAAGAAGAAGCTAAACGCCGCCGCGATGAAGCCGCCATGCGTGACCGCGATGATGCGCTGACCCTGATGTTCGCGGGTGATGCGTTCGAGGGTGGCGGCGGCACGCGGGGCGAACTGGCTCCAGCTTTCGCCACCAGTGGCAATCGGGGTGAAGGGGTCGGTAGAGACATTCACCCCAAACTTCGCCCGCGCCTCGTCAACCGCCATGCCGTCCGCCTCGCCGACGCGCAACTCCTGCAAGTCGTCGTCAGGCTGGACGGTCAATCCGAGGCCAGGGGCGATAATCTGGGCGGTTTGCAGCGCACGGGGCATGGTGCTGGCAAGCAGCACATCGGCGGGGATTTCGCCAGCGGCGAGGCGGTCGCGCAGCCGCTCGGCCTGCTGCACGCCGCGAGGGGTCAAGCCGCGATCGCTCTTGAACGAGGCGACGATCGGCTCGACGTTGCCTACCGCCAGCGCGTGACGGATGAGGTATAGGTGGGTTATCGGTTCGTAAGGGTCGGGCATTGTTACCTCCATATCAAGGTTATGATGTAGGGTACTCCCCCACCCAGCCTCCCCCTTTGGGGAGGGGTAACTACATTACCCCTTAACCCGCTTGGTCTTGCTGTTTACGTAGTCAATCATGATGTACTCGCCCAGGTTGTCGGGACTGACGTAGAAGGCGCGACCCTTGTTCAGCTTGCTCATCCGTTGCACGAAGCTGGTGAGGAGGGGGCTTTGCTCCAACATGAAGGTGTTGATCACTATGCCGTCGCGGGTACAGCGATTGACCTCCTTGAGCGTAAGTTGTTCGGTTAGTGCGGCGGGCGGGTAGGTGAAGAAATACGGCGGGTTGCCACCCGGCACCAGGTGGGCGGTCGGTTCGCCGTCGGTGATGACGATAATCTGCTTGTTGGCGGTCTTGTGTCGGGCTAGCAACTGGCGGCTCAGGATCAGCCCATGCTGCAAGTTGGTACCCTGATCAAAGTCATTCCAGGTGAGTGAGGGCAGGTCCTCGGCTTTTAGCTCGTGGGCCAGCGCGCTAAAACCAACGATGTAGAGGTTATCGCGGGGGAACTGGCCGCGGATCAGGCTGTTGAGCGCGAGGGCAACCTTCTTGGCGGCGGCGAAGCAACCCCGCAGCGCCATCGAGCGGCTCATGTCCACCATCAGCACGGTGGAGGACTGAGTCATCAGTTCGGTGCGGTATACCTCGAAGTCTTCCGGGGCAAGCTGCAGCGGGCTGCCCTTGCCCACCCGCTCCACACCGTTCATGATTGTCTTGCGTAGGTCGAGCAGGAAGGGGTCGCCGAACTCGTAGCGCTTGGTGTCGTCGGTGCGTTCCCCGCCCACGCCGCGCTTCTGCGTGGCATGATTGCCGAAGCGGTCTTTGCGTAGCTGGGAGAAAATGTCATGCAGCGCCTTCTGGCCGATGCGACGTATGCCGCGCGGGGTTAGCGCGTAGCGGCCATCCTTCTTTTCAATATAGCCCGCATCTTCCAGCATCTTGGTGATTGATTGCAGCTGATCTAGGCGGTTCTTCATGTCGGGGCCGAGCAGGTCAGCCAGTTGGTCGCTATCTATCTCGCTGAGGTCGCCAGTGTACTGCGCCTCGCGCATCTGCTCCTCCATCCGATCCATGCCACGCAACTGGCCCATCAGGTCCATGGCCTGATCCAAAGAGAGCGACTCGCTGCCGCTGAAGCGGTAGCCATCGGCTTCCATGGGCATCATCATATCGAGGTACGCACCCATCTGAGCCAGATCCCAGGACAGGCGGTCATCCTGTAGCAGTTGATCCATCATCTGCTGCAACTCGGCGCGTTGCTCCGGCGACATACTGTTCATCATCGCCTGCATCCGCGCCCGCTGCTCTTGCATATACTGCATCAATTCATCGAGGCTGTTTATCTCTGGCGGGAAGAAGTGGCCGTGCTTCTCCTTAAACGCCTGGTAGTCGGGTTCGAGGCCGCTAGCCCGCTGCTGCAGCATCTGGTTGAGATCCTTGACCATCTCGCGGATGGCGGCCAGGTCTTCGGGGGTCATGTCCTTGATGCTCTGCTGGATACCCTGGAACTGCGCCTGCATCACCTGCTCTTTGAGCATATTGAGCAGCTCCTGGAACTGCTGGCGGGCATCGGCATCCATGAACTCGTAGTCGGATAGCTGCTGGATTTGGCCGGGAACATCCTTCGGTAGCTGACTGAGAAAGTCCTGCTTACGCTGGGCCATCTTCTCCAGCATCTTGCTGAAGTCGGGCTGGCTGCCCGGCTGCTCCTGCTGCCCTTGTTGGCCCGGCTGCCCCTGTGGTTGGTTATCAGTTTTCGCTTCGTCAACGCGACGTTGGATGCCGCTGCGCTCGGCTTCAACGACTTGCTCTAGCTTCTTGCGAATGTCGTCCATCACCGAGTCCATGTTATAGGAACGCTGACGAGCCTTGCGCTGTTCGCGCACCCGCTCCATCATCTGCTGCAAGCCTTCGATACGCTCGCCGTTCTGGTTCTGCACGCCCCATTGCTGCATGCGGCGCAATGCCCGCCATATATCGCCCTCTTCGAGCAACTCGTCGGACATCTGCTCCATCAGCGCATCGGCATCGAACGGGTTAATCTCCTGGCTGCCATCCCACGAAGAGTAACGGTAGCCGGGGTATCTGCCTTCGCTCATATTGGGTCTCTTTTCTATAACCGGGGTTAGTCTGATTGTTCCAGTTTTAATCTTCAGAGTAAGGCTGCATCTAATGAACTGTGTGGCACTGCCTTGTAACCCAGATAGCCAGCATGACTGATGCCTAGCAGCACCACCATTCCCTGACTTAGATCGGGAAAGGCGCTGATCAGGCTGCCCGATGAGTTACCGATCAATATCGCGCTGAGGGCGGCAACGTAGGCAACCACTACGACGATGGTAAAGTAGAACATCTGGATTTTGCTGAGGTCGAGCTGGGCAAGGTTGCCGGTCTCCTCACCTTTGAACAGGTCAGCAAAGCGAGCATCATTGGGGCTTGAGTAGGTAACTAGCTGACCTTTCGGCACAATATTCAACTGGTCGAGCTTGTCCGACAGTGTAGCGCTGGCAGGCGCGGGAGCGACAGCGTTCAGGCTCAAAGCTGGATCTGGCGCTGGCATAACCTGATTGCCCGCCAGTGGGTCGATGCCTGGTGCGATCCTAGTGCTAGTCGAGGGCAGCCAGGCAGCGGGGGCGTTTAGCGGCGATGCGACTGTAGTGGGAGCCGAGACTACTGTGCCGCCAACTGATGGTGTGATTGTCACCCCACGTTGCCGCGCCAGTATATCCAGGTTGTTGCTAGTCTGGGCCGGGTCAGCAGGACTGTTGGTCTTGGTACTCAGGATTAGCGGTTGTGCGACAAACGAGGTCGCGCTGATGCCCAGCAAGAACCAGATGGTATCGGGAATGACGATATTCAAGGGATTAGGATACTGTTTCAGCACATTCCACTCGGCGCTGGTAAGGAAGGCAGAGAGGATCAGGATGGTCCAGATTATTAGCTGCAAGCGCGATAGACTCATCTTGTTGCGCTCATCAATCAGGATACCAGCCAACCGCCCGGTCATGCCATGCCCCAGCAACAGCACGAAAGCGGTCAACAGGGCGATATTGACCGCCCAGACAACCAAATTATCCGGCTGATTTCTGGTGTATGACGAGGCGAACAGGAGCGCCGATCCAATAATGGCAAACACGATTACAAACCCAAGCCAGGTATGGGGCGACCTCCAGAAACTCATTGTCTACCTCCTTACGTTGCGTTGTTTGTTTAACTAGTATCTACGATTAGCGATATTGCTGGGCAGCAGGGCGGACCACCGCCCGCCCCTACTCTAACGTTGCGATGCGCGTTCGTGCGCGTCATCATTACCCCTCACCCTAATATTACAGCCTCACTTGCTGGGCAACATAGCGTAGTTACGATTGGCTTTGACACAGGGCAGCAGGGCCTATGCGATTCGCCCCTACATCAATCTGACACAAATATGCCAACTGTGGTTGTAATACTAACCCTCTCCCACAAGGGGAGAGGGAAAGCAAGGAACTTTCAGCACTTGCTAACGGCGGTAGCGGGCGCGGCCCTCCGCCTTGTCCTTGTTGAGGCGACGGTTGAGGTGCAAACCTTCCAGCACGAACTCGACCGCGCTGGCGATGGCGGCGGGGTTGCCGTGGGCGTTGAGCTTGCCCAGTGCGTTCTTCAGCCCCTCGATGCTCGACGCTTGCTTGACGTATTCCATTGCGGGCATCAGATCGCCGGTTTCGATGCGCTGACCGGCCTCGAAGCCGCGCACAATGTCCTCGAAGTTGCCCGCATTGAAGTAACGGTTGAAGACGTTGAGGACTGCGCCCTGCATCAGCTTGTCCACCACCTTCTCCTCGCGGCCATCGCCACTGCTCTCCAGCTCCACCTTGCCGAGGGTGCTGGCGACCACGCTGGGCAGGTCGCTGATGCGTGGGGCGGCCTGCTTCTCGTTGAGGCGCACGGCGCGGAGCAAAGCGTGGCTGATCAGGTTCTCGTAGTTGGCGATGCTGACCCGCACACTCACGCCGCTGCGCTGGTTGATGTCGGGGCTGCGGCGGGCCAGGTGGGTTAGCTCGGCGATAATCTCCTTCATGTAGGCGGGAACCGCAACTGCATAGCCCTCGATGATGTACTGCGAGGACTCGCGCTCCATGATGTCAATCTCGTGCTGGATGGTGCGCGGGTAGTGAGTGCGAATCTCGCTGCCGAAGCGGTCCTTCAGGGGGGTAATGATGCGGCCACGGTTGGTATAATCTTCGGGGTTGGCTGAGGCAATCACGAACAGGTCGAGGTCGAGGCGCACCTTGTAGCCCCTAATTTGCACATCGCGCTCCTCCATGATGTTGAGCATCCCCACCTGGATGCGCTCGGCAAGGTCGGGCAGTTCGTTGAGGCAGAAGATACCGCGATTGGTACGTGGCACCAGGCCGTAATGGATGGTCAGTTCATCGGAGAGGTAGCGGCCCTCGGCCACCTTGATAGGGTCGACCTCGCCGATCAGGTCGGCGATGGTGATGTCGGGGGTAGCCAGCTTCTCGCCGTAGCGGGCCTCGCGGGGCAGCCAGTCAATCGGGGTGTCGTCGCCACACTCGGCTACAAGCTGCCGACCCTGCGCGGAGACGGGGTTGAAGGGGTCGTCGTTCAGTTCGCTGCCGCGGATGACGGGGATCTGCTCGTCGAGCAGGTTGATCAGGCTGCGGGCAAGGCGAGTCTTTGCCTGTCCGCGTTCGCCAAGCATCACAATATCCTGGCCGGACATGATCGCGTTTTCCACCTGGGGGATAACCGTATCCTCATAACCAATGATGCCAGGGAAAATCTCGTTACCGTTGCGAATCTTCTCAATAAGGTTCTTACGCAACTCCTCCTTGACGCTGAGTGGCTTGTAACCTTGCGCTTTCAATTCGCCGAGGGTCTTAGCTGAATGGGCCATTGTCTTTATTGCTCCCTTCACTGTGGAGTTCTGAGTTTTGAGTTTTGAGTTTTGAGTTAATTGCCTAGTGATGCTAATGTTCTTCCCTCCCACCGGGAGGGGTTGATATTCTCCCCTCCCACCGCGAGGGGTTGATATTCTCCCCTCCCACTGGGAGGGGTGGGGGTGGGGCAAGGTGCATGGCACGGACCCACCCCCTGCCCCTCCCGGTGGGAGGGGAAACTACGCTTCATACCTCGTGCCTGAACTTATCAATCGCGGCACGCACTGTGGGGATGTTGTGGACACCCCTGGCGCAGAGGTCGGTGAGGAATTGTTCGCGCTCGTCAAGTTCAGCGATCACACGGGTCTCGCTGAGGCCGGTGCGAGCGGCGATCAGCGGTAGGTGGGGTTCGAGGGTGAGGTTGTGCTGGTCGCCAGTGCGCTCCCAGTGGGCAAACAGATTGAGCTTGAGCTTGCCGTCGTCGCCCAGTGAAAGCAGATGGCCGGTGGCGACGCGGCGCAGCACCGCGTTCGCGCCGTAGGGCATCTCATACTCGTCGCGGATGGGTCGCCCAGTACGGTTATTGTACATTCGCACAATGAACAGCAGCCCAATCTTGGCTAGCTCCTCGTCGGAGACACCCAGTTCGTGACGCAACTGGGCGATTGCTTCCTCGGCGGTGTCAGCGTGCATGGTGCCGCCCAGGCAGTAACCCTCTAGCTGCAAGGCGAAGGTGCGGCTGGCCTTCGGCCCCCACAGGTAGGTGGGAAGGTGATTGCTGAACTCGTTGACCAGCAGCCAGGAGTTGGCGGGCTGGCCCTTGCCATCCTCCTCGAACTGGAAGCTCTCATACATCCCACGCATATAGATGCGGCGCTGCGCGGTGGGGATGAAGTCAATGAAGGCGGTCATAGTGGTAGTCTTGCCCGCCATTGGCGGCTCGGAGGCGAACATCAGGCTATTACGCCGTTCGATCATCAGCCAGGCCAGGGCAACCATGCGGGCGTTCATGCTGCCCGACTCGATAATCTGGATGACACTGAGCGGCACCGGCGGCGACCAATGACCGCCCCACCAGCCGAACGGCTCGCTGTAATCGTCGAACATTCGATACCTGCTGCTGCGATAATAGTAGCTGTCCATAGGTTTGCCTTTCGCTGAAAGCAAATCGGTAGTCGCCAATTCAAGGCGAACAACGGTTCGCCCCTACAGATCCGTAGTTTCGTAGGGGCGAACAACGGTTCGCCCTCCTTGTGTCGCAAAGTTCATTCCGCCAGGGAGATAGTGGGGAAGGTGGATTGGTCGAATTCGCCGATGGCGCTGGGGCCAAGCTGGTGTAGCCGTGCTTGCACCGTCTCGGCATCGCTGATTAGCTTTGCTACATCCACGCCCAGGCAGGTTGGGGTAAAGCCGAGCAGGTAGCCCAGGCCCAGGGTCAGCAGCTTGCTCGCCCCGATGTAGTTGCCGTAACGCAGGTGGTGAAGCGCCACCCCGATCTGCAAGATACCCTGGTAAAGCTGGCGGATAGGAGCGCGTTCCGCCTTCCAGGCATCCTCCAGCGTCTCGTGGCACTGGTAATACTCGCCGCGGTTGAACTGGGCAACACCATGCCGCAGCGCGGCGGGGGGTGGGTCGCCACAGGTGGGGCTAGGGCCAGCCACGTCCGCCTGCCAGGTGGTGGGCCGACCATTAAAGATGGGTGGGAGTTCAGGCATAGGTTATCACCGCACGCGCTACTGTTCGTGCTAACCCAGTATAACAGATTAGCTAAATGCTGACAAGCCAGGCTGTGTTAGAAAGGCGATAGAGGTGGGGCAGCGCAGCCAACGAAGAAACGGATTTAGCCAACGGATTGTAAAAACGGACAAACGGATTAAGGCATCCGCAGGGTGGGAGGCAAAAAGCCTCTCCCAGCGGGAGAGGTTTGGTGAGGGAGAATCTCGAAGCGCCTACCAAGTTGGGGTCTCAACGAAAGCAGCCAACGGACTGTTCAACGGACAAACGGAGTAAACGGATGCTTAGGGACAGCCCACGCTGAAGCACATCAACGCCCATCGCAAGCCAGTGCGTCGCCGAGTTCTGGGGGTTGGGGGCGTAGCCCCGATCGGTCAAGCACGTCAATGCCCATCGCAAGCGCATATGCCAGGGGTGGTTAGAACCACGGAAAACGCGGAAACGGCGCGGAAAACGCGGAAACGGCACGAAGGCGTTGACGTTTGCGACGGGCATTGAGGCTGGGCAAGCGGGCGTATGCGATTCGCACCTACCCCAATGTTAACGCTTCCAGCAGGTATAGTCGTCGGGGCCGCAGAGGTCGAACGAACCGATACTGCTGAAGCGGCGACTGGCAACGCACCGCTTCTGCCCTGCATTGTGTTCGTTCCTCCGATTGTAAGTACATTCTAACAGGAGCGGACGGGTTTGGCAAGGCAGGCCGGGTGTGATACAAGTTATTGGGTAGCTTGTTCGCTCACCAGGGCGGGCCACCGCCCGCCCCTACGTTTACCCAATAACTCGTAACACACCCCAGCGGGCCATCAAGTTTGCAACTTTAGGGCGAACGTGTTATAATATGTGGGCAACTGCGGGCGTATAGCTCAGTTGGTTAGAGCGCACGGTTCACATCCGTGAGGTCACTGGTTCGAGTCCAGTTATGCCCACCCACTTTTGATGCTTCTCCAATTCCCACCCCTGCCCAGCCGCACCCGCGCCTGGGCGCTCTTTTTGTTGGCGGGTGTGCGCCACATGAGCTACAAACTGCCTATCAACTAGAAAGGGCGACGATGCGCCGCCTAACCTATCGGCTGTTGCCCCTGCTAACCCTGACCCTGCTGCTGACCTCCTGCAACCCACAGGATGCGCTGCCCATCCCGCCGCCTGCTACCCCAATTGTACTGGCCACCACCACGCTAGCGGCGGACCAGCCAGCGGCGACCACCACATCAGACGATGCCGCGCTGCCAGTGGGAACGACCGAGACGAATGAAGCGCCGCTGCCACCTACGACCCCAGCCCCACTTGCCACCCGCAGCGCTCTGCTATCTGGTAGGTCGCCAGGGGTTGGGGCTGGCCTGCCCCAACCATCGCTTGACGGCCAGATCAGGCGCGGGCCGCGTGGCAAGCATGAGGTGGCAATTACCTTCGACGCGGGCGGCGGGTCCGGCGACGTTCCCGCCATCCTTCAGGCGTTGCGCCAGCGTGGGCTGCACATTACCTTCTTCCTGACTGGTAGATGGGTGGCGGCCAACCACGCCGCAGCGCAGGCGATTGCCGCCGCAGGCCAGGACATCGCCAATCATACCTACAACCACCTGCACCTGACCCGAGGGTTGAGCGATGCCCTAGTGATAAGCGAGATTAGCAGTGCGGAGCAAGAGATTCGCAGCATCACCGGCGTAGACCCCCACCCTTACTTCCGCTTCCCTTATGGTGAATACAATGCCCACACCTTGCAGTTGGTGCATAACCTCGGCTACACCAGCGTGCTATGGACGCTCGACAGCCTCGACTCGGTGGGCAAGCCGAAGTCGGCGCAGTTCCTGGTCGAACGAGTGACCCACTCGAACATCAACCTGGACGGCGCAATCATCCTGATGCACATCGGTGGCTCGACCTCGGCGCAGGCATTGCCAACCATTCTGGATCGGCTTGCGACAGAAGGCTATCACGTGGTTACTATCGCGGAGTTGCTACGTTGAGGGGGCGGATTATTGGCGGCATAATGGGGGCGAGCTGCCTGTTGATCGGCGTGGCGCTCGCTTTCGCCGCGCTGCCAACAATCGGCGCAGGACAGGAGTATAGACAAACGCTGGGCTGGCTCGACCTACGGCTGGATGGGTTGAGCCTTTACTTTGCCCTGCTCGGCCTCGTCACTCTAGGACTGGCGCTGCTGGCGGGGCGGTGGTCGGGCGGCTGGCAACTGTTGCCGCTGGCGGCAACCTATCTAATCGTGCGCTCATACTCACTGGGCGAGTGGCCGCTGGCGTTGCGGCTGACGGCGGAGTTGGGGGCAGCGGCGGTGATGCTGGTAGGGTTGGGGGGGGTTTGCGCCTTACTCCCCCTCCCAGCCTCCCCCTTGGGGGGAGGGGTTTTGCTCCTCCTCCCAGCCTCCCCCTTGGGGGGAGGGGTTTTGCTCCTCCTCCCAGCCTCCCCCTTGGGGGGAGGGGTTGGCTAGCAATAATCCTGATCGCATGGGGCATGGTCGAGCTGGCGATCTGCAGCGCGGAGCCGTCGGCGGTGGCGGGCGGGTTGATGCTGGCGGCTGGCGCAGTAGGGCTGGGCCTCGCAATCAGCGGCACGGCAGGGCGGGATAAATCCCGCCCCTACACCAATACTGCTACTGCCGTTGCTGCCACAGAAAGCGATTCGCCCAGCCTCCAAACAGCCATCATTCAAAACTCAAAACTCAAAACTCAAAACTCAAAACTCACCATTCTACCTTCTACCTTCTACCTTCTGCAGCTCCCCGCCCTCTGGCTCTACCTGCACGCTGCGTTGGCGCGGGGTGAGTTGCTCTATGCCGCGCTGATGCTGGTAGGAGTGACGGGGGTGACGCTAGGGCTGTTGCGACTGCGGCCACAAGCGGGTTGGCTGGGCTGGCTACTGGCTGCTCTCGGTATTGTTGGGTTCGCAGGCGGTGCGGCGTTGGTTGATGGGCTACTGCGGCCTGCTCTGGCGGGGCTAGCTGGGCTGCCCGCCTGGGCTGCGCTGCGGGTGCAGCGGTTGGATCTGCCCGCGCCGCAACCCGATGCGGCGGTAGGCATCAGCCTGCAGGCGGGACAGAATACCAGTAGCCTGCTGCCGTTGCTGGCAATTGCGCTGGCCTTCGGCTTCGCCCTCGCGCTTGCGTGGCTGCTCTATCGGGCGATTGCGCTGATCGCTAGCTTCAGGCGCGAGTGATGAGTACCGCACCAACAAAGTTTGGATGGCGGGGTGTAGTTTCCCCTGCCACCGGGAGGGGTAGGGGAGGGTGCGAGTCGCACGGCACCGACCCACCCCCAGCCCCTCCCTTCGGGAGGGGAGTCAAAGCACCCACCCACCTCCAGCCCCTCCCGAAGGGAGGGGAGTAATAAGTGGCACCGACCCACCCCCAGCCCCTCCCGAAGGGAGGGGAGTCATGAGCAGAGAGCCATTGTATACTTGCAACTTCATGAACCATGTTTGACTTCGCTAATCTAATCGCCGAGTATGCGCTGCGGGTGGCGCTCTGGCCGGGGTTGGGGTTGAGCCTGCCGTTGGCGCTAGCGTTGCTGTGGCTGCGCCATTGGCTCACACTCGCCCCTCGCCCTTCCACAAGGGAGGGGAGTTCAACGCCCACCCCCAGCCCCTCCCGGTTGGGGGGGAGGTTGCTGCGCGACTTGATGGGTATCGCCGCTGCGCTGGTGCTGCTGGCGACCCTGTCCATACCTGCGCCAGGCTTCAATCTACCCATCTTCGGCGTGCTGCCCAGCGGCCAGCAGTTGGCCGACCCGCTGTTCGCCATCTTGCTGCTGCCGCTTGCATCCACCGCGCTGCTGAACACACGGGGACAGGCGCTGCGCTGGTTGCGCGCCTGGCTGCCTGCATCGATGGGGTTGATGGCGGCGCTATATGAGGGCAGCTTGCTGGT
Source organism: Chloroflexota bacterium (assembly GCA_025355955.1). Classification (GTDB taxonomy): domain Bacteria; phylum Chloroflexota; class Chloroflexia; order QHBQ01; family QHBQ01; genus QHBQ01. The sequence continues at coordinate 15,299 of JANXYP010000363.1, forward strand.
CAGGGTATTGGCGGCGCTAGCCTGCATTCCGCTGCTGCTCACCAGTGATGCGCTGATCCAACCAGATGGCAGGCAACCGGCGGAACGCTGGCTGGGTGGGCTGGCCCAGCAGTTCGCGTGGCTGGCGCTAATTGCGCTATTGCTAGACCGGCTGGGTGCGTTGTTGCCAAGTGAGCCAATAGCGTATGCTCTGCTCTACGCTGCGACTGCGCTGAGTGGAGCAGCGCTGGCGCGGGCGGTCAACCAGCGCTGGCCGCGCCTGGCCCACGACACTTTGCCTGCGGCGGCTGGGGTGGCGATGCTTGCTTTGCTGGTTGATCTGCTGGGTGGCTGATTGCCTAATTGCATCATCAGAGCGCGATCGATCTATGTATATGCTAGCGTTAATAGCATGGTGGCAAGATAATTGCTTTTTATGACACAGACAGCAAAGATGTTGTCGGTCGAAAACGAATGGCTAGAACAGAAGCCACAAGTTATTTAACACTTAACCCAAGAGGAGAAAAGTTATAATGGGCAAAAATAAATCTTACATGGTTTCAGTAATGGCGATCACCATGCTGATGCTGGGCTTCGCGCTGGTCGCTACCAGCCCCGCAGCGGCGCACAATGCGGCTAGCCCGCTGAATCAGGCAGCCACCGCCACCTCTGGCACCGGCGGTAGCCCCACCGCAGTGATGACTGGCACAGCAGTAATGGGTAGCCCCACTGCAGTGATGACCGGCACGATGCCGGTAGGCACTGCCACTATGGCGATGGGTACTCCCACCGCAGTAATGAGCGGCACAGCAGTGATGGGTACCCCAACCATGGCGATGGGTACTCCCACCGTGATGATGACTGGCACGATGCCGGTAGGCACTGCCACCATGGCGATGGGTACTCCCACAGTGATGATGGGTACTCCCACCGCGATGGTAACTGGCACCATGGCGATGGGTACTCCCACCGCGATGATGGGCGCATCGCCAACCACGATGATGATGGCTCCGACTTCCACGACGGGTGCCAGCATGGCAGCTAGCCCAACCGCGATGACCGGCGGCACCAGCAACACGGGTGGTGCGGGCGGCACGAGTGGCGGAACAACCACCAGCCTACCACAAACTGGCAACGGCAATAGTAACTTCCTGCTGCCAGTTGGCCTGCTCGGCCTACTGCTGTTGCTCACTGGTGTGATGCTGGCGCGGCGGGTCAAGGCCAACGTACGTTAACTAACAACCTGGTTAGAACAGCAGGCAGGGTAGCTTATAGCTACCCTGCCTGTTTGTTGTCTGCGCCCATATGCTTTGGTGCAAATGATTAGCCTGGGGAATAATAAGGGCTACTGCTCGGCGGAGCGATCAGCCAACTTCTCCACTGGCGTAGGAGTGATCAACGGCGTGGACATTGAGTCCTCTTTGCTGCGGCGGTCAACCATGAAGTGGCTGCCGTGGAGGGTTTTAAGGTAGCGCTTGATACTGCTGCTCGCCTCCGATACCTGAGCCAGGGTAGTCAGCGGGCGGCGAGTGTTGGTAACCACAGCGATGCTGATGGTCATAATCGGGAAGGTGGTTAGCACATCGCTGCGGTTATTGGCGGTAATGAAGCCAGCGGCGCGGTCGCCAGCATTGTAGAAGCTGGGGATGGTTTCGTCGAAGCGGGCGATAATCGCGCTGCAGATGGCCTTGACCCGTTCCGGCGCAGTGACGACGATGAAGTCGTCGCCGCCTACATGGCCAACGAAGTCGCTGGGGTCGCCCAGTTCGTCAATCGTGGCGCAAATGATCTGGGCCAGCCACTTCAACACGCGATCGCCGTGGACGTAGCCATAGGTATCGTTGAACGCCTTGAAGTTGGCAAGGTCGGAATAACAGACCGCGAAGCGAGCATCGGTGCGGATGCGGGTTTCCACCTCACGCTCGATGATAACGTTGCCGGGCAGGCCGGTAAGTGGGCTGGCCTGGCGGGCGCGCTCCAGGCGTTGCATCACCAGCTCGAGGCGGGCCTGTAGCTCGGCCATATGCACCGGCTTGAGCAGGTAGTCATCGGCACCCGCCTCGATGCCGCGGATTAGCCGCTCGGTTTCGCCCTGGCCGGTGAGCAGCACCACTGGGATACTGGCGGTAGCGCGGTTGCGCTTCAACGCCTGGCAGAGCGCGTAACCGTCCACCCCCGGCAGCATCAGGTCGAGCAGCACCAGGTGCGGCTGGAAGGTGCGAGCCGTCTCCACCACTTCGTGACCATCGGTCAGCACTCGCACATCATAGCCATGCCGCTTTGCCAGATAGGTGCTGAACAGGGTGGCGATCTCGTGTTCGTCGTCCACGATCAGCAAACGGCGGGGGTGAGGAGTGAACGGAGTGGCAGACACGGGCGGGTCAGGCGCAGGGCTAGCAGGCAGCGGACGAAACGAGGCAGGAGTTTCGTTATCATCAGCCACGTCGTCTTCGACAGTGCAAGCCAATTCCATCAGGTTCTTCACCAGCAACTCCAGGCCGGTGATATTGGCGTTGAGGACGCGGCGATAGTGGGTGACTGACTCATCTTCCTTGCCGACTGGCGGACTGGTGAGCAACTCCTGCTCTAGCTGGTTGCAGACGCGCAGCAGGCCGCGTGCCGAGCCGGTGACGCTGCTGAACGGGCCGCATAGCCCACTGGCAAGCAGCGCGATCAGGTTGGAGCGGGCGTGGCTGATGCGCCCCAGGCTATCGGTAGCCAGTGGGCTATTATTCAATTCGCTGACGGTCAACGGCCGGGTTTCCAACAGGCTAATATCTTCTTCCATCTTGACATCCCTAAGATCCTTGAAATCTCTGCGTTGCTCTACCGATACCACCATAACGGTTTACTCCTTCACAGCCGCATTAGCTACCGAGTCGTTGCAAACCGATCGCGAAGAATATGCCGAGTAGCAGGATGTAGCCGCCACCAACCGCCCACTGCAAAGTAGGGTTGAGCCGATCGCTGAGGTGGGGATGCTGCTGCGTATCCATCACCACCTGATAGCTGGGCGCAAGCAGCAGGCCCAGGATAGTGCCACCAATCAGCCCACCTAGATGCGCCCAGTTGTCAATGTTGGGTATTTGTGAGCTGAGGAACAGGTTGAGCGCAGCGATCAGCACGATGTTGTATAGCTGGGTGCGGCCCGCCGCGCCTAGCTGGTTGCGATAGCGGAAGTAGTAGGCGAGCAGCACGCCGATGATGCCGAAGATCGCGCCGCTGGCCCCCGCCGAGTCGTGCTGCAGCCCGGGCAGCACCGTCATGCTGGCGACGCTGCCAGTCAGCCCGGCCAGCAGGTAGATGAGCAGGAAGCGCAGCCGCCCGTACAACTGCTCCGCCTCGCGGCCCAGCAGGTAGAGCGCCCAGATGTTAAAGCTCAGGTGCAGGATGCCGATGTGCAGGAACATCGCGGTAAACAGCCGCCACCATTGCCCTGCGCCGAGGCAAGTAAAGGATAGCCGAACCTCAAGGGGTACTGGTCCTACGTTTGGCCCAGCCACGCACGCATTCGCCAGTGAGCCGAAGTCGATCAGGGCATGATCCAGCGCGCCAGTGTTGTCGCTGCCCATCGCTACATCAATCAGGTTACCATGATAGTGCAGCGCGGCGTATAGACTGAGCGCAATCCAGATCAGCACATTGATACCAACCAGGATTTGGGTTACAATGGGGCGGGCTAGCGGTATCGGCAGCGGGCGGGCGCGGGGCAACTCGGAAGGGCTGCCCGACTCCGGCGAAGCGGCGTAACCCACCATTGCCCGGTAGGGTGTGGGCAGCGGCGCGCCCGCTGCGGGCGGGCTACTGGGGGTGTATTCGTTGTTTGGTGACGTAGGAGACTGGCTCGGGTCGTTATCCATAACCCACTATCTTCCTTTATAAAGGACAAATTGCAATCCGAACATTTATAATAACTGAGTATAACACCGTAGCGTAGCCTTGTCAATCATGTGATCAGACGCACCGATCAGCTACTACGCAACATCTTGTTAGGTTCGCGGTAAGGTTCGCGCAACGATTGTGCGCGCCTAGTGGATAGGAGCATATAATTACCATGCCAATGCTGACGGTTGACCAGGCGCGTGAGCGCATCCTGGCCGAGTTCCAGCGGCTTGAGCCGGAGGTCGCGCCACTATCTGTCGCGCTGGGGCGGGTGTTGGCCGAGGATGTGTTCGCCGCGCAGAACATCCCACCCTTCGCCAACAGCGCGATGGACGGTTTCGCGGTGCAGGCGGCGGACACGGCGGCAGCCAGCCCGGCCACCCCTGCCCGCCTGCGCGTGGTCGGCAACATCGCCGCCGGATCCCGCAGCAGCCAAACCCTGGGGGCGGGCGAGGCGGCACGCATCATGACCGGGGCACCGCTGCCCCCTGGCGCGAACGCAGTGGTGCGCTTCGAGGATACCGACGAGGCCAGTGCGGCGGGCGGGCCGGATGCGCGGGGCTATCAGGGTCTCGC
>JANXYP010000386.1 GCA_025355955.1 Chloroflexota bacterium
ACTTTAGTTTATAAGTGTTGGAGCCAGGCACTGCAACCTCCTGAACATCAATGGGTGCGCGTCACATTCTTGCAGAGCAAGCGTTAAGTAGGGGCGTAAGTGCTGTTCACCTTGGTTGGGTATGCAAAAACGTGACGCGCATCCACCATCCTAAAATCCTTGACATCGGCAACCCCCAGATGCTATCATTCACCAAATACGGTCACGCCTCACTATAATCTACTATCTGCAATCTGAGACGGGGGTAATTATGCCAGGCAATCATAAAGCAGCATTCGGCACCCGCGCTGTTCACGGTGGCGAACGGCGGCAAGGCGCAGACCGGCCAGCCAACACGCCAATCTACACCAGCACGACCTATGGGCAAGAGAGCGCCGAGGCGATGGATGCGGTGTTCGCTGGTGAGCGCGATGGCTACGTCTACCAACGCTACGGCAATCCCACCAACGCTGCGCTGGAAATCGCCCTCGCCGACCTGGAGAACGGGCAGGCAGCGGTTAGTTTCGCCAGCGGCATGGCCGCATTGCACGCGGCGCTGCTGGCCTGCGAGTTGCACAGCGGAGACGTAGTGCTGTGCAGCCGCGACATTTATGGCGCAAGTTTGGGGCTGCTGGCTCAGGTGCTGGGGCCGCTGGGAGTAGACACGCGGCTGGCAGATTTTACCGACCTGGCTGCACTGGAAGCTGCGCTGTTCGAGCAACCGCACCCCAAAGTGGCATTGTTCGAGCCGATCAGCAACCCCATCCTCAAGGTTGCCGATGTCACCGCAATTAGTCAACTCGCCCATCGTGCCGGGGCGCTGGTAATCGCCGACAGCACTTTCGCCAGCCCCTGGCTGTTCCGCCCGCTGGAATATGGCGCAGACATAGTTGTTCACTCGGCCACCAAGTATCTCAGCGGTCATGGCGATGCCACTGGCGGCGTGGTGATCGTCAATGATGCGAAGCGAGCCGCCAACCTACGCTTGCTCAGTAAGCTGGTGGGCGGCATCCTCGGCCCGTTCGAGGCCAGCATGATACATCGCGGGGTTAAGACCCTTGCCCTACGCATGGAGCGGCAATGCAGCAACGCGCTACGGCTGGCCCAGTTCCTTGCCAGGCTCCCCCAGGTGGCGAAAGTTTATTACTCTGGCCTGCCTGATCACCCCCAGTATGCCCTCGCCACCATCCAGTTCTGCAGCAACGCCTATGGCGCAATGGTCGCCTTCGAGATTGCCGATGGCAGCCGCGAACGGGCCTTCCGCTTCATGAACGCGCTCAAATTGGCACTGCCGGTCACTACCCTGGGCGATGTTTATACCGAGGTATCCTACCCACCCATGTCCTCGCACCGCGAATGGACGGCGGGCCAACAGGCGCGGGCGGGCATCACCCCCGGCACCATGCGCGTCTCGGTCGGTATCGAACACATTGACGACATCAGCGCCGATTTCAAGCAGGCGCTCGCCGCTAGCGCGGAGTGATTAGTGCTGAGTGCTGAATGCTGAGTGCTGAGTAGCAAAACCCCTCCCCCGCTGGGAGAGGTTGGGTGAGGAAGAATCTCGCCCAGCACCAATGCTTATCGCAGCCAACCAACCTTGACGTAGGGGCGTATCGCATATGCCCAGCCCGAGCGTATCAATGCCTATCGCAAATATCTAACCTTGACGTAGGGGCGTATGGCATACGCCCAGCCCAAGCGCATCAACGCCCATCGCAAATATCAAATCGTCACGTAGGGGCGTATGGCATACGCCCAACATGAAGCGCATCAACGCCCATCGCAAATATCAAATCGTGACGTATGAACACATGGCATACGCCCATGTGAAATGGAGACTGGCTTGCCTATAACCCTGAATAACGAACTGCTGCAGGCGATTGCCCGTCACAGCGAGGAAGCCTACCCCAGCGAGTGCTGCGGCATCATGCTGGGCGAGGATGAAGGTGAGCAGCGCAGGGTATTCGCGCTGTTGCCCCAGACCAACCAGAGTGCAGCGGACGAGCAATATCACCGCTTCCTGATTACGCCGGAGATGATGCTGGCGGCGGACAAGCAGGCGCGGGCGCAGCAGCTCGATGTAATCGGCTTCTATCACTCGCACCCTGAAGACGAAGCCCGACCATCCAACTTCGACCGCGAATACGCCTGGCCGTGGTACTCGTACATCGTGGTGCGGGTACGCGACCGCAACTATGACAAGATGGCTTCATGGCGGCTCGATGATGACCGCTCACACTTTGATGAGGAAGATATTCATATCATATAGAAGCGCACATTAGTGCATCTAGCGGGATATACTGCCCTGTATTCCTGCGCCAACCATTTAGGAAAGAGGACTTTATCGCATGGCAATTGTTACCATCCCCACCCCGCTGCGGCAGTACGCCGCGCAACAGCGCGAGGTAAATATCGGCGGCATCACCATAGACGAAGTGCTGGGTGGCCTGACCGCGCAGTATCCGGAGTTGCGCCGTCACCTGTACAATGAGAATGGCAGTATGCGTAACTTCGTCAATGTCTACCTCAACGATGAGGATGTACGCTATCTAAAGAAGGGCAACACCGCCGTCGCCGAGGGCGACACGATTAGTATTATACCTGCGATCGCGGGTGGCAGCGCCGCCCTCCCCAACCCTCCCCTAAGATCGGGGAGGGAGAACAACGCACTCTTGCAAGGAGTGAAGGGGCAGCAGGCCAGCGATATGAGCCTCAGCCATGACGAGATCTTGCGCTACAGCCGCCATCTGCTGGTGCCGGAGGTGGCCATGGATGGGCAGAAGAAGCTGAAGGCGGCCAGTGTGCTGCTAATCGGCGCGGGCGGGTTGGGCTCGCCCGCCGCGCTCTATCTGGCCGCCGCCGGGGTGGGACGCATTGGCATAGTGGACTTCGATGTGGTGGATAGCACCAACCTGCAGCGCCAGATCATCCACAGTAGCGAGGCGATCGGCACATCGAAGCTGGCCTCGGCAAAGGCGCGCATCGAAGGGCTGAACCCCTACGTCAAGGTCGAAACCTACGAGACGATGCTATCGTCGGAGAACGCGCTGGAGTTGTTCAAGGATTACGACATCATCGCCGACGGCACCGACAACTTTCCCACCCGCTATCTGGTCAACGATGCCTGCGTGCTGTTGGGCAAGCCTAATGTCTATGGCAGCATCTTCCGCTTCGAGGGCCAGGCATCGGTCTTCTACGCGAAGGAGGGACCGTGCTACCGCTGCCTCTACCCTGAACCACCTCCCCCCGGCCTGGTGCCAAGCTGCGCTGAGGGCGGCGTGCTGGGCGTGCTGCCGGGGACGATCGGGCTGATCCAGGCCACTGAGGCGATCAAGCTGATCCTCGGCATTGGCGAACCGCTGATTGGCCGCCTGATGCTCTACGATGCACTGAGTATGCGCTTCCGCGAACTCAAGCTACGCAAGGATCCGGATTGCCCCATCTGTGGCGAACACCCCACCATTACCGAACTGATTGACTACCAGGCGTTCTGCGGTATCACCACCGCCGACGAGGGCTTTACCGAGGTCGACATCAGCCCGCTAGAACTGAAGGAGCGGCTAGATCGCGGCGAAGACCTGATGCTACTCGATGTACGCGAAGCGCATGAGTGGGATATCGCCCACCTGGAGGGCGCAACCCTCATCCCCGTCAACGATGTAACCGAGCGGGCGCACGAACTCAGCACCGCCGACGATATTGTAGTCTACTGCAAGGCTGGCACGCGCAGCGCCCGCGCCGTGCAGCAACTGCAGATGCTCGGCTTCCGCAAGCTGCATAACCTGCGCGGCGGCATCAACGCCTGGGCTGCACAGGTGGACCCAACCATGCCTAGCTACTGAGTGCTGAGTGCTGAGTGCTGAGTGCTGAGTGAAAAGCAAAGCTCCGTCACCCCACTGGGGCTAAACGTTACCTAAAAGAGGTGTGGAGTTTGTAGCGGTGCGGCATCAACGCCTGGGCTGCACAGGTGGACCCAACCATGCCTAGCTACTGAGTGCTGAGTGCTGAGTGCTGAGTGCTGAGTGAAAAGCAAAGGCTCCATCACCCCACTGGGGCTAAACGTTACCTACAAGAGGTGTGGAGTTTGTAGAGGTGGGGATAGGCCGCCGCTCGCCGAGTTACTGAGGGATGGGAGCGAAGCTCCGAACGGTCAAGCGCATCAATGCTTATCTCCAGCATCAATGTGCCAACAATGGGGCAAAGAAAGTGAGCCGCGTTATGTCCCACGAACTTATCGTCCCGCCCAGCGGCGGGGTGAAGTTGAGCAAGATTGATCCCGCCGATACTGGCGATCTGCATCAGGGCAACCAGATCGATGCCACGATGGCGGCGGACATTCAAGCGTTGGAGCAGCTACAGGAGTTGCTCTATGTGGCGAGCGATCGCGCCGTGCTAATCGTGCTGCAGGGGATGGATACATCGGGCAAGGATGGCACTATCAAGCACGTGTTCAGTGGGGTAAACCCCGAAGGCGTTGGCGTGGTCAGCTTCAAGCAACCAACCGAGCTGGAGCTGGCCCACGATTACCTGTGGCGCATCCACAATGCCTGCCCGCGCATGGGCGAAATCGTCATCTTCAACCGTTCGCACTACGAGTCGCTGCTAGTGGAGCGGGTGATGGGGCTAACCCCCAAAGCGGTCTGGAGCCAGCGCTACGAACAGATCAACCAGTTCGAGGCGATGCTGACCGCATCCAGCACCATCATCCTCAAACTCTTCCTCTACATCTCGAAGGCCGAGCAGAAGCAACGACTGGAGGAGCGCATCCACAAACCGGACAAGCGCTGGAAGGTGAATGTCACCGACTGGCAGGATCGCAAGCGCTGGGCCGACTTCATGGATGCCTATGAGGATGTACTGAACAAGACTTCAACCAAGGTTGCACCCTGGTACATCATACCCGCCGACCACAAGTGGTATCGCAACTATGTGGTGGCTAATATAATCACTGAGCGTCTGGGCGAGTACCGCGACGACTGGCAGCAGGCGATCGAACAGCGTGGCGCAGCCAACCTGAAGGCGCTGGAGGATTCGGGTGCGCATAAGGTTAGTGAATGAGGGCATAAAGAACGCCTTGCAGAGCATGACCTGCTACCTGAGCATGAGCAAGGCGAAGGCGAAGAAGGTAAAGTAGCATGAGACAAATTGAAGGTTGAACGTGAGGAGCATAGATGGGTGCGCCCTTCTGCTTATACCACCCAAGACAAACTGACGCTGAACACCTCCACATAGGCATCAGAACCGTATTTCACATACAACAAAGTGCCTGGACTTATAATTGCCATAGCTGCCACTATCGAACCATCAGGTACAACAACTGAGCTTGTTTTTTGAGTGCCTATGTCGTACATCATTATAGTAGACCTCCATTGCCCTAGCGCCTTATCTTCCTGCCAGCTTGTCCAGACCACCTTATTGCCACTGATTAGCGGTGCAGCGGCATCATCGGTGGAGATACGCTGATTTTGATTAGTGGTGATGTTGTAAAGGTATACGCCCTGCGCCTCTGGACCAGGATTAAGATAGCACCACGCTACGCTGTCGCCATAGGCATTGTAGCCATTAAAGTTAAAATTATCTTTCGCAATAATGCTATCATCGCTGCTGCCTATCTTTCGTACGCGAAGGTGATTGAAGTTATCAGGGTCATCAGGGCGGGGCTGTTCAAACCAGATTAGGGAGCCATCAGAAACAACCAGGTCTGTTCCAGACTTGATGATAGTCGTTTCTTGCTCGCTACTAAGTCGTAGAGCATGGATCGGGCCGTAGCCATGTATTTGATAATATAGCAAGCCGGAGTCCAGCGCGTAGAGAATGATCTGAGAGTCTGCCCCAGCAATAGCGGCACCTTCAAAGAGGATATGCTCATCGCCATTGACGAGGTTGTATACATGAAGTTGCTGCATATCGGGATTTGTATCTGAGGCTTGAAGCCAGGCAACGTATTGCCCATCGCTTAGGGGAGGCCATTTCTCTGATAGACTTATGGCTATAGGAAACTCGGTCCCAGAATTAAGATCGTAGCCGTAAATATCGTGATCGGAACGCTGCCAAAGCAGATAGTGACCAGCGGCAATGACGGTATGAAACGTATAGCTGCCACCCGTAGCATATACATCACTAGCAATGAGGTGAGTCGGGTTGTAGTGTGGAGGCGGCACGGGTTGCCCTATTTCATCATAGCGAAGTTGACCCAATGGGCTAAGTAGAACATTATATGGAGGGTTATTCTCTGGATGGTACTCAAGCACGGACCGCTCGAAGTATTGAACCAGATAGGTTCTACCATTTACATCAGATACCTCATTGAACTCCTCGGAAATGGGATAGCCTTGTTGAGCCAGTCCGCCATGCTGCTCCCAGTAATCGCGGAAGATACCGCCAATGTGTTTACCCGTTTGATGAAAGAACAGCGAACGAATAGGGTCTGGCGCTTGTGCGCCCGCGCCAATCGGGTACTTTTCCTTATAACGAACGGTGCCAAGCTGACTGAGCAGCACGTTATAGGGCGGTTGGTTCTCTGGGTGCAACTCGAACTCGGCCCGCTCGAAGTATTGCACTGTATAGATACGGCCATCTAGCGGTGATATCTCCTGCAACTCCTCGCTGATTGGGTAGCCAAACTGCGCCAGCCCACCGTGCATCTGCCAGTATTGCAGGAACTTGCCGCTGACCGTGTGGCCGGTTTCGGCAAAGTAATGCGAATCTTCCTGCGCGATGACAAGGCGATAGGTGCTGCTGCTAAGGAGTAGTGCAAAAATAAACAGCAGAGCGAAGGTTCTACGGATACGCATCGGCAGCCTCCGTTGGGCGGATATAGGGCGAACGTTGTACTGGCTTGCTCATAGGGGAGTCATACAGTACAACGTTCATCATCAGGCGAAGGTTGCAGTTTAGGTTGGGAGCTAAACCGGAGCTTTCGTCACCAAACTTCTGTCCACATCAGCAATCTTCGTCCTACCCACCAGCATCATATCGGTAAGCAGTTCGTCGCGCAGAGTAGTCAGCACGGCGGTTGCACCTTCCGCGCCGCCGATTGCCAGCCCCCAGAGTACCGAGCGACCGAGCAGCACTGCTCGTGCGCCCAGCGCCAGCGCCTTCAGCACATCGGTGCCGCGCCGCACCCCGCCGTCGAGTAGCACTTCGATGCGGCCACCCACTGCGTCAACGATTTCGGGCAGCACATCGAGCGTTGCCGCCACGCTGTCGAGTTGCCGCCCGCCATGGTTGCTAACCACAATGGCGGCTGCGCCATGCTCCACCGCCAGCTTTGCATCCTCGCCAGTCATAATCCCCTTGACCACTATCGGCAGGTGGCAGCGCGACTTCAGCCAGGGGATGACCTCCCAGGTGAGCGCCGGATCCCACAGCATCGAGTAGGCAGCCAGCCCAGAGCCATCAGGGTTGCGCGGCATCTTCGCCAGATCAGCATCCACTAGATTCGCCATCACTATGCCGCTGGGCAGGGTGAAGCGGTTGCGGGTATCCCGTTCGCGGTTGCCGATGTGCGGCACGTCAATAGTCAGGCATAGCGCGGTCGCCCCTGCCGCCACCGCCTTTGCCAGCAGCATCTCGGTGATCGCCCGCTCCTTGTAGGTATATAGCTGGAACCAGGTCGGTGCGCCTTGCGCGGCAATCTCGCCGATCGGATAGGTGCTGGCGGTGCTGGCGATCATGATCGTGCCTGTCGCGGCGCAGGCGCGGGCGGTGGCAAGTTCGCCATCAGGGTGGGCCAGCTTGTGATACGCGCTGGGCGCAACCAGTACCGGAAAGTTAATCGGCTGGCCGAGGATTGTGGTGCTAAGGTCGACGCTGCTCACATCCACCAGATAGCGGGGGCGCAGCCGCCAGCGGCCAAACGCGGCGCGGTTCTCCTGCAGTGTCTGCTCGTCGTCGGCCCCGCCCGCGATGTAGTCGAAGGCAGCAGGGTCAAGCTTCTGGCGGGCGAGATCTTCAAGCTCAAGCAGGTTGGTGAAGTTCACAGGTAAGCCTCCTCTGTTTGCTGGTTGGGGCTATTATACCACTTCGCTTCGCACTTCCAAGTTGCATAGGACTAGGGTACGATGTATAATGCTGCTGTGGGATGTAATTGGCTTAAGTATAGGAGCGAGGAGGCAGTTAAAATGGCCGACGATGAATATCAGCTTTCCGATGATGAGCAGAAGCAACTTGTTGATTATAAAAACAGGTATCATGCCTTGAGCGCCAACATTCAGGAGCTACCAGACGTAGCCGAGCTTTACTTTCAGCGCGGCCAGTTGCTGTTGGAGTGGAACTACTGGTATGGTTATGGCGACTTGCCATATGACGAGGAACTGAACGAGGCCGATGGCATGGCCGACCTGGACCGGGCGATTGAACTCTACCCCACCAATGTGGATTACATCGGAGCAAGAGCAAAGCAATATGAAGGTCGTAGGCGCTACGAACAGACTATCGCTGACTACAATCTCATTGCCACAGTTCAGCCTAACGACACCAAATACCTGCTGGCTAAGGCCCATCTCTACGATTTCACGCTAATGAATTACCCAGCGGCGATTGCCACGTACACACAAGTAATTGAGCTTTTGGAACGGCGGCTAGATGCCTGGGAAGTAAGCTGGAAGACAGAGACAAACTGGCCGCAAATGCAAGGCAATCTCGCCAGCGTGTATGCCGCACGAGCGATGTGCTATTATCAGTCAAAGCAGTATCAGCAGGCTATTGCCGATTACACTACATTGATTGAGCATGATGCCAGGCCACCCGTGCCTTACGAGCGTGATGTGTTGGCTCACCATACCTATTATGTACCGCGTTCATGGTGCTACGCCGCTTTGGGACAGCATGGCAAAGCGGCGGCTGATTACGCCCGCGAAGAGCAAATCAGTGGCAAATCAAGGGAACAAGAGTCAGTTTCAGGGACAAAGAAAGATGCTGCCGAGTACGAGCAGGAGGTTCGCCAACACACAGCGACAATCGAGCAAATGGAGCAATCACAGGGGCGGCCGATGACCTCAATGCAGCCAAATTCGCTAATAGGCAGCATAATTGGTCCGATGATGAACTCGCTGGTTGGCGGCGAATTGAATGACCGATTGGCAGCAGAGTACCGGGCGAGGGCGAAAAGCTATATCGGGTGGGGCAAGTATGACGAAGCCGCTGCCGACTACCGACGGGCGGTGGAGCTGGCTCACTTTCGACCAGCCTATGGCGACATGATTCATGCAGGCAATGCCACCGCTGAAGCGGGAAGGTATGGCGAGGCGATTGAATACTATACCCAGGCTATTGAGGCGCTGCTAGATAGGCTCGAACACCCTGAGCGCCGCGCAGAGCAGCATCAAAACACCGTCAGCGGTATGATGGGCAAGATGAGCGAGATGTTTGCCCAACGCTTTGGCAACACTGATGTCGCACAGCGGACTAACGATATGGTACAGCAAAGTATGGGCAATATGCCTGCCCAATCAGCCCGCTATCTAAGCACAGTGCGGATGAACTACTATCCGATGCTTCGTACCGCATACTTCAACCGCGCTATTATCTATTCTAAATTGCAGCGCCATGCCGAAGCGCTGGCCGATTACAACCACGGTATCGAGCTAGACCCAGGCAATGCCATCGCCTATAACGATCGAGGTAATGCCTATCGCGGCCTCAGCCAATATGAACAGGCGCTGATCGAATATAACCACGCCATCCAGCTTGAGCCGAACAATTCAAAGTTTTACAACAACCGTGGGCCGACCTATGGGCGATTGGGGCGCTTCGATGAGGCATTCGCCGATATGCGCCGTGCGATGCAACTAAGCCCCAACAATCCCCGCATCCTGTACAATATGGCAGTGGTACTGGGTTGGGCAGGCCAGGCAGGTGAGGCGCTGTCATATCTCAAGCAGACGTTTGCCATTGACCCCAGCCTGCGTGAAAATGCCCGAACCTCCAACGACTTCGATGCAATCAAGGCCAGTGGCCCGCAGTTCGCCGCAGAACTCCGCCGTCTGATAGATGGTTGATGCGTATCATTCACGTAATACAAAGCGGGCGCAATGCGCCCGCCCCATTTGTTATCTTTAATCTACAATCTACAATCTACAATCTACAATCTACAATCCCTAAACGTGCGCCCGCCAGTAGTTTAGCAAGTCGCGCATGGTTTGTTCGAAGGGGATCTCCGGCTCCCAGCCCGTGGCTGCCTTGAACTTGGAGGCATCGGCCCACAGCAGGGTTACGTCCGATGGACGCATCCGCGCTGCATCCTGCTTCACCTCCACCTTGATGCTGCTCATGGTCAGCAGCAGATCCAGCATCTCCTGAATGGTGCGCGACACTCCCGTGCCAATGTTGTAGACCTCGCCCGGCTGGCATTTCTCCACCAGCAGGTGGTAAGCGCGGGCAACATCGCGCACGTCGGCCCAGTCACGCTTGCTGGTCAGGTCGCCCACGCTGATAATCGGCTCCTGCTTGCCCGCTTCGATCAGCGCGATCTGCTTGGCAAACGATGAGGTTACGAAGTTGTCGCCGCGCCGTGGCCCCTCGTGGTTGAAGCCGCGCGTGGTGATCGTCTTCAATCCATAGCTGCGGAAATACTGATAGGCCAGCATCTCCTGCGTCACCTTGCTCACCGCATAGGGGCTGATCGGGCGGAGCGGGTTAGTCTCCTTGATCGGCACCTCGTCGGGCTTTACCAGGCCGTACTCCTCGCTGCTACCCGCGATCTGGATAGTGGGGCTGAAGCCCATCTCGCGCACCGCCTCGAGGATGTTCAGTTCACTGATGATGTTGGTCTGCAAAGTTTCGGCGGGGGCGTTCCACGAGCCAGGGACGTAGCTCTGCGCCGCCAGGTGGAAGATGTACTCAGGCTCGGTGGCGGCGATTAGCTTACGCACGCTGAAGGCATCAGTGAGTTCCGCGCCGATCATGTTGACCTTGCTCTTATCGAACGCCTTTTTGATTACCTTGACATCGGATACGCCCGCCTCGACGTATTTGATGCGCCCGCTGCGTTCCAGATCTTCGAGGTTCAGGCGCGGGCTGCGGCGCCGATAGCTGCCGTAGACCTCGAACCCGCCCTTGTTCAGAAAATACTCGGCCAGGTGGCTGCCGGTCATGCCGGTAATGCCAGTAATCAGCACTCTCAAATTATTGCTCCTTTTATTGCTCTTGGTTTGATAATGTGACGAATCAGGTCGCCATTGGTTTCGATTATTCCCCTCCCGGCGGGAGGGGTAGGGGTGGATCCTTGGGCGCGTTGTACTCCTCCTCCCAGCCTCCCTCTTTGGGGGAGGGGTGGTTAGAAAGTAATCGCCTGATCGGGCAGCTTGATGTTGCAATTGACCCTCAACCCATTGGTGAGCTTATTGCCCGCGCCAATGGTGGCATGGTCGCCGACTACTGCGCCGCCTTCGACCCAGGCACGCACGCCAATGCTGGCGCGTTCGCCGATGGCGCAACGCACCAGGGTTGCCCCCGCGCCTACGCTCACTCCATCCCACAGCACTGCATCGCTGACATATGCGGTCTCGCCGATGGTGCAATCGTCGCCCATCACCACCGGGCCGACGATCTTCGCGCCGTATGCGATGTGACAGCGCTTGCCCATTACCACCGCGCCTTCAAGGTTCGCGCCGGGAGATATGTCGCAGCCTTCATCCGCCCACACCCCCTCGCCACGTGCTACGCCAGCAGGCCGCCAAGCCAAACCTGCCACCTTGCCCGCCAGCAAATCGTGGTTGGCATCGAGGTAACGCTCCGGCTTGCCGATGTCCATCCAGTATGCCTCAACCGGCGGATTGTAACCGTACATCGGGCGGCCATGTTCCAGCAGCGCGGGGAACAAGCCAAACTCGAACATATAGTGTTGCGCGGCGGGCATCATCGCCAGCGCCTCTGGCTCCAGAATGTAGGTGCCAGCATTGATCAGGTTGGAGGGCGCATCCTCGCGCTTGGGCTTCTCGATGAAGCGGCTGATACGCCCATTCGCGTCCATCTCCACCACGCCGTAGCTGGAGGTATCCTCTACCGGCGTGAGGCTGATGGTCAGAGCCGCACCGCTTGTCTTATGGAAGCGCATCATGTCGCTGATGTTCAGGTCGGTGAGGATGTCGCCATTGAAGACCAGGAAGGTTTCGTGGGGGTCCAGGTACTGTTCCACGTTCTTGACCGCGCCCGCCGGTCCCATCGGCTCCGGCTCATCGGCCACGGTCAGATGCACGCCGAAGGCGCTACCATCACCGTAGAACTCGCGGAAGCGGTCGGGCAGATACTGCACCGCCAGGATAATATCGTCAATCCCGTGGCGGTGCAGGTGGCCGAA
>JANXYP010000389.1 GCA_025355955.1 Chloroflexota bacterium
ACTTTAGTTTATAAGTGTTGGAGCCAGGCACTGCAACCTCCTGAACATCAATGGGTGCGCGTCACATTCTTGCAGAGCAAGCGTTAAGTAGGGGCGTAAGTGCTGTTCACCTTGGTTGGGTATGCAAAAACGTGACGCGCACCTAATACCAATTAGCCGAGCAGATAGTATAAATTGGGCCAGGGCGAACAACGGTTCGCCCCTACAGAAATTATAGCGGCACCACGGCTAATTGATATAACATCAGTTTACTATCCACCTTCTACCTTCCGCCCTCTATCTCTGCGCCACGAGCGCCACCCAATCACCCTCATGCCTCCGCTCCCGGTTGTGCAGCCCGGCGGCGGCCAGGGCCAGAGCTACGGAGTCGGCCTTATCCTCGATGATGCCACTGACGATCAGGGTGCCATCGGGCAGCAGCGCAGCCGCTAGATCATGCGCCAGCTCGATGATCACCTTGGCGATGATATTTGCCACCACCAGGTCGAACTGTACGTTGCCTGCTGCTGCCAGCGTACCCTCGGCGATACGGATCTGGCTGGCAACTACGCCGTTGAGCGCAGCGTTCTCATTCGCCGACTTCACCGCCACCGGGTCGTTGTCTATCGCCAACACGGTTGCCGCGCCCAGCTTGGCGGCGGCAATCGCCAGGATGCCGCTGCCGGTGCCGAGATCCAGCACACTCATCCCTGCAGTGACGTAATCCTCCAGTGCGGCGAGGCAGAGGCGGGTGGTAGGGTGCAAGCCGGTGCCGAACGCCATGCCAGGGTCAAGCTCGATGCTCACATCGCCTGGCTCCGCCGTGTACTCGCGCCACGATGGGCGGATAACTATGTGCCGCCCCACCCGCAGCACGTGATAATGCTCCTTCCAAGCGTTGGCCCAGTCCTCTTCGTCGCTGATCGTGACTTGCAGCGGGCTGATATAGCGCATCTGGCCGAGGTGCCAGAGGTGCTGGGCGATTAGTTCGCGCACCTCCTCGGCTCGCTCATCGTTGGGAAGCCAGGTACTAACCATCACGGGGCGGTCGAGGTCAAGCTCATACTTGTCTTCCTCATCCTCGTCGGGAATAATCGACTCCTCGATCGCCACCCCTGCGTTGTAGCCATATTTAGCAAATAGTTCGCTGATCGCCTCGACCGCCTCACGGTCCGCCTCCACACTTAGCTCAATCCACTTCATCCAAGTAACTCCTCTTGTTTGATTGTTCAGGGGTAATTATACAACAATTAACGATACGTGTCGCAAGCGCACTTGCCGCTGTCGGTGCAAGTTGTAGGATTGAGGCGAAGTGTAGCATAATGCAGCCAGATAATTTTATGGTAGTCGCGCTAGCTGCATGGATGATACGAGTAGCAGCAACAATGGGCGCGGTAATGGGCGCAGCAATGGCAATGCGGATGGCGATCGCGAAGAGGAAGGCGAGTGGGTAGCCGCGCAAGCCGAGCAGCGTGAGCCAGTCACCGCCAACTACCCTGCCGAGCGGATAGAGCGGGTCAATGAGGAATAACAGTGCCGCTTATACATATCGCTAAAGGTTGACAGGTGGGTCGCTCGCGCATACAATAGCAGCGATGAATCTACGCCTCAATCGCCTGCTTCCTCTACTGGTCGCTGCCTGCGCTGCTGCGCTGCTGATCGCGCTCGTGCTGCGTGCGGCAGGGCGCTGGTCGGACGTTAGCTGGTGGCTGAACTATCCATTCCCCCGCGAGGGTTCCGAGGGGCTGACCATGTACGAGGCGTTGCTCACCCGTCTAGGTGACAACATCTACGCCCTGCCCACTGCTACTCACTTCATCTCCGCGCCCTACCCCCCGCTCTACTACTACCTCAGTGGCGCATTGCTCGACCCCGCCGCACCAACCTTCCCCCCCGGCCGCTGGCTGTCGCTGATCGCTGGCTTTGTCGCTGCGTTTATCGCCGGGCTACTGGCAGTGGTTGGCATAACTCAAAACCCAGGGCGAATGCCATTCGCCCCTACGCCAGCCTCAACTGCAGGGCGAACGCCATCCGCCCCTACGAAAACTCAAAACTCAAAACTCAAAACTCAAAACTTCTTCATCCCCTTCGCCCTCAGCGTGCTGCTGTTCGCCACCACATATCCAGCCCTGATCTGGGCGGCCCGCTTCCGTGCCGATATGCTGGCCCTGGCGCTGATGGGGGCTGGGCTGCTGGCGATCCAGCTACGCCCACGCGGATCGGTCGCCTGGCTGGCCGCGCTACTGTTTGCGCTGGCGTTTTTCACCAAGCAGACCGCGCTGGCGGGGCCGTTGGCGGCGGCGATCTATCTGCTAATTCTCGCCTGGCAGTCGCGCCATGTGCGGCTGGGCGGGCCATCGCCTGCTCCTACGTCAGACCATCGGGTAGTGGAGCAAGGTGAGCCACCGCCCGCCCCTACGCTTCAACCTAAGCCCCCAGCGGGGGGTTGGGAGGGAAATGCTGACCAACCAGCAGGCTCGTCGTACTCCGCCCCTGTGCCACAATCTGCGCCCCTAACCATCGGTCGCGGCGTTACCTTTCGCTGGGTGTTCATCTGGCTGGTCGGGCTGGCTGGGCTGTTCTTGTTGCCCACATTGCTATTTACGCTGCTCACGGACGGGGGCTACTGGGCCAAGCTAGTCACTTACCACGCGCTGCCCTTCTCATCGCGCACCCTGATCGACCTGCTGGGCGCGTTGCTAGACAATGAGTGGCCGCTACTATTGTCCGCGGCCGCCTTCCTGGCGCTGGCGGCCCACGATCTACGGCGGGGGCAGACCATCACCATCGTCGCTCCTTATATATTGGCTGCCACGCTGCTGTTGCCCACTGGTGGGGTGATCGGTGCGGATAGTAACCACCTGCTGCCGATCTGCTTCGCACTGGTGGTGGCTGCCGGACAGCTAGCCGCCCGCATTATAGCAGCTACCCCTCACCCCAACCCTCTCCCGCAAGGGACGAGGGAGTATTTGTTGATGCTAGTCGCCGCGCTGGCGCTGGTCGCACTGCTGGCTGCCTACCTGTTTGCCAGCGCCACGCCCTCCGGTTGGTACGGACTGGACCTGCGCCGCCCCAGCGACGCGGAGCAGACCCAACTTGGCCGCATCATCGTCAATGTGCGTCAAAACCCCAGCCCCAATTTCCTCAGCGACGAGGTAGGGCTGCTGGTGTTGGCGGGCAAGCGCCCCGCCTACGATGACCTGTTCGACCTCACTGCGCTTGCCAACCAGGGACGCTGGGACGATTCTGCGTTGCGTCAGCAGGTGCAAAGCCGCCAGTTCGCCCTCATCCTGCTGCACAGCCGCATCGAGACACTGCGTGGCGACATCCTCACCGATGCAATGCGGGCGGCGATCAGTGGCAACTATCGCCTGCTTTTCGCTGACATCTGGTATACCTATGTGCCGAAATAGCCGCTTCCCGCTTGCTTGAACCCTGCCCCAAACCTATGCTATAATACGGTGAATATCTCATCTTGTTCTTTCTAGTTCTATTAAGCTGAAAGATTTGGCGTAATTTGTAACCATCTGGAAGGGTTGTCGTCAAAAGATGGTAAAGATTTTTCTGATTGACGATGATCGCACCAACCTCGAACTAAGCAGCGCGTTTCTGCGGGCGCGGGGTTATGAGGTGATCACCACGCACTCCGCACAGGTGGCAATGGTGCAGATCCTTCGGGTATGTCCCGACCTGATCGTCAGCGATGTAGCCATGCCAGGGATGAGTGGTATCGAGCTGTGCATCGCTTTGCGGGGCGATGCGCGCACCGCGCTCATCCCACTCATCTTCATCAGTGGCTTCACCGCGGTGGAGGACAAAATAGCCTGCTTCGAGGCGGGCGGAGACGACTATATTACCAAGCCGTTGGAGATGCGCGAACTGTTGGCCCGCATCATGGTGCAGCTGCGTAAGGTGGAGGAGCGTGGGGTAATCAACTCGTTGACCCACCTGCCAGGCGGACGCATGGTGGAAAGTATGCTGCATATGCTGGTGCAGCGCAGTGAGCGGACCTTCGCGGTGCTGTATGCGGATCTGGATTCGTTCAAAGCCTACAACGACTATTATGGCTTTGCACGAGGCAATCAGGTTATCCAACTGCTGGCCGATGTTCTACGCGAGGTGGTAAGCCAGGATGCTGATGACCTCAGCTTCGTGGGGCATATCGGCGGCGACGATTTCATCGTTATTACCCACCTGGAACGCGCCGAGGCGGTCTGCCAGCGTATAATCGCGGCATTCGATGGCGGTATCCCATCCCTCTACGATGACGAGGATCTGGCGCGAAGTTACATTCACACCAAGTCACGGCAGGGCGTTGCGATGGACTTCCCCATCATCACCCTCTCGATCGGGGGCATCAGCAACGAGCATCGTACTCTCGACAGCGTGCTGCAGATCGGCCAACTGAGCGCCGAGGTCAAGCAAGCCGCCAAGCTAATGCGCGGCAGCAGCTACTGCTTCGACCACCGCCACGATGACACCGATTAACTTAGTGATGCTATTCTGATGAGTTTTGACAATTGTGATTAGCTGAGTTGCAGCGCAGCGATATTCAGTTCGCACACGCGCAGCAGGGTGCTGGCGGGCAGCCCCTCGACCTCTGCGCCTGCAGGCAACTTCTGCAACAGCTTCTGGGTGGTCTCATATTCGTGTCGCGCCGCCGACATTGCCGCTTGCTGTTCGCGTCGATGCGCCGCCTTGACACTCAGGTTGCGATAAAGTTCGCCGAGATGGAAGTGGGCGGCGACCGAGGCGGGGTCTACATAGATAGCCTTGCGGAAGGCTTCGATCGCCTTCAAGCGGGCGGTCTGCCCCTCCTCCTGCGCGTAGATCACCCCCATGAGGATGTGCGCCTCACTGTAAAGCGCATCAGTGGCAACCGCCCGCAGGCATTCGGAGATCGCCAGGTCGTGTAGGCCACGATTGGCGTGGATACGGGCCAGACCGCAGATAGCCTCCACCTGTTGGGGGTTCTGGCGCAAGGCCGCCTGGTACGCGCTGGTCGCCGCGTCGTAGTCACCCACCACGATCAGATCATTCGCCACCGCGCACCACTCGCTAGCGGAGTGTTCCTCCTCGGCTGGTGGAAGCGGAAGCGCGGCGGGTGGGGTGGGCAGCGGGCCGGTTTGACGGCGGCGGGCGGGGAACATCGGCGCGGCTGACTGCCGCCTGGCGATCGGTGTAGGCGGTGCTTCCAGCGGGGCGCTGTTTGGCAGGCGCAGGGAACCACTGCCTTTGCGTACCATCAGCGGCTGGGGGCTAATCGTCGCTTCGTCAGGCAGCGGGCGGCGGTAGCAGAAGGTATTAGGTAGGCTGACAACCTGGAAGTGATTGGGGATGTGCCAGAGGGTTTCGGCGTAGCCGAGGAAAAGGTAGCCTCCGGGCCGCAGGCAACGATAGAGATTATCGATCACCTGACGGATTACTGGAGGCGCGAAGTAAATCATCACGTTCTCGCAGAAGATGATGTCGCAATTGCCCAACTTGCGAGTATCGTAAGGAAAGGCAGCCAGGTTGAACCACTCGAACGTGACGTGCTGCTGAATCTCCTGATTGATGATAAAGGTGCGGGGGTCGTCGCTATCTAGCGGCTCGGTGGTGAAGTAGCGGGCGCGGATGTCGGCGGCCACTTCGCGCATTGCCCGCTTGCCATAGTGGCCCTGCTGCGCTTTCCTTAGTGCAGCTTCATTGATGTCGGTGGCGTAGACCTCCGTCCGCCAGCCGCCAGTCTCGGTTAGAGCGGCAAGGCTCTCGCGCAGGGCGATCGCCAGCGAGTAAGGCTCCTCGCCAGTGGCGCAACCGGCGCTCCACACCCGCAGGCGATGGGTGCCGCTCTCCTGCACCAGGCGAGCGATCACTTCAGGTAGAGCCACCTCGCGCAAGGCGGCGAAATGCTCCTGGTTGCGGAAGAAGCAGGTTTCGGTGATGGTCAACGCTTGGAACAGTTGCCGCCGCTCCGTTTCACGTTGCTCCACCGCCGTGCTGGTAATTAGCTGGTAGTAGGCGACCAGGTCGGGGCAGTTGGCAGCCTGCGCCCGCTCGCGCAGCTTGCCGAGCAGCAGGTCATGCTTGGTTGGCCCGAAATCGAGGCCAGCCACTCCTGTAATCAGCGCCCTGAACTGGGTGTATAGCTCGTCGGTGAGCTGCATTAACTGCCCCCATCCCAATCTTCCCCCAACCTGGGGAACGGAGTCACTGTAGTTCGCGGGGCAGCGAGAGGGTTAGCAGGCCAACTAGCCGCTGGCCGATGCTATCCACCGGCAGCACCTCGCTAGCCGCTCCGATGCTGACCGCCGCCTTCGGCATCCCAAAGATAATGCTGCTGGCTTCGTCCTGGGCGATGGTGTATGCGCCTGCTGCCAGCATCTGCTTGAGACCCTCGGCCCCATCGCGGCCCATGCCGGTGAGGACGACCCCTACCGCACGCGGGCCGCAGCTATCCGCCACTGAGCGGAACAGCACATCGGCGGCAGGGCGCATTGTTTCGCCACCACTAGCATCAGTTTTGAGAATATAGTTGCCGCCATTGCGCGTGCAGAGCAGGTGCAGATCGTCGGGCGCAAGGTAGACCGCCCCACTGGTGGCCTGTTGCCCTTCCCTGGCGACCCGCACCGGCAGCTTGCACTCACGATCCAGCCATTCGGCCAGGCCGACGGTGAAACCGCTGGCGATGTGCTGCACGATCAGGATGGTGGCGGGGAAGTTGGCGGGGATATCGCGCAGCACACTGAGGAGCGCCTGCGGCCCGCCTGTGGACGAAGCGATCGCAACCATGCGGTAGAGAGGGTTGAGCGGGAAGCTGGGCTGGATCGGGGGTAGTGATGCCACGGGGCGGATCAGCGGGTCAGCCTGCGGACGTAGCGCCCCAGTATTGCCGCGTCGCAGCTTGCTGCCGCCAGGTCGCAACGCAGGATCGACCCCCATCACCCCGCTAGTCAATGGCAGGGGGGTCGGTAGCAGCTTGCGCCGCCCGCGCAGATGGGTAACCACCCGCACCTGGGCCAGCAGCTTGGCACGGCTCACCAGTTCAGCCTGTTTCTTGGCCCATGACTCCTCGTCCATGCGGCTCGGCTTCTCCACCACATCCAGCGCCCCTGCCGCCAGCATCTTCATGCTTACATTCACATCGGAGCGGGCGGTGCTGGCGGTGATCACCAGGATGGGGGTGGGATTGTAGGCCATGATCTGCTCGACCGCAGCGTAGCCATCCACATTGGGCATATTGATGTCCATGGTAACCAGGTCAGGCTTAAGCCGCTGTACCATCTCGATCGCCTCAGCCCCCTCGCGGGCGACGGCGATAACCTTCAGCTCAGGGTCAGTCTCCAGGGCGCGGGTAATCATCTCGCTCATCAGCGGCGAGTCTTCGACTACCAGCACACGAATCGGGTTAGCAGGCAATTTTCACCTCTACGCTAGCATTATGGCGTTGTGGTTGGCACTGGCGTGGTCGGTATCGGCGAGCCGGATGCCCCAGCGAACTGGCGGGTAGCAATGTCAAAGTATAGCAGCGTTGGTGTGACTCTAGGGTCCGTCGTGGTTAGCGTTAGTATTGCACCATTCGCTGAAACTATTTTCACCATACCTACTTTGATTGATACAGCATAGACTTGATTGTAGGGATAAAGATAAGGGCCATTAAAGACTAGAACGTAGCCTTGTGTGGGATCGTCACGTCCTAGCCCAGCACAACCAACAGTTATGAGCTTATTGTTGAGGACCCCACTCCAACAACTATTGAATTGATAGTCGTAGTGACTTGCAGAAGCACCACACTCTAGCATTCCCAATTCCCATGTAGGAGTGGGGCCGGGCGGGGGCCAGATAGGTCGCGGTTGGGTAGGAGTGAGCGCGGTCACGGTTTGCCACTGCTCAAGCTGCTTCCTGAACTCCTCTATATCTGAAGATTTGGTAGGCTTTGCTATAACGGTGTTCGTCACAGCGACTACTTGGGCAACACTCGCTGCCGTTTGCGAAGCTGCCGCCTGCTGCGGTTGGTCGCAGGCAACAATTGTGGTAAAGGTAAAAGAAAAGGCAATCATCGCGACCATTATTTGCAGATGTGTACGACCCCAAGGTATTGGCTTCATTGCATTAAACTAGCGCACCCTTGTCTTCCATACCGCGCAGGCGGAACACCAGCTTGACGCGGTATGGCAGATCGAGCAGGTCGAACTCCTTGACCAGATAATCGTCGGCCCCGGCGCGGAAGCCCGCTAGCTTCTCCTTGATGTTTCCACGCGAACTTAGCATTACGATCGGCAGAGTATGGGTGTCGGGATCCTCGCGCAGGCGGCGACAGACCTCGAAGCCGTCAATGCCCGGCATATACACATCGAGGATCATCAGATCGGGAATGGCCTCTTTTATCTTGTCGAGTGCTTCTTCGCCACTGTAGGCGAGGCTGACATCATAGTTGCTGGCTTCCAGCTTGCTCTTGACCGCCTCAGCCACCAGGGCGCTGTCATCCACTACCAATATCGTGCGCTTGTCCATCATCTCTCCCCTATGCCGCAGTAGCTAGAGCAGGTATCACCAACTCTGCTATTCCACTCGCGCTCAGTGATGAGGCGAACATTGTGTCTGCCCTTCAATAATAATCCCTTGTCGTTCAGTTGTCAACCCTGTGCCGACTAGTACCTTTGGGCTATTTACTAGCTTGACCGTTGATTGATGGTGGTGATGCGACTGGCAGGCGTTGGCAGGTGGCATATACCCACCCCCAACCCCTCCCGGCGGGAGGGGAAAAGGTCAGCATCTGGCTACTCCTGTTTGCTAGCGGCTTGCCAGCAGTTCGATGGTATCGAGCAAGTTGTTCTGGTCGAACTGGCCTTTGGTGATATACGCTTGCGCCCCCACTTCGATGCCGCGCCGCTTGTACGCTTCGTTCCCCAGCGAACTTACGATGATAACCGGCAGCCCGCTCAGGTCAGGGTTGGCTTTCATCCGCTCGGTGAGGGTGAAACCGTCCATGCGCGGCATTTCGACATCCACGATTGCCAGTGCGTACTTGCGCTTCGCCAGCATTTCCAGCGCCTCCACCCCATCTACCGCCACATCAACATTGTAACCCGCCGCTTCGAGGATGCTGCGCTCCAGTTCGCGGGTAGTCACCGAGTCGTCAACCACCAGCAGCGACTTGCGTGGGCGGGCGGCTTCCTGTCGCCAATCGGCGGCTACCCCACTACTCTGACCGCTGGCCCGCTGGCGATTGGTGCGGCTGCGGGTGCGGTTGATCAACGCCGCGCCGTCGAGAATGATGACAATGCTGCCGTCGCCCAGCATAGTTGTACCCGCCACCCACTCGATGCGGCTCAATAGCGGGTTCAGCCGCTTGACCACGATCTCGCGCTCGTCTACCAGTTCATCCACCAGGAAGGCGCTATACTTCTCCCCACTTTTCATCACCACTACAGGCCGCTTGCCCTCCACCTGGATGGCATAACCGGGGCTATACAGGCTGCTAGTCGGGGGGCGATCTGGCCCATTCTTGCTCAGGCTCAGCCCCGACCTACCATCCAAGCGAAGCATCCCTGGCCTGGTCGCCGGTCTCTCCGGTAGCATAAGGCCGTACATCTGCGCGAGTTCGCGCTCTACGTTAGCCTCGTTGGTCACATCGGCCCAGCGGCGATTGAGTTGTTCGGCCCGCGAACGGTTGAGTTCAAGCGCTTCGGTGAGGCGGAAGAGCGGCACAGTACGTTCACGCACCCTGATCGCCTCGCGCCCCTCCAGCATGATGATGTCGTCCACCCCAATATAGGCAAGGTCTTCAGTCGCGTTGGTTGCCAGGGCGAACAATTGACCGTGCGCCCGAATCAACAGCGCCCGGATGGCCGACAGGCTGATCGGCAGCCGCAGGGTGACGGTGGTACCCTTGCCCAACTCCGACTGCAGCTCTACACTGCCGCCCAGCTTGCTGACCACCCGCTGCACGATCTCCATGCCCACCCCTCGCCCGCTGGTGTCGGTGATCAAAGCGGCGGTGCTAAAGCCAGAGTAGAAGACCAGTTGGCGGGCATCATCATCGCTCATCCGCTCGGCTTCCGCGGCCACGATCAGGCCGCGCTGCAGCGCAAGCTGCTTCAGCCGGGCCACGTCGATGCCCGCGCCATCATCGCTAACTTCGACCACTGCCTGGCCGCCCTGGTAGGAGGCGCGGATCATAATCTGGCCGATGGGGATCTTGCCGTTTTTAGTGCGCTGCTCGGCGGTCTCGATGCCATGATCCAGCGAGTTGCGAACCAGATGGATGAGCGCCTCGTTCAGCCCATCCAGCACCCTCTTGTCCACCTCGGTTTCACCACCGATGGTGAAGAGGTTGACCTGCTTGCCGCGCTCCTTAGCCAAGTCGCGCACGGTGCGGATGAACTGGCGGAAGATAGTCTCCACCGGGGTCATACGCAGCTCCAGCACCGTCTCTTGCAACTGGTCGGTGATGTTTTCGAGCCGGGTATGGAACTGCTCCAGACCTTGCAACGACGATTGGTTGATGTCTTCAAGCGTATCATCGAGTTCGCCCATCTGGTCGAGTTCGGTTTCGAGGTCAGTCTGGTTGAGGTTGCCCCATTCCTGGGCAACCCGTTCGCGCAGGGCGATGGCCTGGCGCTGGCGGCGGCGCAGCACATTGCGTAGGGTGCGTACTTCGTCGATCGCCCGTTCGCTCTGCATCTTGCTGATCACCATCTCGCCCGCCAGTTGCATCAGCCCGTCGAGCCGTTCGATGCTTACCCGCACGCGATCGTCAGCAGACGGAGCGGTAGTCGTCACCCCGGCGCTGGCAATGAGTGGCGCTTCCGGCCCCGCATCTTCACTTGAAGATGTGGCTGCGTCCGTTTCGGATTGCAGAGCCTGTTCCAACTGGCGGATCAGGTTTTCGGGGTCCAGCGGCAACTCCTGCTGGTTTACCTGCGCCTTGGTCAAAATATCAACCGTGTCAAGCGCTTCGAACAGCAAGTCGCTAAGTTCGGGGTTGGTTGTCAGGCTGCCCTCGCGCAGCGCCTCCATAATGTTCTCAACCCCGTGCATCACTCTGGCGATGGGGCGGAAGCCCATCATCTGGGCCGCGCCCTTGACCGTGTGTGCCGCCCGCATCATCTCGCGCATCAGCTCATCGTTGTGCGTGTCCTGCTCT
Organism: Chloroflexota bacterium; assembly: GCA_025355955.1. Lineage (GTDB taxonomy): Bacteria > Chloroflexota > Chloroflexia > QHBQ01 > QHBQ01 > QHBQ01. Next base: position 11,111 of record JANXYP010000389.1, read on the forward strand.
AGCGCGACCAGATCCTGCTGAATAGTTAGCAGGTATGTGTCCACCTCCTCGCGGAAGCGGGCCAGCAAGCCAGGGTCATTGTTTACGTCGGTTGACATTTTAGCTCCACGTACAGCAAGTAAAAGGTAAAAGGTAAAAGGTTGATTAGCGACGGGTCTGTAATGTAGCGGCGGGTTGCGCCTCCCTGGTTGCCCTGCCGTTAGCTCATTGTCAGCCAGGTGCGTTCGGCGGGAGTGAATAGCGCCTCGCAGTCGAGCAGCAGCACAATATCGCCCGCGCCGCCGATGTAGCTGCCCCAGACGGTCGCGGCTTCTCGATTCAACCAGCGCGGCAGCGGGGTGATGCCATCGAGCGCGGTGGTGCTAATACCCTGGGCCTGATCCACCGCCAGCGCACAGCGTACCCCCCCGCCAACCCGCACAATCACCATCTCGCAGCTATCCACCTTCTCCATCATCGTCATCCCCAGCCTGCGGCTAAGTTCGACGATTGGCAGATGGTCGCTATGGTAGTGCAGGCGGTGGGGCGACAACCAAAGCGGCAACGTGCCACGCGGCGGTTGCTGCTCCAGCCGTTCGCTGCTGGAGGCGATCACGTTCTCCACCTGGCTCAACAACATGGCAAAGCTCTGCTGGCCCAGCTTTACGATCACGGTTTGGACGCTATCCACCTTCCGCCCGCCTGTTTATCCGCTGCCGCAGCTGCTCCGGCTCGATCAGCAGTACCATTTGGCCGTTACGCAAGCGGGCTTGACCGCGCAATAGCACGCCCATCTCCAGCGTTGCCATCGGCGACTCGATACTCTCGCTGCCGATGTTGACCACATCGAGTAGGCGATCAGCAAGCAGGCCAATTAGTCCACCCGCTTCGTCATCCTGAATAAGCACCAGACGGGCATGGCGGCTGATCTCGCTTTGCGGGCCACCCAGCAACTCGCTTAGGCTGATGCAGGGCAACACCACGCCGCGCCGATTGCATACCCCCAGTACGAAATTGGGTGCGCCCGGCACATAGGTGAGCGGATGCAGACGATCCACTCCGCGCACCTCGGTTACGGGCAGGGCGTATTGTGCCTCGCCGATCTGGAAGCGGAGGTACTGGTTGGTCGGCACCGACGTTTCGTCCCGCACCGACCGGCGCACCTGTTCCACACGTGCCACGATGCTACCAACCTGATTGCCGTCCATGCTGTCGCTCATAAACACCCCTTCGCGGAGTTTTGAGTTATGAGTTTTGAGTGCTGAGTTGATATGCGCTCGACCATCTACAAAGGCTTCGCTTCCACCAACTGCCAGCACAACCTGAGCCTCAAAACTCATAACACATAACACATAACTGTTTCTTAAGCCCTTCGTAAAGGCGGATGTGCCTCAGCCCCTCGTTGGGGTGGCCCAGCCGCAGGTAGGTGGCCCCCAGGTGGAATTGAGCCATGATATTCTGCGGTTCGTTGGCGAGAACGTGTTCAAACAGCGTCACCGCTTCTTCCAACCGCCCGCTCTCCTTGTAGGCAAGGGCCAGCAGGTAGAGGGCATCCATGTCGTCAGGTCGCCTACGCAATAGCTGCTCGAACTCGCTAATGGCCTCATCATAGAATTCGCGCTTCATGTACAGCACGCCGAGATCGTAGCGGGCGGTTTCCCACTCACCATCGAGGCTGACCGCCCGCTGCCAGGCGGTTAGGGCGTATTGCTCGTAGCCCAGGCTGATCAGCGCCCGCCCCAGCCGATAGAACGCCTGCGGGTCGTGGGGCAACAATTGCGCGGCGCGGCCATAGCTACGCACTGCTCTATCAACATACCCCAAATCAGTCAGGATGATGCCGAGACTAAGGAAGATGGAGCCATCGCGGGGCTGCATCTGAGCGCACTGCATCAAGGTGTTGTACGCCTCTTGCAGCTTGCTCACCGATCTGAGCGCCAGCCCCAGCTTGTGCCGCGCCGCCACGTTGGCGGGCTGCGACTCCAGCACGCGGGCATACTCGGTGATCGCCTGTTGCCAGTGGCGTTGCCGCGCCAGCAGGTTGCCTACCAGATAGCGGGCGCGTTGCTGCTCAGGGTCACGCTCCAGTAGCGCCTGATACGCCCGCAACGCGCCCAGGGTGTTGCCTTTCGCCTTCAACTCCTCGGCCAACCGATAGTACCAGCCGGGATCCTCGACATCGCCTGCCTGATAGTTGGTGTCGGCTTTTGTATTATATTTGTAATCAGGTTCGACTTGCAAGGCTTCGGCGAAACAGAGCGCGGCCTGCTTCTCCTCGCCGTGGGCCTGATGCAACAACCCCTGATAATAGATTGGCTCCGCCGCATTGGGGCGATACTGCCGCGCCACAGTGTAGGCGATGTAGGCGTGGGCATAATCACCCAGTTCGTGGTAAGTGCGCCCCAGCGCAAACCGTGCCTCATACAAATCGGGGTTGAAGTGCAACGCCGCCTTGAACGCGGATACCGCCTCGCGCAGCTTGCCGCTGGCGCTGAATGCCACCCCCAGGTCGTAGTGACCTTCGGCCAGCCCGCTTTCAATTTGCACCGCGTTCATGTATTCGGTGAACGCGCTGGCCCAATTGTCGAGGTTGGCGAAGCTGTTGCCCAGATACAGGTGGATAATCGCCCGTTCGCGCTTCCATATCTGGGCGCTCTCCTCACCGTCTATATATGCGGCAATCAGCGCTTTGTTAAACTCACCGATCGCCTCCTGGTAGCGGGCGGCGAGGTAGAGCCGCATCCCCATTGCAAAGGCCGCGCCCATGTTGGTACCAGCCACGAACCGCTCCGAGCCGCTGAAGGTGTCGAGGTCGAGTATACGCAGGCGGTCGTCCAGCGCATAGGCGACATGGGAGCGCAGGTTGCCGTTATTCGCCCGCCGTGCGGCAGGGCGTGCGGGTATTGTGGGCAACGGCAAGGGCAGGGTCGACTTGCGGTTAGCCTCGCTGAGTGGTGGGTTAGCCATAGTGGTATGCTCGCTATGTTGTTGGATTGCCTGTCACCAGGCGGTGCTGCATTACGACCACCGTAATGTCATCGGCCTGTGGTTCGTCACCGACGAAAACCTGCACAGACGCAATAATGCGGCGCAGTATCTCCTTCGGTTCCATCACCATGAAGGCGCTGACGAGTTCCAACAGGCGGGGAAAACCGTATATCTGGTTCTCCTTGTTCCGCGCTTCCACCACCCCGTCAGTATAGAATATGATACTTGTTCCCGGCGGCACCGGCACGCTCAACTCCTCGTACTCGGTCTCCTCGTAGATGCCCAACGGCAAGCCCGCCAGCTTCAGTTCGCTGACCTTGCCGTTCAGCATGATCGGATAGTTGTGGCCCGCATTGGCGAAGTGCATCGTCTCCTGCTTGGGATCCACAAAGGCGTACAGCAGTGTCACCATCCCGCTGGGCATCTCGGTCTGCAAGGATTGGTTGACCCGGGTGAGCGTCTCGGCGGGCAACACTCGCCGCCGCGCCTCGATGCGGAAGATGGTGCGCACCACTGCCATCTGCAAGGCGGCGGGGATACCCTTGCCCGACACATCACCGATAGCAATACCACCGATGCTGTTGACATCGCCGAAGTAAGGGATGTACTCGTAGAAGTCGCCCCCCACCTCGCGGGCAGGTATCGAAATCGCCTCGATCTCCCAACTGCCGCTGCGTAGTTCGCTGGGGGCCATCAGGCTGCTCTGAATGTCGTGAGCGATATGCAACTCCGCCGCGTTGGTGGCCTGCACCTTCTCGTAGGTGATGATCTCGCGCGAGTAGCGTTCGATGAAGGTGGAGAGCGAGTAGCCCGCCACCGCTGCCGTGGCGGCATAAGCGATCGCCGCGAAGGTAGCAGTGTCGCCCTCACGCACCAGCGGGAAGCTGACCCAGCCCGCCACTGCGGTTGCCCATACGATTACCCACTGGGCGATAATTGCCAGGGCGATAAGGAAGCCAGTTAGCACCACCAGCTTCGAGTCGCGGTATATGCGGGCGATCTCCACGATGATGATCAGCAGGAAAACATTGAAGTAGCTGCCGACTACGAACGACATCAGCCAGAAGATCAGCGAGTCGCTGATGGCATAGAACAGCCATATGCTATAGTAATCAATCCGGCGAGTCAAACCCACGCCCGCAGCAGTGATCAATAGCAGGGCCAGCCCGGCGACGAATGCGGCGATCGCCAGCCCTTGATAGCCGAACAGCCAGAGCGCAATGGGCAGCAGCACACCCAGTGGTAGAATGCTGGTCAGGCGGGCGCGTATCACCCGCGCCTGATCCTGCTGGCTAAGGCGCAGGCGCATCCCAGTCAGGCTATCGCTTATCGCTGCGGGCGGGGGTGTGCCATTGCGCCCTCCGCCGATCGCTTCTGTCTGCGTTTCGGTCATCCTATTCACGCCGCCTCGCTAATTTTGGCCTTGTATTCCTCTTCGTCGAGGATTGGCATATAGCGTAGCAGATCGACCATCTCGAACACTTTGCGATGGTGGGCGGTAACATTGACGGCGTACAAATGTTGACCATGCTTGCGGGCTTCGATTACCAGCTTGAGCAATGCGGAGATACCCGCCGAGTTGATGAACATCACCCTGGCGAAGTCTAGCACAGTGACATCGCGCATCTGGCTACGCACCTGCTCGATCTCCTTGGCCGAGAGCGCGTCCACACTGTCGTTGAGGATATGGATGAGGGTGTAGCGCGGCCCCTGCTCAATCGTGATGCTCATCCACACCCTCCTTGCCTTGCGTGGTCAGGTTGAACCACATAATGAAGGAGTGGCCTTGCTCGTCGCTCTGTAGCTCCACATCGTCCACCAGTTGCTCGATCAGGTAGATGCCGAGGCCGCGCGGTGATTCTTCTCCGTTATCCAGCTTATTCTGGATACTGGGCCTGCCTTCGGTTAGCTGTGAGGCCGCCAGCCCCGTACCCTGATCTACCACCTGTACCGCGAGGCGGTCATTGCGTACGATGAAGCGCACCCCCACGCGGCTGTGAGCGTCGTTTTTGTTGCCATGCTCGATCGCGTTGTTGACTGCCTCGCTGACCGCTAGTTGCATATCAGCCAGCCGCTCTTCGGAGAAGCCCAGCCAGCGGGCCACCGCCACCGCGCCATCGCGCACCAGCCGCTCGAATACTTGATCCGACGGAATGCTAATGTCGACAACTTCGCTAGTTGGCCCAGCCTGCCCTGATCGCCTGATCACCACTGTATCGCTCATATTCCGCCCCTATCTATCCCCAATCACCGCACAACCTTTATTCGCCTCCTCATTATATGCTATTGCCACTGATTGTCAATAGCAAAGCAGCAGAACAAACAAAAGTACCTGTGACATTGTATCACAGGTACTATCTTTTTGCCTGGGTTAAAATTAAGATTAGCCGTGGTTCGGTTCGTTCTGGTGCGCCCCGCCTGGCTCGGAGACATGGGCCAGCACCGCGCCCACCTCTTGCTCGTCCTGCTCCTTGACAGCAACATCGCCAAGACTGAGTACGCCAAGGATGGAGCCGTTCTCTACCACCAGCAGGCGGCGAATTTGTTGGCGGCCCATCAGTTCGGCAGCCTGCTCGATGCTGTCGTGGGGGCCGATCGTAATCGGGTTGGGTGTATAATAGCGGTCAACCGGCGTGGCGGCAGGGTCGCGGCCTTCGGCGACGACACGCACGGTAATGTCGCGGTCAGTAATTACCCCTACCAGCCTGCCATCGTCTACCACCGGCAGGAAACCGACGCTGGAGTCGCGCATTGTGCGTGCGGCATCAGCAATCTTGGTGATGCGGCTGACGCTCTCGACATTCGGGGTCATTACCTCGCTGACCTTAATGCTGCTGGCTTCGCGCTGACCCTGACTTTGCTCCTTGTCGCGATTCTCGCCTTCGCTTTCAGCCTTGTTGTCGCCGACGAATGGCAGGTTGCGCTTGAGGTTATTGACAATATCGCTAACGATGTTCACCTTGCTAATCCTCCTTTTGAGTGCTGATCTATTGCCAGCCTAAGAAGCACGCTTTGTGCCATGAGGGCGTGGCAGTAGGGAGAGCGCACCCGAAGATGCGCTCCATCCTTAATCCTTAGTCCTTAATCGCTTCAGGGCCGGTGCAGGATACCCATGTAGACGATCTGGGCCATCTCGTCGCGGCGAATGTTGTTGATGGGGCGGAAGGTGTGGTCAGGATAGCCATTGATCAGGCTATTATAGGCGGCAGTTTCGATGCTGACGTAGAAGACGTTGCTGGGCGGCACATCGCTGAAACTCTGACCCCCGCCAGTGGGTGTCCAGAGCGTGTAATGCGCCGCATTGACCACCAGCTTGGTCAATTCCCCCCTGCTGATGGCGCGATTGGGCAGATAACAGGGGTAGGACTGACCGTTAGCCTGACAGGTAGCCACATCGAAGCCGCTGAGGATGCCACGGGCGTAGCCGGTTTCGATGTAAGCATACGCATAGTAGGTTCTGGGTACGTCGCTGAAGGTTTGCCCACTGGCGGGTGTACTTGGGGATAGGCCGAAGCCGAGCACGATAATCTTGGCGAACTGGGCGCGGGTTGCTGTCCCGCCAGGGGTGTAGTGGGTCGGGTCGGTGCCGCTGATTACCCCGATACAATGCAGATAGTGGATGGCGGTGTAGAACAGGTTGCCGGTTATATCCACGAACGGGCTGGGACACTCGGTGGGGGTAGCAGTTGGAGTCGGGCTGGGCGGCACGGGCGTTACATGGACGAGATTGAGGAGCAGGTCATAGCCATAGTTGGGGTCAGGTCCACCGGTGCCGTCGTAGTTGGTCACTGCGACATAGTAGGTGGTGCCGCCACACTCAAGGAAACTAACCTGCGCCCACCCGTTGGGGCCGCCACTTGTTTGTAGGACGTTGAGTGAGCCGTCATAGAGGGTCATTACCGTACGAGCGCTGATGCCTTGAGCCTGGGTGCTAAGGTTATAAATGTAACACGCAGGCGCCCAGTTCTCATAGAGCCAGTCAACGTCATTATTTGGTTGGTCAGGGTTGCGACAGAAGGTGTGATGCCCACTGCGGATGAGGGATGCGTGGGCAGGATCGTTGTCTGGCTCGTACTGGTCCAGGCAGGTTGGGGCGACGGTTGCCGTGGTGGTGAGAGTGGGGGTAGGATTAACTGGTGTGCTGGTCATCGTCGCTGTGCTGCTTGTTAGCGGGGTTGGCGTTGCCGTCGACGTGCTAGTTGCCGTTGGCGTATTCGTTGCCGTTTCTGTGGTGGTTGCCATCGGCAGTGTATCCGCCATCGTTGGGGAAGGGGTGCCAACAGTGTAGGTGTTGAGTAGCGCCGATATTAGCAGGCCAGCCAATACCAACAGCGACCCACCCGCAGTACGTCGGTTATGACTCATAGTCTTGCTCCCTTCTAGGCACAGCGAAAGTATGCACACTGCTTCACCTGAAAGCCTGTCACGGACATAGCTATTATACAGCACTGGGGCTGGAAATGGGCGGTTTTTGGATGGTAATTGAAGGGATTTATAACCAAAACTGTTTTGGCGGCGCAAGGCAAAAAACAGCAAGGGCGCACGGCAAGTGCGCCCCAACATCATCCTTTAATCTCTAATCTCTAATCTTTTATCGCGATTAGATGCCTTGCTGCGCTCGTTGTGGGTGAGCAACCGCTTGCGGAGGCGGTAGATCTTGGGGGTTACCTCGAGCAGCTCGTCATCGGCTAGGTACTCGATGCAATCATCAAGCGACATATTGTGCGGCGTGGTTAGCTGGATGTTTTCGTCGGAACCAGCGGCGCGGATGTTGGTGAGGTGCTTCTTCTTGCAGACGTTGACCTCCAGATCCTTCTCGCGGATGTGCTGGCCGACTACCTGCCCCTCATAGACTTCGACACCCGCGCTGATGAACAAGGTGCCGCGTTCCTCAGCGGCGTGCAAGCCGTAGGTGGTGGTTTCACCGTTCTCCCAGGCGACCAGTGAACCGAGGTTGCGGGTTTCGATTGACCCGGCCAGCGGACCGTAACCGGCGAACAGGGAGTTCATTACCCCTTGCCCTCGCGTGTTGGTAAGGAAGTGCTGGCGGAAGCCGAGCAGCCCCCGCGTGGGAACCTTGTAGACGAAGTGAACCGAGTTATCGTCGCGGTACTTCATGTCCACCAGCTCGCCGCGCCGCTGCCCCATCATTTCCGGCACCACGCCGACTACCTCTTGCGATACCTCAAGCTCGACCTGCTCGTATGGCTCCTGCTGCTTGCCCTCCACCTCGTGGTAGATAACCTCCGGCTTGCTGACCTGGAACTCGTAGCCCTCGCGCCGCATCGTCTCGATCAGGATGGTGAGGTGCAGCTCTCCGCGCCCGCTGACCAGCAAGGTATCCGCCGCCTCGGTGTCGGTGACGCGCAAGGCCACATCGCGATCAAGTTCGTTGTAGAGCCGTTCACGGATCTTGCGCGAGGTGACAAAGGTGCCATCGCGCCCAGCGAAGGGGCTGGTGTTCACCCCGAAGGTCATCCGCAGGGTTGGCTCCTCGACCTTGATTGGCGGCAGCGGAATGGGGTTGTCCACGTCGGCAATGGTGTCGCCAATGTTGGCATCGGCTATGCCGGTCATTGCCACAATGTCGCCCGCGCTGACTTCATCTACCTCGATGCGATTGAGGCCGGAGTAGGTGAACACCTGGTTTACCCGCATATTCTTGATGTTGCCGTCGTGATCGATGCGGGCGATCTGCTGGGCCTTGCGTAGCTTGCCGCTGTGCAACTGCCCCAGCAGCAGCTTGCCCTTGTAGTCGTCGTAGCTCATGTTGGTGACGAGCAACTGGGTTGGCCCATCGGGGTCGGACTCCGGCCCCTCGATATACTCGATGATCTCCTCGAACAGCGGCTCCAGGGTCTGACTCATGTGCATATGGTCGGTGCCAGCCTCACCCAAAAGCGCGTTGGTGTAGATGATAGGGAACTCCGACTGCTGCTCGGTCGCACCGAGGTCTACAAACAGGTCGAAGGTGGCGTTGAGCACATGGTTGGGGCGGGCGTTGGCGCGGTCAATCTTGTTGATGACCACAATGGCGCGATGGCCGCGCTGCAATGCCTGGCGCAGCACGAACTTGGTCTGAGGCATGGGGCCATCCACCGCATCCACCAGCAGCAGAACGCCGTCCACCATGTTCATCACCCGCTCCACCTCGCCGCCAAAGTCGGCGTGGCCGGGGGTGTCCACGATGTTGATTTTGGTTCCCTTATAAATGACAGCGGTATTTTTCGCCAGGATGGTGATGCCGCGTTCGCGCTCCAGCGCGTTGGAGTCCATCACCCGCTCGATCACCTGCTGGTTCTCGCGGAAGATATGGCTCTGCTTGAGCATCGCGTCTACCAGGGTGGTCTTGCCGTGGTCGACGTGGGCGATGATGGCAATGTTGCGGATGTCAGTACGTCGCATTGTAATTAGCTCTACCCTTTCGCGTTGGCGCAGTCTGCTACGCCCCGCAGATACCCACAAAATAGCCCAGGCGGGCGGCCCAGGCGGAAGATGAGGCAGCATAAGTTGGTTGTCTTGCAGGGCGCAGCTTGCGCCCATCTTTACTATGTGTAAATTATAACAAACTTTAGGGTGTTTAGTCAATGATTCAGGTGAGAGGTATAGGCAATGGGCGTTATATACTGACGCGCTCCCGAGGCTGGCATAAAGCACTAGCGTAAGGCAAAAAGCCCCCCGCGGGGGTTGGGGGGAAATCTCGCCTGGCGATAATGCTGTGGCTATTGGGCTTTGAGCTTGCCCATGGCATCATCAGCACTTCGAGATTCTCCCCCAACCCTCGCGGGGGCTTAGTTGATCAACCTTCAAGATTACTCACATCCGTTTTTACTCAGCACTCACTGCGGTCGGTTGAGGATACCAGTGTAGACGATCTGGGCCATCTCATCGCGGCGGATGGGGTTGTTGGGCAGGAAGAAGCGTTGAGGGTAGCCGTGAACGATGCCGTTGTGGAAAGCAGTCTCGATGCTGACGTAGAAGACGTTGCTGGGTGGCACGTCTACGAAATCGGGGAGACCGCCGGTGGGCGTGATTAGAGTGTAACCACCGGCATTGACGACCAGCTTGGTTAGCTGGGCGCGAGTGATGGGCAGATTGGGTAGGTAGCAGGGCATACCCAGGCCATGTGCGGCGCAGGTGGTGGGGTCGAAGCCGCTAAGGATGCCCGCATGGAAGCCGCTCTCGACATAGACGTAAGCGAAGTAGCTGGGTGGCACGTCCACGAAGTCTTGCGTGGCGGGCGTAAACAGCGGCTTGCCGAAGCCCAATACCACCACCTTGGCGAACTGGCCGCGGGTCGAGGTACCAGCCGGTCCGTAGTGGGTGGGGTCGAAGCCGTTGACGATGCCGCGACAGTTGAGATAATGGATGGCGACGTAGAAGGTGTTGCCAGTGATGTCCACAAACGAATTCGGACAATCGGTCGGGGTGATCGTTGGCGGCGCAGGGGTATTAGTCGGCCCACCAGGGGTATTGGTTGGGATTGGGGTGTTGGTCGGCCCACCAGGGGTATTGGTTGGGATTGGGGTGTTGGTCGGCCCGCCGGGAGTGGGTGACGGTGTGCCAGCGCAGCTTGGCGCTTTGGTGTTTGGTGATTTGCTAGTAGAAACCATGCTCCAAGGAATGGGTATAGTAGTTGCTACTGGAATGGCGGCTGTGCTAGCACCATCATCGAACAGGATGCCACCCACAGGTAGGTTGCCGCTACTACCCATGTTGGTTTCAATGATACTCAGGGTGCTACTGCCACTGACCAGCCACTGGCTGACCTGGCCCTGGCCCGCACCGTAGCTGATGCTGGTACCGGGGCTGGCGAGGCCACCATTGTTAATCAGCATGAAACCGCTGCGTGCGCCGTTGCCGGGGTTGTTATTGTTGAACACGGTGATGCGGAACGGGGTAGTCGGCAGGTTGCTGACGTTGATGATCAGGGTACGGTTCTGTGCATCGGGGCCATTGTCGTACAGGGTGCTGAAGGTATGCGCCCCGCTGTCAATGTAGGCGCTGCCACCGCTCTGCACCGCGTTCGCCTGCCACGCCTCGCCGCTGCCGCGCTGGATCATGAAGTGGGCGTTGCTGAACACCACCGTGCTGGTGAGGAAGTAGTCGTTGGCGTTGGGCAGATCGGGGCAAGGGCAGCCGGTGAAGCCGCTAGTGCTGTTGTAGTTAATCAGCAGATAGCCGCCAGTGCCGACCGGATGACCATTGACGTTCAGGTTGATCGAGCCAACTCCTGGCGTGGACGACATATTCAGGTCCTGGGTCAGCATCGTGGTGGTTATGAAAGTGACCTGATTGGCCGGGTTGGGCGTAGTGGTAGCGGTGGGCAGCGGCGTGCCGGTGTCGGTGGGGAACGGGGTGGCCGATGGCGTAGCGGTTGGCGGCGTGCCAGTCACGGTCGGCGTTTGCGATGGGGTCTCGGTCGCGGGCGGGGTTATGGTGGGGGTGGGCTGAGGTGCGGCAGTGTGGTCAACGAGAATGGCGCTCTGCTTCGCACCCAGCATGATAGTTATGTAACCACAATAGACGGTGTAATCGCCACCACCCAGTTCGTCATGCAGCACGGTGCCGTCGGGGATGACAAAGCCGCCCACGCTGACAGGCAGATTGATAGTATTGGTTGCGGTATAGTTGTTCATCACCACCGCGACCTTCTCGGTATTGTCGCTGCGACCGAAGCCGTAGACGTAGTTGGTATCGTCGGTGAGCAGGGTGGTGAAGTCGCCAGTACGAAGGGCGGAATGTTGGCCGCGCACATAGCCCAGCCTGGTGTAGTAGGCCAGCACGGCGGGATCGGCGACGTAGGTGCCCGCCGTGTCCGGCCAGGGATAGGGGGCGCGGTTGTAGGGGTCGTCTTGTAGCACGCCATTGCTGTCCAGCACGTCGGGAGCATAGAGGCCCACTTCGTCACCGTAATAGACGGTCGGTGCGCCCAGGTAGGTGAACTGGAAGGCGGCAGCGAACTCCAGGCGCTGCTTGGCCGCACTCAAATCGCTGCCTTCGCTGGGGTAATGCAGCACGAAGAGGGCGCGGCTGTTGTCGTGGCTGTCGAGCAGGTTCATCATCGCGTACTGGGCGGGCGCAGGATAGTCCTCACGCAACGCCTGCATAGAGTGGTCGAACTGGCTGGGTTTGAGCGCCTCCAGCGTGTTTGAGCCATTCAGGTCATTGTCGGTGAAGTCGAACGGGTAGCGGGCAAAGCCCAGGATATTCTTCTTGAACCGATAGTTCATCGTCGAGTCGAGCTGGTCGCCCAGCAACCATGCGCTGGCGTTGGGCCAGCGTTCGGCGATCAGGATGGTGTTGGGGTCGTAGCTCTTGGCGTAAGGGCGGAAGTCCTGCCACCAGTTGGCGGCGGAGAAGCTGCCATCGTCGGCAACATCGAAACGCCAGCCGTCCGCGCCCAGGCTGTCCCAGAACTTAATCACGTTGGTGGGCGACATGGGGCTGCGATAGATGTAGTCGCGGTAGCTGTTATTGGTCTTGTCGGTAACGGCCAGGCTGGAGAAGCCGAACCACGCCTGGTAGGTTTCAGTGCCGTTGACGCAAGGGCCACCCGCCTGCGGCGAGAACAAGTACCACTGGTGGAACGGCGAACTGTCACTCTTGCACGCGCCCACTGGGTTCGGCGGATTGGGATAGCGATTGTAGCGGTCGAAGTAGTAGCCGTCGGAGGAGGAGTGGTTGAACACGCCGTCTAGGATGATCTTCATGCCCATCGAGTGGGCGGCGGTGGCGAGGTTGGCGAAATCCTGGTTGGTGCCGAGGATGGGGTCAACCAGTTCATAATTGTCGGTGTCGTAACGGTGGTTGCTGCGGGCGGCAAAGATGGGGTTGAGATAGAGGATGGTCACGCCCATCGCCTTGAGGTTGGGTAGCTCCTGCTGGATGCCTTGCAGGTCGCCGCCAAAGAAGTCGCGGTTGTAGCAGCCGCTAACTCGCCCATCCTCAGGTGGTTCGTTCCAGGTAGTATGCAGGGTGCTGACCGCACCGCCATTGGCGCAATTGCCGCCGTAGAAGACCTGGCCGATGGCAAGCTGGTCGTTGGCGGTGTTGCCATCGCGGAAGCGGTCGGGGAAGATCTGGTAGATAACCCCATTCTTCACCCAGTCGGGGGTGGTGAAGGCGGGATCGTAGACGGTAAGCTGGTAGGCCGCGCTGCCCGGTTCACCACCCTCGAAGTATTGGCCGCTGCCACCCTTGTTCAGGTTGTCGTTGTCGTCGAGGTAATTATCGTTGTACCAGCCGGTGTCCACGCTGGTGTCGGCTCGTACGTGCTGCAACTTGAAGCGATAGTAGAGGAGATCGGGAACGTGTGGGGTGGTGATGGTTACGTGCCAGTAATCGTAGCCACCACTGGTGGTTTTGGTCATCACATAATCGGTCG
>JANXYP010000415.1 GCA_025355955.1 Chloroflexota bacterium
TCGGGGCTGGATAGCTCCTCGCCATGCAGCCGCGAAGGGCCGATGACTACGGCGCGGTGGGGGTCGCAGAGGATGATGCGCGCGCCCATGCCGTTCAGTTTGTCCACGAAGAACAGCCGCCCGTCGAACATCTTCTCAAACATGATAATCGTGCCACTGGCCTGGGTTGCCACCGTCAGGGCGATGCTCATCAGGTCGGCAGGGAAGCCGGGCCAGGGCGCGTCGTCAATGTAAGGGATATCGCCGCGCAGGTCGTTCTGTATCTTTAGCTGCTGCCCGCCTGGGACGAATACATCGTCACCGCGCATCTCCAACTCCACCCCCAGGCGTTGGAACACCAGCTTGGTCATCCGCAGATGCTTCGGCGCGGCGTTGCGGATCAGCAATTCGCTACCAGTAACTGCAGCCAGCCCAATGTAGCTGCCCACCTCGATGTTATCGCTTTCCACGCTGTGTTCGCCGCCGTGCAGCCGCGCCACCCCCTCGATGTAAAGCTGATTGCTGCCAATACCGCTGATGTTCGCGCCCAGATCGTTGAGGAACAGGCATAGCTCCTGCACGTGCGGTTCGCTGGCGGCGTTGCAGATAACTGTGCTACCCGCCGCCAGCGCCGCCGCCATGATCGCGTTCTCGGTGCCGGTTACACTGGCCTCATTGAGAAAAATATCCGCCCCACGCAGTCCCTTCGTTTCCAGATAGTAGGTGCTGTGATCAATTACCGCCGTTGCGCCGAGGGCTTCGAGAGCGAGGAAATGGGTATCGACCGGGCGGCGACCGATATAATCCCCACCTGGCTTGCCAACCCGAACCTCACCGACCCGCGCCAGCAGCGGCCCCATCAGCAGCAAGCTGGCACGAATGCGGCGACACAGTTCGTAGTCCAGCTCGCTGCTCTCCACCTGTTGCGCTGTCAGCCGCACCGTCTTGTCCGCATCCCAGCGGCTGGTATCCACGATCACGCCGATGCTTTGCAAGATCGCCAGCATGGTACGCACATCGTTGATTTGGGGTAGGTTGTGGTAGGTAATCGTCTCCTCGGTGAGCAGGCAGGCGGCCAGCAGCGGCAAGGCTGCGTTCTTATTGCCGGTGGGGGTAATCTCGCCATGTAGTCGGTGGCCGCCCTCGATGACGAACTTTTCCATATTACTCCTGTCCCTTGCTATCCGCTGAGATGATGCTGATCAGGTTGCTGGTCGAGGTTGCCGCGCTATCGGGTTGCTGGGAAGCGTAGACTGTGGCAGGTGTGGCAGCAAAGTCGCCGCTGGTTGTAGACCTCAGCAGGTAACTGAAGCTGTAGGTTGCGGCTGGTTGCATCTGCGCCACGTTGAAGCTGACACTGCCTGTCGTGCTGCTGAAGCTGGCATAGATGCTATTCACCGCCGCGCCGTCGTTACTATCACCCCCGTCGGGACGGTCACGATTGGTTATCCCGTGCATCGGTCGCGCCGCTTGCTCTGGTTCCAGCAAGGTGAAGCCTGCCGCTAGCGGGTCGTATACGACGACTTGACCCAACGGCGCGGCTGCACTGCTTACCTGCACTTTGAGGGTAACGCGCACCGTGTCGCCAACCGTGATGTCACTGGCATCAGGGTGGTCGAGGTTAGCGTAGCTGCGGCTGATGCTAAGTCCGGCGCTGCCATTCGATGGGATGGCGCGGGGGTTTTGCAAGCTGAAGCGGCGGGCTTCGTCGTCACTGGCGGTGAAGCTGGCGTTGATACTGTGGCGATAACGGGTGGTGATCGCGTAGTACAGGAGGTTGCCACCGCTGCTTACCAGCCGAATGATGTTCTGCGTTTGCAACTTGTCGACGGACAAGATAATCAAGCGGTGGCCCGTGCTGGGGTTAGTGGGATCTACGTCCACGCTGGTGAGTAGCGCATCGCCGAGGTATAGCTTGTAACTGAAGCCGCCAATCTGGTCATGACTGGGTTGAACGGTAGGCGGAGTATCGTCATTGACTCGCAAAGGTACGCCAGTGTTGCGGCCATCGTTGGTGTCAATCACGTAGTCGAGCAGCGTGGCGAATACCTCACTACTCGCCCGCGCCGTTTCCCAACGGCGACCAACGCGAGCGGCCAGCAGCCCATTTACCCCGCGATTGATTAGCGGATCCCGTGGCACGGTCTGTAGCAGCGCTTCGACCACGGTTGCGGTGGCTATTTCGCTACCCACCGCATCCGACTGCCAGCTAGCCAATTCATCTACGCTGATGGTCGCCGCTGCCGATAGCTGATGCGCCAATAGCACCGCCGCTTCACGGTCACCTAGCCGCTGCAGCGCCAGGATCAGCGCAGCGGTGGCAAAGTGGTCGAGCGGCTGGGCCAGCAGCAGACGCACCTCGCCGAGATCGGCCGCCCCATATAGAGCCAGCACATAGTAGCTGTAGGCACGTTGTGCGTCGCTCATCTGCGGCAACTGGCGGCGCAACCAGGCGACCGCCCGTGTGGTCACCTGGGCATCAACCGCTTGCCCAGTGTCACGGATGCGGGCAAGATTGTGGAGGGTGAAAGCGGTAATCCACACCTCACTGCCTGCACCGCTGTCGCTCCAACCACCGTCGGGCTGCTGGTTGGTGTACACCCCCTGCATCGCCGCGCCAGCCTGCTGCGTAAAGCTGGGCAGCGCTGCCTTGCTGAACTGCAAGCGGCTGAAGGCATCATCCAACTGGGCCGCTTCTGCGGCCAGTCCGCTCATTGCTTCGCTGCCCGACGCATTGGCATCAAGCTCCGCCGTCAGACTGCCAATCAGGGCCGAAGCAATCGATGGGTCAACCTCGATCTCCATACTACTCAGGTCGGTGGCTGGATCTGCCTGCATCGTTGCCGTAACCGTCGTGCTGGCGGCAGTCACCCCAGCGCTGGCGCTGATCTGCTCCGCTGTGGCGGGCCGCACCTCGGCACTGGCATCAACCGAGCTGTCCAGCGGAGTTGCCAGCCCCTTGTTGCTGGCATCATCGGCGAAGAAGTCGAACACCATCCGCACGGCGCGGGCGCGGCGCACCTGCACTCGCCAGGTAATTGTCAGCGTCTGCCCCGCCTCGATGGAAACGCTCTGCTGCGCTGGCTTCGCGCCGATCAGGGTAAGGCCATCGGAACTTAGGGTAATCTGGCCGCTGACTGATGCGGCGGTGTGATTTACGAGGATTGCGCCGATGTTGACGCGGTCGCCCTGCACGAAGCTGGCGGGGGCAAATGGCGTGACCGCCAGCGGCGTAGTGAGCACAAAGCTGGCGCTGGCCTGGCCGAAGCGATTGTCCGTGCCAACCACGCGAGCGATAGCCCACCAGTTGCCCCGCGCCCCATTGGGTAGGGCCACGCTGTAGGTTGCCACCCCGCTTGCGCCTACCACCAGGTTGCCGCCCCAATAGGCGAGTTGGGTGGCTGGCACAACCCCCCTCCCCAGCCCTCCCCTATCCTGGGGGAGGGAGTTAGTTCCCAGCCCTCCCCTATCCTGGGGGAGGGAGTTTGTTTCCAACCCTCCGCCATTCTGGGGGGGGGAGTTAGTTCCCAGCCCTTCCCCATCCTGGGAGGATGGGGAGGTTAGCGCGGCGGCGCTATAGAGCGGCGTGGACACAACCATGGTGGGGTAGAAGGCAGTGGTTATATCGCTGTCGGGGGCGGCATCCCCCACGCTGAGAGAGAGGGTGGCGGGTAGTGGCTGACCATTGCTGTCGGCCACCGAGACGGTGAAGATCGCGTTGCGCCCCGGTCTGGCGTTGGGGTCTGGCACCAGCTTTACGTCGAGGCTGCGGCCCAGCGGAATATGTAGGTCGGTTCCCGCACTAATTGGCCCATTGGCAGTGAACAGGCTAACCTGCACCCGCGCCGCTGGAGCCATCGTCGCGCTAATTGGCAGTTCCAGAGTAGCGCTGTTGCTGATTATCCCGCTGCGGCTTAGAATGAAACCGCCGCGCTCCACGGTGAGCAAGGCGGTGACATTAGTGGCAGGCGCGTTACTTATGGTCAGAGTCGCAGTATCACCCACGCTGTATGCACTGCGGTCCAGGGTGACGCGCAATCCGCCATTGGTAGCGGTCAGCGGCGCGGTTTCGCTGATGGTGATTGGTTGGGCGGGCGCACCCTGCTGGTGGACATATACCTTGAGTTGTTGCTCCTGCCCCAGCGTTGTCGCGCTAAGGGTGTACCAGCCCGCGTGTAGTGTCGGGGCAAGTGGGAAGCTGCCCCCCACCGTGCCGTAACTGTCAGGGCGGAGCATAACGCTGGTGAGGGCGCTGCCATCGGCAGTTGTGAGCGTCATGTTGATGCTGGCATCGGCGGGCGGCAACTGGTAGGCGGTGGCATCGCCAGCGCGTACCACCACCTTGAAGTTTAGCTCATCGCCAGCAGTGTAGGCAGCGCGGTCAGTGTAGGCGTAGATCTGCGCGTTGCCGCCGCTAGCGGGCTGCCCACTGATGAAGGCAACCGCTAGCAGCGCATGGCCGTCCCGCGCCAGCGCCAGGGTGGGGGGTGCGCCCGCGCTCAGGTTGGTGAGATACAGACCGTCGCTTCCGCTGTGGCCCGTATCCAGCAGGTTGTGGGCGGCATCATATATCTGCAGCACCTGCCCGCCAACCGGCTTGCCGTTGCGGGTGGCCCACAACAATAGCTGGCTGCCTGCCTGTCTGGCTGCCAACTGTTCATCGCTCACCAACAGAAAGACCTGCTGGCCGGTCGGCGCGGCCAGCAGGTAGAAACCAGCTTGTAGTTGCAGGGTCAGCGTACCGCTGTAGCTGGTCGCGCCGTTTACCGCTACTGTGATGTTTGCCAGCGGCTTCACTTGAGTCGGCTGCTCGATATCACCGCCGCTGACCGTGGATAGCGTGAAGACAAGCTGGGTGATAATATTATCAGGTTGGTTGAAGCTGAACGGGATACTGTAGTTATCCCGCCCTGCTGGCAGCGCGATTAGCGGTAGGGTTAGTCCTGGCTGGGCGGCGCTGAATGCCACCCGCGCAACATCAGTGGTGACGAACTGCCAGTTGGCATCCTTGCCCAGCGGCACGGCGCTGGCGCTGGCGGCGCTATGGCTGAGGCTGAAAGTGTAGGCGGTGTTGGGCTGCCAACCGGGGTCGGGGCTGAAGCTGGCCTGCTGGCGATCATTACTCCATGCCCACTTGCCTGCGATAATGGGGCTGACGCTGAAAGCCATCTGCACACTGGCTTGTTGCATCGGCTGGCTGAAACGCAGGGTGATGCTCTGGGTAAGTGCAACATTAGCAGAGAGGTTGGCGGGGTCGTAACCCAGTAGTGCGGGTGGCGGGATGGTTGCCCAGGTGTAGGTGAAGGGTGCGGCCAGCGATCCGCCGCCTAGCACATGGGCGGTGTCGCTCAACATCAGGGTGTAGGTAACGGCGGGGATGTAGCCGAGGTTGTAGGGAATGAAGTGAACCTCGTTGTCGGCCACCCAATCGAAGCTGCCGGGGATGGGCGGGCTGATCTGCCATGCCTGCTCCACCGAGTCGTGTTCCATTGCCGAGTCGAAGCGCAAGGCGATGGCGGCATCGAGCGGCACCGCCGTCGTCTTGAGCGGTTGGTTCTGGCTGCTCACCGGCGCGGCGCTAATGATATGAGCGGGTGGCAGCGCGGCAACCGTCAACGCCGTAGCCTCGGCCTGCGCCACTTTGGTTAGCGCGGCATCGGGAGTGGGCGACGGCTCACCAGCGGTGTCCGCAACCCCCGGCCACAACCCACGTGCCGCCGGATTCTGCGCCAGGATTACGGCAGTGACGCTCAACGCTCCGACGATCACCACCAGCCCGGCTACTCGTGCGATGCTAAAGCGGCGTGTGCTATTGCCGTGCATCATATGACTGAGCGGACCGCGTTGCTGCTGCCGCTGCTCGATAGCGGCTAGCACGTTATCGCGCACGGTGGGATTGGGCTTGGGTGCAGGCTTGGTCGCGTTGCTGCCCAGCAACGCTTCCATCTGCCGGTACTTAGCCAGCGCGTGGCTGCACCGGCTGCATATCTGCAGGTGCGCCTGTAGCTCCTCGCGCTCACGCTTGCTTAGTTCGTTGTCAATGTAGCGCGAGAGCAGGTCTTTATATGCTGGACAGCCCACTGGCTACTTGCCCCCTGCTGGTCCACTACGATTGTAGGCGGTGACAAACAACTCCCGCGCCCGCGCCAGCCTGCTCCAGACGGTGCCGCGTGGTATCTTCAGGATTTCGGCAATCTCGTCGCAGGAGAAGCCCTCGACGCTACGCAATACCAGGCAGGCGGCCAGTGGGGGGGGCAACTGGGCTAGCACGGCGTGAACCGCATCCGCTTCGGCGAAATCGGTGGCAAAATCGGCGTTGGGCGCGGCGAGTTCGAGGCTGACTCCGTGCGGCGGGGTATCGTCGCCGCTATGCTCCTCGCGCAGGGGCAGCCACGCCACTACCTTGCGCCGCCGCAAGGTGTCGAGCGAGAGGTTGGAGGCGATGCGATAGAGCCACGACTGCAAGCCCGCCTCGTTGCGTAGGCTGCCGATGCTCTGGTACGCCTTGATGAAGGTCTCCTGGGTAATATCGTCGGCCTGCTCCTGGTTGCCCAGCAGCCGATAAGCGTATTTGTGGATAGCCAGGTTGTAGGTCTCATAGATCACGGCAAACGCCGCCGCATCACCGGCCCGCGCTTGCTCCAATACCGCACTATCCATCGCTGCACCTCCCCAGGGTCGTCACTCAGGCCAGCCTCTGCCTACGGTTATTATAGCCATCGGTGCTGTTGCCGTCAAGAACGCTGCTGGTGAGTGAATGTAGCCAACTTTACACCCAGTCTGTAAAGCGCTTTATACGCCGTCGCGCCGCGATGCGGTATCATAAGGGTGTCGGGCGCAAACAAAACAAAAACAACCAGGCCCGACAGTAAAGGAAGAAAAGGAAATGACATCTAGCATAATCCGCCGCTTGCTTCACGAATATGAGGAGCAGCGCGAGGGCGAGGCCAACACTCTGTACAACAACTTCGCCCGGCCCGACCTTCAGCTTCAGCAGGCCACCTCCGCCATCAACCCAATGCCAGTGGCCTCCTACCAGAACTATGACAGCGCACTGACCCGTTCCTATCATATGAACCAGGCCCCCATGTGGGTGGCCCGCAACGGGAGGGGCTGGTAGATTCTGCCACCCCTCAGTGAGCCGGTATCTGACCCATACCGCGCCCGCTGAACCCTCCTCTATACCCTCTCCTCTCTCCTCTCCTCTCCTCTTTCTGTGGGTTGGTCAACAGGTTAGCCTCCAGGCTGCCTGTTGACCCGCTCACCCCTCTTGATTGTAGATTGTAGATTGTAGATTGCAGATTGCAGATTGTAGATTGTAGATTGTAGATTGTAGACTAAAACAGACGTTTCAGCTACACCCATGTAGACCCACCCCCAGCCCCTCCCGGTGGGAGGGGAGTACGATGGCACTCAGCACTCAGCACTCAGCACTCAGTACACAATCCTCCGCTGCAGCAGCTGCGGGGAGATGATTTCGATACGACCTTTGCCCAGGCGCACTGCGCCGCTGGTGGCGAAGTCGCCCAGGATCTTGTTGACGCTGACGCGGGTTGCACCCACAGTGTCGGCCAACTCGGTCTGGGTGATCTGCAGGGTTGTACCCTCACTCTCCTTGCTCAGTTCGAGCAGCTTCTTCGCCACTCGCCCTGGCAGATCGAGGAAGATGGCCGCTTCCACCTCACCGTTCATGCGGCGGATGGTTTGGGCCATACCCGCCAGCAGGGCCAGGGCCATATCTGGGAATGAGCGCAGCGCGGCGATGAAGTCCTCCCGCGCCAGAGCCAGCACCTCCACATCCTCAAGCGCCTCAGCGGTAGCCGAGCGCGGCGCGCCGTCGAACAGCGACAACTCGCCCAACGCTGCGCCTGCCTTCAGCACTGCGATGATGATCTCCTCACCGCTCTCAATCGGGTCGACTAGCTTGACTCGCCCGCGCACGATGACATAGAGGCTGATACCCACATCGCCCTTGTTGAAGATATACGCGCCATTACGATAGGTGCGTCGCCGCATCCGTTCCGCCAGCAGCCGCCGCGCCCCCTCGCTCAACGAGGTGAATATCCCACTCTTGCCCAGGTGCTCCACCACCCAGTCGATCTCGTGTCCTCCCTGTGTCATTCTAACTCCTCCACTCCAGCTCAGGCTTTACGCTCCTTGCCAGCGATTGCGCCGCCGCGCTCTGCGCTACAAGGCTGACCTCCACCAGCGGCCAACTGCGCCCACCCAAACTCTGAACAATTTCCTCTGACTTGCTGTAATTATACACCCCAATGGGCGCGGTAACAACTGGGTAAAATACAGTTCGCGCCCTTGTTGCATTTCTTGCATTTTAACGCAGGATGGCGTATAATAACTGACGAAGCCTCGCAAAGCTATGCCTGTGCCGTGGGTACCCCGCCCTCAACGGAGGAAGTACAGGTACGCTGAACCCCAGCATCCGAACCAAGCGGTAACAATACCCTTGCTCCGGCCAGAGCAAGGCGAACGGCGCAGCAAGACGAGGCAAGAATCAAAAATAAGGACGGCAAATCTTAATGGACGATACCCAGGCCCAGGCGCAGAACCCGGCTGCTGACGAGCAGACCGTCACTTCGCCAACTATCCCCCCCAATGGCAATGGCTCCTCGGATGCCCAGCCCAGCCCCGCCTCGATGCACGAAGCGGACTCCATATCCACCGCTGATCTCTCCTCCATCGAAGCTGGCATGGAAGTTCAGCCCAGTACCATCGCCGAACCGCACGGCGGCACCGCTGGTAATGAGCCGCCCATCGCTACGGCATTGAGCGGCAGTAGCCACGATCTCAGCGCGACGCAAGACGAAGCAACCAGCGCAGTCGCAGCGGTTGAAGCCTCGCCCGCCCTCGACGAGTTCAGCGCGACGAAAGAGGAAGCGGCCAGCACGGTCGCCGATGTGCAAGCCTCCCGTGCCGCCGACGAGATCGGGGTTAGCGCCACGGATGTTGCTGCCCCCGCCGATGCTGGCGAAACCACCAGCGAGGAACCGTGGCGGCCTGCCGATGTGGCGGCTGAAACCGCAACCGCAGCTCAAGACACTTCTACCCCCACTGATACGAAGCCCGACTCTCCCGAAGCGACCAGCGCTCCGTCCGCTTCCGGCGGCGAGACGATGGAAGAGCTGATGAGTATGTATGGGCAGCAGAGCTTCAAGACGCTCAAGTACGGTGACGTAATCGAGGGGCGCATCATGCGCGTGGGCAAGGATGAGCTGTTGGTGGACATTGGCGCGAAGTCGGAAGGCATCGTTCCCAGCAACGAACTCTCCGACCTCAGCCCAACCGAGTACGGTGAGCTGAAAGAGGGGGATGAGATCCTCGTTTCGGTGGTGACACCAGAGGACAACGAGGGCCACGCCGTCCTATCGCTCAACCGCGCCCGCCAGGAAAAGAGCTGGCGCAAGTTGCAGCGGCAGTTCGATGCGGGCGAAATTATCCAGACCGAAGTAAGCGGCTACAACAAGGGCGGCCTACTTGCCAACCTCGACGGCGTGCGTGGCTTCGTTCCCTCCAGCCAGGTAACTGGGCTGGGCGGCAGCGACCAGGCCAAGCAAGCTGACCTGCAGGCGATGGTCGGGCGGCAAATCGGCCTGAAGATTATCGAGATCAACCGCAACCGCAATCGCCTCATCCTCAGTGAACGCCTGGCGCTTACCGCGCAGCGCGAAGTGATGAAGGAGCGGCTGCTCTCCGAACTCAAGTCGGGCGACACCCGTCATGGGCGGGTGGTCAGCATCGCCGACTTTGGCGCGTTCGTCGACATCGGCGGGGCCGACGGCCTCATCCACCTCAGCGAACTGTCGTGGAGCCGCGTCAATCACCCCAGCGAAGTGCTAAAGGTGGGCCAGGAGGTCGATGTTTACGTACTGGGCGTGGACGAGCAAGATCGCAAGATCGCTCTTAGCCTGAAGCGCACCCAGCAGGAACCGTGGATGGACATCACCACCCGCTACCAGGTGGGCCAGTTGGTGGAAGGCACGATTACCCAGCTTGCTACGTTTGGCGCGTTCGCCCGCATTGCCGATGGAGTCGAGGGTCTCATCCACGTCTCCGAGCTATCCGAGGGTCGCATCATGCACCCCCGCGATGCGGTGCATGAGGGCGAACACCACACTCTACGTATCATCCGTATCGACCCCCAGCGCAAGCGCATTGGCCTCAGCCTCAAGCGGGCAGTCGAGGGCGCGAACATGGACGACATTCTGGCTGAAGGTCAGGCCGGTGGCGAACGCAGTGAGCGTGGCCCCCGCCCGGAGCGCAGCGGCGAACCACGCGGCGAACGCAGCGTTGGTGAACCACGCGGCGAACGCAGCAGCGAACCACGCGGCGAACGCAGCGGCAGTGATCGCGGCGAACGGCGCGATCGCGGCGAACGCGGCGGTGTCGCACCTCGCGATCGCGGCGCTGACCGTCGTCCTCGTGAAGCCCAGATCCCCAGCCAGACTACCTTCGGTGGCGGCGGCCAGAGCGCAATGGAACTGGCGATGCGCGAGGCAATGGCCCAACGCACTGAGTCGGAGGATACCAACGAGACCCCCGAAATCCAGGCCTCTCGCTCGGCGATGAATACCGTTGACGTAACCATCAACACCAATACCCCACCACCCTCGCTGCCCCACATCAGCGAACCGGAATCTGCCAACGCCGAGGCGATTGACCAGGTTACCGCGCCTACCGCAGCTCAGGATGATGAGGTGGCGGCCCAGGTCGCCTCCATAATGTCAGTCCCAGAGAGTGACAACCAGGAGGCTAGCGAGGCACCAGCCGAGCTACGTAGCCCAGCTAGCAGCGAAGCAGGTAGCGAGGCACCAGCCGAGCTACGTAGCACAGCTAGCAGCGAAACGGAGACGCACGTGTCAAGTGAGAATAACAAGCCTGATCGCGATGTGACACCAGGTGAGGACTTTGCCGCCAGTGGTAGCACGGTACTCAGCACGCTCGAAGCCAACGAGGCCGAGGAGCGTGAAGTGTCCACTAATACTGCTGACGCAGCGCACCCCAGCGGCACGACCACCTACCCCAACCAGGGCGAGAACGACTCCGACGCCACCATCGAGGAGACCGGCACCGGCTCTGAAGCATCCAGCCAACATGGCGAAACTGACACTGATGAAGCTGCTGGCTCCGGCAACGGGGGCGATAGCAAGTAGCGGTCAACCAACCAACCAACTGTTTCATCTACCCGGCGCTAACAAGAGGGCAACCTACCCGCATTAAACCGTAAGCCCCCACCGCGCAAGCATTGGGGGCTTGCCGCTTTCTAATACAAATATAACCATCACCCCGCTGCTAGCGTTGTATAATTGTGGTGGCAAGAAAATTGAATAGAAACTAGCTGCCAGTACGTATATTAAGCAGTAATGACCATCCGCGTTGTCAATATTAGCCTGAACTGGGAGAAGACGATGACAGATAAGTTTGACAAGTTTACCGAACGGGCGCGCAAGGTACTCACCCTCGCCCAGGAAGAAGCGCTCCGCTTTAACCACAACTATATCGGCACCGAACATATCCTGCTTGGCCTGGTACGCGAGGGCGATGGAGTAGCCGCCCGCGTGCTGGCAAACCTGAACATCGAACTGCATAAGGTGCGTAGCGCAGTCGAGTTCATCATCGGGCGTGGCGAAAAGATGATGGTCGGCGACATCGGGCTAACCCCCCGCGCCAAGAAGGTCATCGAACTGGCGATTGACGAGGCCAGGAAGCTCAACCACCACTATATCGGCACCGAACACCTGCTGCTCGGCCTGGTGCGCGAGGGTGAGGGCATTGCCGCCGGTGTACTCGAAAGCCTGGGGGTCAGTCTGGAAAAGGTACGGGCTGAGGTGATCAAGGTGCTGAACGCCAGCAATGCGGGTGGTGGCGGCTACGCCGGGGTGGGCGCATCCACGGCCAAGGTCAACAGCAAAACCCCATTCATCGACCAACTCGGCATGGACCTGACCGAAGCCGCTCGCCAGGGTAAGCTCGGCCCCATCGTCGGGCGACAGAAGGAGATCGAACGGGTCATCCAGATACTTTCGCGCCGCACCAAGAACAACCCCGCCCTGATCGGCGAACCCGGAGTGGGCAAAACCGCCATCGTCGAGGGACTGGCCCAGCGCATCGTTGCCGGTGATGTGCCAGAGACGCTGCAGGGCAAGCGGCTGCTATCGCTGGACATCGGCGCATTGGTAGCAGGCACCAAGTATCGTGGTGAATTTGAGGAGCGGCTGAAGAAGGTGATGGCCGAAATCAAGGACACCGGCAGCATCCTGTTCATTGACGAGTTGCACACTATCGTCGGTGCGGGCGCGGCGGAAGGGGCGGTAGATGCCGCCAATATCCTCAAGCCGCAGCTATCACGTGGCGAGATGCAGTGTATCGGCGCAACCACGCTAGACGAGTATCGCAAGTACATCGAGCGCGATGCCGCCCTGGAGCGTCGCTTCCAGCCAGTGATGGTAGAGGAGCCGGGTATCGAGGAGACCATCCAGATCCTGCGCGGCATCAAGGAGCTTTACGAGGAACATCATCGCCTCTACATCACCGACGAGGCGCTCAAGGCCGCTGCCAACCTGGCTGCCCGCTACGTCTCTGACCGCTTCATGCCCGACAAGGCGATTGACTTGATTGACGAGGCTTCCAGCCGCGTGCGTCTCACCCGCGCGTCCACCCGCCCCAGCCAGCGAGCGGCAATGAACGCCCTGCGCGACATGGAGCGGCAGCGCGACGAGGCCAGCGCCTCACAGCAGTTCGAGCTTGCAGCCGACTTTCGTGACCGCGCCGAGGCGCTACGCAAACGGCTATCGGAGATGGAAGAGGGTATCGAGGGTGTACCGAGCATTGAGAAGCCTTATGTTACCGAGGAGGACATCGCCGAGGTAGTCAGTATGTGGACCGGCATCCCGCTGGTACGTATCGCGGGCGAGGAGTCCGAACGGCTGCTACAATTGGAGACCCACCTGCACCAGCGGGTAGTCGGCCAGGATGAGGCGATTACCAGCATATCGAAAGCGGTGCGTCGCGCCCGCACCGGGCTTAAGGACCCGAAGCGACCGATTGGTAGCTTCATCTTCCTCGGCCCGACTGGAGTGGGCAAAACCGAGCTGGCGAAAGCGCTAGCCGAGCAGATGTTCGGCAGCGAAGAGGCGTTGGTCAAGATTGACATGAGTGAGTTCATGGAGCGGCACAACCTCTCCCGCCTGGTCGGCGCGCCTCCCGGGTATGTTGGCTTTGAAGAGGGCGGTCAGCTTACCGAAGCAGTGCGGCGCAAGAGCTACTGCGTCATCCTGCTCGACGAGATCGAGAAAGCCCATCCCGATGTCTTCAATATGCTGCTGCAGATCCTCGAAGACGGCCATCTCGCCGACGCGAAGGGTCGACGTGTAGACTTCCGCAACACCCTCATAATTATGACCTCGAATGTGGGGGCAGAGCTGATCAACCGCGATATGAACATGGGTTTCGCCACCAAGACCGACAGCGAGAAAGTAGCCAAGGGCCAGTACGACAAGATGAAGGACAAAGTGATGGGCGAACTCAAGCGGGCCTTCCGCCCTGAGTTCCTCAACCGCATTGACGGCATCATGGTTTTCCACTCGCTCACCGGCGAACATATTCGCCAGATCACCGACCTGTTGCTTGCCCGCGTGCGCGTCCAGCTCAAGGAGCAGGAAATGACCCTCGATGTTAGCAACGAGGGCATGGATCTGCTTGCCAAGCGCGGCTACGACCCCAACTTCGGCGCTCGCCCGCTACGTCGCATCATCCAGAACCTGATCGAAGACCCGCTCGCCGAGGGCATCCTCGAAGGGCGCTTTATGAACGGCAGCAACGTTACGGTCACGGTCGAGGACGATATGTTCAAGCTCGAAGCGATCACCCCTGACAAGCCGGAGATTGACGACGACCGCCTGCCCGAACTCATTGGTGCGGGCGCAGACGACCTGGACAAGTAAACCCCAGGAGTAGCCGAGTTCAACAGGCTACATTGTCAATAGTGTAGTCTGCTACGGGTACAGTTCATCCAATTGCAATCAAGGCTGGTATAGGGATGGGCGACGCTCACCCTGGTCGGAGATCGCAATGCTGTGAACTGCACCCGTCTGCTACCAGGAGGCAAAGTCATGGCTGATTATACGATTACTTTGACTCTCAACGAGGAGCAGCGCTCTTTGCTCGACGAGGCGCGAGGTACACAGGACATCACCGATTACGCCTTGGAGGCGCTACTCCGCACCGTAGATGATGATCTGACCGACTATATTACCCCTACTGCTTCTGGGCTTACCTCCGTAGATCATATCCGCATGGCCGAAGAAGCGCGTGCCGACGGCATCAGCGTTGATGAGCTTGAGCGCTTGGTGTGGGAGGGCATTTATCAGCAACGGGTCGCTCACCAAGAAGGGCTGCTGAAGTGAAGGTAATATCGGGAAGAAATGTGCCTGATACCCTAATAGATATTGGGCGCTTCTACCGTAAGATGGATCGGGATGATGTGGGCGAACGCAAGGTGAAGGCTATCCTTGCTGCAATACGTGAGCTAGCGAAGCGCCAAATCGGGCATCATGCTGATAATGACTTGCCTGCGAATTATCGTTGCCGCATCGTTGATACCTATCATATCTTCTACCTTATAGACCACGAGAACAACACTATCTACGTTTATGATGTACGGCATGGCGCCCGCAAGCCCCTCAAGCCGGAGACACATCGCCGTCACGCTAGTCAGGCGAAGCGGGATAACGTTGAGTCGTAGCCGGTAATAAAGTCAGGAATAAGGCAACGCCACACCAGGCAATGGGTGTGGCGCTTTTTCGCCCTCTCGCCGAGCGGATGATGAACCCTGCTTTTCCCCTCTCCCA
>JANXYP010000170.1 GCA_025355955.1 Chloroflexota bacterium
CGTTACTGTTAGTAACGGCCAGGTCGAGCTTGCCATCGGCATTGAAGTCGCCCACCGCCACTGAGGTGGGGCTGTTACCAACTGGGTAGTTGATGGCGGGCTGGAAGGTGCCGTTGCCGTTGCCTAGCAGGATACCAACGCGGTAGAAGTTTATGTCGACGACCGCAAGGTCGAGCTTGCCATCGCCGTTGAAGTCGCCAACTGCCACCGCTTCGGGGCCGCTATAGACCAGGGGGTAGTTGACAGTGGAGGCGAAGTTGAGGATAGGGCCACCGCCACCCGCGCAAGGGGTGGGTGTATCGATTGTGATAATCTTCGCCTGGCTGGCTGTCGTCAGTGGGCCAGCCAGGCTTACTACTATAATCAGCATCGCCACTGTCACCACCGCCAACAACCAGCGTGGTACTCGGTTACCTGTACGCATACCTTAACCTTACCCTTTCGCTTTGATCAATGATCTTCGCTACCGGGTAGGAGGTACTGTTACTGCTGCTACTTATAGAGAATTAGCGTGGAATTGCGCTAGCCGGACGAATAACAAGAGGTAGATCCTTCTGCATTGACAAGCATAACCGCTTCGTCTGCTACTGTCAACATATTTGGGGAGGCAAATGTTCAAGTTTGGTAAGGTTTTGGTAAGGTTTTGGTAAGGTTTGCCTGCTGCCACTAACTTACCTGTTGCTGATTGCCAACCGGTGGATCGCCGGGGGAGGGCGAGCGCCACCCCTACAAACACTCAAACCTCAAACCTCAAACCTCAGCACTCATTTCGCGCTCCACACCTCATAAGCTGGCAACCCATCGCGGTGGTAGAAGGTTTTATCCAGATGGAGGGTGAGGCCCAATTTCTTCGCCTCAGCCATGAAGGCGGGGTAGCGGCCAGGATAGCCCGCCGCCGCTTCGGGAACGTGGAAGACGTACACGTTGGCGGCATCCTTCAGGGTGGTGTCCAGCGCGTTGTAGAAGGCCGCATCGGGCTGCGGGGTGTACTGAAAGATGGGCAGCGGGTTCAGCTTGCCGTCACTCAATACCTGCAAGTTGTACTGGAAGCCCCAGTCCATCAGCACCGGACGTTTCGCCTTACGGTTTAGTAGATAATCTTTCAGCGTGTAGATAGCATCGGAGAAGGTGATATAGCCGCCCTGCCGCGTCAGGTCGCGGTGGTAGGCGCTGTCCACCAGGAAGTCGGAGAGCAGCAACGCGAAAACTAGCGCAACTGCAACCCCGGCGGCAACTATCGCGCTGGCGCGGGAGGTGATGTGCTGCGCCAGATAGCCGCGCAGCGCGTCGGCGAGTACCACCAGCGCGGCAGCAATCGTCAGTTGCGGGATGGGCAGCAGGATGAGCAGGTGGGTGGGCAATAGCTCGGAGACCGTTACCGCGCTCATCGCCACGATCAGCGCGGTCATCAGGGTGAGGAACACGATGGGACGATGATACCAGTTACGGCGTGGCGCTAGCGCCAGACGACCCAGCAGTAGCCCAAAGCAGGCAAAGAAGGCCAACTCGATGATTATGGCCTCTGCCCCTAGATACCACCAGGCCAGGAAGAAACCCAGCGCCCCAGCCAATAGCGCGATTTCGGCAAAAACCCCCCTCCCCAACCCTCCCCTAACGACGGGGGGGGGATCTGGTTCACCCCTCCCACCGGGAGGGGCTGGGGATGGGGCGTTGCGCCCTGCAAGTACAACCCCCCCCAATAGCAAGGTTAGAGCGTCGAGGTAGGCAAGTGGATAGAAGGGGTTATGGTAGGGCTGACCGCCGTATGCCTGAAACCAGAAGAAGCTGCCATCGAGTAGCACCTGGAAGTCGCTCACCACCTGATGCAAATTGTGCAGCAGATCGGCGTTGTTCACTCCCTTGCTGGTGTGCAGCAGATTGTCGATCAGCACATGATAGGTGCCACGGGTAGTGAGATTGTACCAGACGAAAGGGAACGCGCCGATCACGAATGCGGCCAGGCTGACCAGCAGGTTGCGAGTGAAGTGCGGTTTGGCCTTGCCCGCGCCGCGCAGCCCCAACGAGAAGCCCAGGGCGCGGATGCGCGGCACGCTGAACAGGCTATAGCTGATCAGCAGGGCCAGCGGCAGCCAGAGGAACAGAAACTTGGTGCTGAAGCCGAGGCCAATCAAGAGCGCGCCTGCCACCAGCCACCGATCACGACCGCCCCGCCACCAGCGGAATAGACAATAGAGCGCCCCAATTGTGATCGGCACTACCTGAGCGACCACGTAGATACCGATGCGGCTCCAGAACACCCACGAGGGGCTGACCGCCAGCAGCAGCACAGCAATTGCCGCTACGTTTGCGCCGAGCAGGGCGCGGCCCCAGTAGTAGGCAAGGATGATGGCGATGATGCCAGTGACAATCGTAAATAGGCGGATGCTGTAGACATTGACTCCGCCAATGGCGATAAATGGCAGCACCCCGTATGTGCCGACCACACCTTGATAATCGCTGTTCATCACCGGCAGCTTCAGTCCACCCAGCGGAAAGTACGCGCCGCGCACTGACCCAAAGTCGAGCGGCTTGTGATTGAGCAGTTGCATCGCGGGAACGACATCGAGCGCCTCGTCGGCGTACAGCCCGGGCAGGTTGAGCTGGTAGATGGTGAGGATGGCGAAGATGGCGCAGGCGACCACCAGCGCGATGTGCTGAATTATGAGTTTTGAGTTTTGAGTTTTGAGTTGGGCATCGGGGGATTGCTGCATCATCGTTCCTTTGCGGCTTAATCTGGTATCGCAATTATAGCAGATCGGTTTGGGGGTAGAACGAAGCGGCTGGTGGGCTGGTTGCGCCGGGGGTGTGATACAAGTTATTGGGTAAACGTAGGGGCGGGCGGTGGCCCGCCCTCGCGCAGCACGTCAATGCCCAGCGAAGAACGCTCCGACGACGGATTTTAGCCAACGGATTGTAAAAACGGATAAACGGATTGGACCCACACGTAGAGGTGGGTGGCGATCCGTCCTCCCGCCCAGCAATATACCCAGCCCAACCACCAAGCCTGACGTAGAGGGGGGCGGTGACCTGCCTACGGCGATTAACCGCCATGATTACCTGGGAGCATCGAGATTGAGGAAGCCCAATCCGTTTATCCGCTGGCACAATCCGTTGGCTAAAATCCGCCAGGTGGGTTACGAGTTAATGGGTAAACGTAGTGACGGGCGGTGGCCCGCCCTGGTGAGCGAACAAGCTACCCAATAACTAGTAACACACCCTTGCGCCGGAACCTGCTTGACGCAGGGATAGGCGTGTGATACTATCTCTGTATCAAGATCGGAGGCCAACTGTATGCCGCTTGTTCCCAAGGTCCTCGAGCTAAACCGCCGTCTCAACAACCATATAGACGATACCATCATCCCTCTTATTGTTGAAGCTCTCATTGAAGCCCGCGACGACTCCACGCTGCGCTACGGCAACCTGGGTGATACTAACAGCAGACGGATAACCTATCTGATCGATTATTGCCAAGATCACTGCTGTATGAACCAGTTGATTGACGCGCTCGATGCGATTGATCCTACAATCCTGAGTGGATCCGACCAATCGCTCGATGCCGCCTGGAGTGACTGGGCGAAGGCGTACGATGCCAGCCACTCTAAAGTTAATCCACCTGCGCCTCCACTTGCAAACCGATCAAGCAGTGGGATGGTTGCGCCCAATCAGGCTGACCCGCAGACCAGCGCCAGCGCGAACAACATCACCGACAACACTGGAAATACGGTGCCGAGCAGTGGCACCGCCCAGCGCAACGCGGGCCGCGATCAGAACAGCGACAACCGCAACGTTAGCATTGGCTCCGGCCCGATCAACGATTATGGGGGTGTGCAGGGTGGATTGACCATTATCAATAACTTTGGCGGTATGAGCGGCAGTATAAGCAGCAGCAACGTACCCCCACCGCTGGCTAGCAGCGAACAAGGAGATCTAAATCCTATTGAGCTGCAACAAGCGGCTGCTTTCGTCAGCCAGTTGCATATCTTTGGTGCAGCAGCGGATTTGTATAGCCGTGCGTTGGCGTTGGCAAATCGGGGGCGCTTCGCGGAGATGGTTGACTATTGTCAAAGAGCGATTAGCGCCAGCAAGGCTGTAGGCGACCTCAACGCCCAGCTTAACATCCTTGCCGACCTCGCCAGAGCATACGCGCAGCTTGGACAGTATGATCAATCGTTGGCCGCGTATCAGCAGGCGATTACCCTTGCGATGCAGATTGGTAATCCCCGTGCGGCAGCGATGGCCTGGTTCGAGCTAGGTAACATCTGGGCAATGCGTGGTCAGACGCAGCAGGCGTTGTTCAGCCTGGGGCAAGCGTACAATATTTTCACCACATTTGGTGATTGGGGTAGCGCCAATATCTGCATGATACGGGCAGCGGCCCTCAGCCCAAGCCTACCGCTCTGGTAGTCATCCAGGTGCGCGTTCGATTTCTGCATACCCAACCAGGGCGAACAACGATTCGCTCCTGCTGAACGCTTGCTCTGCAAGAACGTGACCCAAACCCTAGTCATCCTGCCCGTCTTGTCAATGCCCGCCCCAGCGGTTATACTACAGCGTCGATCAAATTGACCTAAAATTAGATAGGAGCGAACCTTTGCGTAAGAAACTTACTTTTCTCAACCTGCTACTGGTGGCCGCGCTAGTCCTCGGCTTCAGCGGTGGCAGCAGCCGCGCCCAGACCAGCGGCGGCAGCTTTGCCGACCCCGCCTTTGCCGCCCTATGGGGGCGCACCGATAGCCTGGTTGCCAACGGCATAGTGCAGCGCAGCTTCTACTGGGGGCCAACGGCGGGGGTAATTAAGCAAGAGACCTATACCGACGCGCCGAGTGGCACCCGCCTGGTGCAATATTTCGATAAGAGCCGCATGGAGATCAACGATGCCAACGCCGACCGCACCAGCCCATTCTTCGTCACCAACGGGCTGCTCACCGTCGAGCTAATCAGCGGCAGGATGCAGACTGGCAGCAAGACCTTCGAGCAGCGCGCCCCCGCTGCGATTGACCTGGCTTCTGATGTGGACGACCTCAGTGCGCCGACATATGCCAGCTTCCAGAACCTGATGGGCAAGGCCAATAGCGCAGTGGGCAGCGTCGTCGGCGATTTCATCACGCGCGACGGCCACGCTGGCCCGCCCCCTACCGCTCGCGCCATTCCCAACGTAACCATCGCCTACTACGAGCCTGCCACCGGCCACAACATCGCCAAGTCGATCTGGGACTTCCTCAATGCTAGCGGGCCGGTTAGCGCCACTACCCCCAGCGGGGTTAGGGTGGTGACGCAGACATTGAACAATCCCTGGTTCTACGCCACTGGCTATCCCATCACCGAGCCGTACTGGGCCGATGTCAAGATCGGCGGTAAGCAAACCCTCGTGCTGATCCAGGCGTTCGAGCGACGGGTGGTCACCTACGTGCCAAGCATGGATGCCGCCTATCAAGTGCAGATGGGCAACATCGGGCAGCACTACTACGACTGGCGCTATAACAACCTCGGTGGGCCACAGGCCAGCCCCACCCCCAGCGGCGGCGCTGTGCCAACCGCTACCCCTGGCTCTGGTTCAGGGCTGCCCCCCGTCGGCGGCAGCGCCCTGCCGATGACCCTGATCATCGGCAAGCCGGTAATCAGCCATGGCGCTACCCAGACGGTGACGGTGCAGACCGCGCCAACCGCCCATGTCCAACTCATCTGCACCGACTCGAACGGTAGTCGCTTCAACAACCCCTGCTACCGCGACGCGCACGGCCCCACCGATGCCAGCGGCAGCTACGTCTTCAGTTGGACGATTGATGCTGGCACCCCCACTGGAGTGATGACCGTGACGGCGATCGCCAACCTGGGCAGCGACGCGCACGGCGCAACCAGCGGCACGTTTATGATCCAGTGATAATATTCAGCCTCAGCTGCCATATCAGCGCCAGATTGGGGTAGGGGCGAATCGCATACGCCCTGCCGCTAGGCATCTAAACCAATCGCAACAACATCATCTTACCTGGCAACTGAGGTTGTAATAATAAGAAAGTGTCTGAAAAGGGCGAACCACAGTTCGCCCCCTACGAACCAGGCTACGGCTTTTCAGACACTTTCTGAGTGATCGGTGGGTTTTGTCTTCACGCCTCCCCATCTTGGGGGTTGGGAAGGGGTAACATAAGTTCCCGCAACACCTCGTCGCTGGGTCCCTCCCAGCGGAAGCGGTTCATGTCGATATACTCGTCCGCATCAAAGACAACGCCTTCTTCCTCTAGGAGAAGGCGTTGCAGATTCGCAGGATGGGTGAGGCAACTGGTGGTAATGCGGCCATGAATGTTGACCACGCGATGCCAGGGTACCAGCGTGTTGCCTGGCAAATCGTGCAGCGCCCAGCCGACGATGCGAGCGTGGCGGGGATGGCCGAGGTAGGCGGCGATCTGGCCGTAGCTGGCAACCTGACCCGCTGGAATCATGCTAACCAGGCGACGAATTGCCTCGTAAAAACTCGCGGCACTCACCGACCCAGTTCCTCGTCGCGGGTACGCACCTCGCGCATCGCCGGGT
Organism: Chloroflexota bacterium; assembly: GCA_025355955.1. Taxonomy (GTDB): domain Bacteria; phylum Chloroflexota; class Chloroflexia; order QHBQ01; family QHBQ01; genus QHBQ01. The sequence continues at coordinate 6,529 of JANXYP010000170.1, forward strand.
AGCTGCGGGTGGTAGGGTTGGGCGGTTCGGCTGGCATGGTAACGGTTTGACCCGACTGCGGCAGCATCTGGGTCTCGACGGCTTGCTGTGCCGACGACACCGTATCCCCCTGGGGCTGGGGCAAGCGGGCCTGGTCGGGGATGGGCGCATCGTTGCCCCCATTACCACTGGGGATGAGGCGGGCGCGCTGCAATTGGGACATTGCCGCCGGGCTAATCCCACCGCTCGATTCAGGGGCAATCATGATGCGGGCATCGGGCTTGCTCATCGCCTCGCGCAGCGTCTCGATGTAGCGCCAGCGCAGCATCTCATCGTTGTTCAGGCTTAGGGTCTGGGCGATCTCGCGCTGGCCCTCTGCCTCGATCACCTTCTTGCGGGCCTCGCGCTTAGCGCGGCCCTCGAAGCTGGCGATCTCGCGCGAAGCCTCCGAATACACAATGTTGGTGATGTTGATGTCGGCGATGTACACCCCCCAGCGGTTGGCCCGCTTGTTCAATTCGTCGCGCACCTTGGCTGCCACCGCGTGTGACCAGTTCCGCGTGTCAATGATATCGGCTTTGAAGTCGAGGCCACCGACCACCTGGGTTACCACTGCCAGCGCTTCCTCGCGGGTGATCTCCTGCCAGTCGTGGACGGTGTAGACGGCGCGATAGACCGACTCGGCGACCGGGGTGAGGAAGGGGCTGCTGGGGTCGCGCATGATTTCGTAATGGACGCTCATGTTGAAGGTGATCGGCGCGAGGTTGGCGGTGCTGAGGCTGAGTTGGCCGGTGTCGAAGTGCTGCTCACTGAGCGTCACCTCGGCCCGCCGCTCATCCATGAATGGCATGATCACCTTGTAACCCGGCCCCAGCACCTTCTTGAACTTGCCCTGGCGCTCGATGACCACGGCGGTGCCTTCCTTGACTATCACCGCGCCTCTGGCAATCGAAAGCCCAACGATTACAATCACAGAGATTAGCACGGTGATGATGAAGCAGCTAAACAGATCCATACGTCATCCACCTCCACTACGAGATTGCAGATTTTGACAACTTCCCTCCCCAAGAGGGGCGTGGGGTGGGTCTAGCTGTTCGCCCCGAACTCCCCCACCCAGCCTCCCCCAAAGGGGGAGGGGTTTTGCTTATTCGCCAGCAAGCGCGGCAGCCAGCTTGAACGGGTCGCTGGACACCACGCTCTGGGCATACAACTCCATCGCCCCCACATCGGCGGTGCGATTGAACGGGTCGCCCCGATCCACCACCCGCAGCAATACGGGGAAGTCGCTCCAGCTCTCGTTCTCCACCGCGGTCAAAGGTGGCATACAGACTGCCGCATTGAAGCTGGATACGCCAAGACTGAGGTAGAGGCTGAGGACGCGGTAGAGCGCGGCGGCCATGTTCTCGTCCAGGCTTGCCCCACGTATCAGTATCTCTTTCTCCTTCACTGGCGTGAGGTTGGCAACCGCGCTGATGCCGTTGCCCATCTCCACCTGCAAGCCGAGCGCAGCATGGGCGGCGAACAGATCATCGAAGTAGCTCTCCGCCTTGCTCTGGCGATATTGCACGGCGGCGCGGCGCATCTGCTCCACCTTGGCGTAGTGCATATCGCAGGTGACGGTCATCTGCATATGGCCGTGTAGGATACTGGCCCCACTCTTCCACAGGCAGTTCCACATCAGGAAGAAGTAGCGGGCGCGGGGGTCGGCAGCGTGGGCCGCCGCACCCCAGCGTTTGGCGGTATTGATGTAATCGGCCAGCCGCTCGGCGCTGAACACCAGCGGATTGTACTCGTCGAAGATGGTCACACCGTGGAAGCCATCGTATTTGGCGATATTGCTAGCAGTGATGCTGTGTTCCCCCTGGATGCGGCCAAACACATCGGCGGGCGTGCCGGTCAGCGGGCTGGCGAAGGTGTCCCGCGCCCGCCCTTCCTCCAGCGTGGCAGGCAGATCCGCGCTCTGCTTGCTCTCCATCGGCCGCGATGCCCGCAGCACGTTGAACAGAGCGCCCTCGAAGGTAACCAGGTTCGTCACCTTGACGATACGCTGCTCCTCGGTGGCTTCCACGCTGCCAAACTGCTTCTTAATCCAGTCGTGCATCTCCGGCGGCGGTACCAGTCGCCCGACCGTGCTGCTAACCGCGAACAGCCGCTTGAAGCGCGCCTGCTCCGCAGCGGTCAGCGCTGCCACCTGTTCCTCAAGATTCGCGATCGTTCTATCCACGTTACCCCCTTCGGGTAATGGTAAATGGTAAATGGTAAATGGTAAATGTGAGGCTGATAGGAGTGATAGCGTATTGCCTCATCGCATTATTTACCATTTATCATTTACTATTCATCATTGTTGCGCCTGGAACGACATCGCCTTACGATAAACATCGACATACTTGCGGGCGGAGTTATCCCAGGAATAGTCGGCGCTCATGTCACGAGTTTGCAGCTTGCGCCAGGTATCCTTGTAGCGGTAGTTCTCCAGGGCGCGCACCAGGGTGGCGTAGAGGGCCATCGGCTCGTAGGGGGTGAAGGCGAAGCCATTGCCCTCGCCAGTGGTGGGGCTGAAATCGTGAACGGTGTCGGCCAGGCCGCCCGTGCTGCGTACCGCCGGGATGCTGCCGTAGCGCATCGCGATCATCTGGCCGAGGCCGCAAGGCTCGAAGCGGCTGGGCATCAGGAAGATGTCGCTGCCCGCGTAGATCTTCTGGGCCAGGCTGGCGTTGAAGGTGAGGAATACCGCCGCCTTGCCAGGGTAATGCGCCGCCAGCTTGCCGAACATCTCATGGTAATACTGGTCGCCAGTGCCGAGTAGCACGAATTGCACATCGAGCAAGTTGAGCAGCGAGTCCATCACCGGAGCCATGATGTCGAAGCCCTTCTGGTTTGCCAGGCGGGAGATCAGGCCGATAACTGGCACATCGGGGCGAGGGTCGAGGTTGCCTTCCTTCTGCAGATCGGCCTTGTTGGCGGCGCGGGCCTCCAGGTTCATCGCGTCGAAGTTGGCGGCGATGTAGGAGTCGGTCTTGGGGTTCATCAGCTCGGTATCAATCCCATTGAGGATGCCGAACAGCCGATCCTGGCGTTCGCGTAGCAGCGGGTCGAGCTTCTCGCCAAACTCCGGCGTAAGTATCTCCTGGGCATAAGTCTCGCTGACGGTGTTAATCGCGTCGGCGTAGAGGATGCCGCGCCCCATCAAGTCTACCACGCCTGCCAGATCCTGGATCTGGGGATAGACGAAACCGTGTTCCGCAATGCCAGCAATTTCCAGCACCCGCTGGCCGAACACCCCCTGGTAGGCCAGGTTGTGGATAGTGTAGAGGCTGGCGGTGTGGGCAAAGAAGGGGTCATCCTTATATATGGTCTTCAGCCAGTTGGGGATAATCGCGGTCTGCCAGTCGTTGCAATGGATGATATCGGGTTGCCAGTTGAGCTTCTTCAGCATCTCGACGGCGGCGCGGCAGAATAGGATGAAGCGCTCATCGTCGTCGGGATAGCTGTAGATGCCCTCGCGGTCGAAATAGTGTTCGTTGTGGATGAAGTAGACGGGAACGTGTTCGGCAATACTGCCTTCGAGGATGTCAACATCCACGCTGTGGCCGTCCATCGGTACTGCAAACGGCTCGATTATCGGCTTGAGGTTGAACTTGGCGTTGTCAATGCGGCCATACTTGGGCATCGCCACCCGTACATCGTGACCCATATCCCGCAGCGCGATTGGCAATGCGCCCGCCACATCGGCGAGGCCACCCACTTTGGCAAACGGCACTACCTCGGCGGCGACGATCAGGATCTTGAGCGGCTTGCTACTGCTTTGGTTATCCACAGGTTTGATTCGGCTCCTTCTGATGAACGAGAGGGTGGGAAGCGCCGTTGCCTCGGCCCGTGTTTGGGTAGACATAAACTGCTGGGCAAATCATAGCACAAGGCGGGGGATTTGGCAAGCGCTGATTATGCAAAGTTAGCTTCTTGTTACTTGATATTGTTCTGCGACAGCCACAGCATAATCTTCTTCGCGGCGGGGAGGGCAACGCGTGTGCCTTCGCCGCCGTTCTCGAACATCACCGCGACGGCGTAATCGGGGTTGTTGGGGTCGCGGCCACAGATAGCGATGAACCAGCTATGCGAGTTGCCGTTGACCCCCGTCTCCGCCGTGCCAGTTTTGCCGCCCACTGCGTATCCTGGTATGGCTGCGCCATTCGCCCAGCCCTTCTGCACCGAGGTGTACATCGCCTGTCGCACCGTCGCGCCGGTCTGTGGAGTCATAATGCGGCCCAGCGACTTTGGCTGCGCCACGAACAGCACCTTGTCACCGCCCGCTGCGGGCTGGGTAATGCCGTTGACCACGTAGGGTTGCGGCACATCGCCGCCCCGCGCCACCGTCGCGGCGACCACGGCCATCTGCATCGGCGTAACCTGCAACTCGCCTTGACCGAAGGCGGTCTCTGCCGTAAGGTTAGGGCCATTGTCGGATGAGAACAGGCACTGCATATCGGCGGGATCTTTGGAGCCAGCGCACACGCGGCTGGTCGAGAGCGGATAGTCAGTCATCAGGTTGCCGTTGCCCACCCCGAAGCGGCGCATATATTCGGCCATCGCGCTTGCGCCAATTGCGTTGGGTGGCAATGCGGCAGTGGAGGCGAATACCACGTTGAGCGACCACTGGTAGCCCTCCATCATGGTGAAAATATTGCTGGGGTGAACCGAGAGCGGCGGGCGGCAGGTGGAGCAGTCCACCTCGCGGTGATTGTTGATGTCCACATAGCCTGGGTCCTGGAAGGGCGATTGCAGCGTGAACTTGCCCGTATCAATCCCAGCTGCAAGTGTTACCGTCTTGAAGGTGCTGCCCGGCGGATACAGCCCAGCAGTGGCGCGCAGCACCAGTGGATGCGCTGCATCGCTTTGCAGGCTGTTCCAGTAGGTGGTGATACGTTTACGCTCTTTGTCGGGGTCGGCAGAAGGGTCGGCGGCAATCTGATTAGGGTCAAAATGGGGGCTGCTCGCCATCGCCAGCACCGCGCCGGTGTGGGCATCGAGTACCACTGCCGCGCCGATGCAGCCGGTCGCCTGGCTATTGCAGTTGAGCAACGCATTGGTCGCCACCTGTTGCAGGTCGGGGTTAATGGTGAGATGCAGATCGTTGCCGATGGTGGGGCGGTGCAGCAGGGCGTTAATCTGGTCTTCGAGGGCATTGTTGCCTTGCTGCCCAATCATCCAGTTGTTATACATATCTTCCAGCCCGAAGTTGCCGAAACGCAACGGACTGTAATATCCCGCGAGGTACGCAGTATAGGGGTTGGGGTAGGTGCGTTTGACGTAGCCCCCAGGTTGGATCAGCCGATCGGCAACCGGCTGGCCCGTCGCGTCATAGATGCGCCCGCGCTGGGTACGTAGCTCGGCATCGGCACGGCGGGGATCGCTGATCACTACCCCCACCTGGGTGCGGTTCTTGGTCGCGTCCGCAGTCAGCACCTGTTCGCGCAGCAGTTGTAGGCTGATCAGTACGAAGAAGGTAAGCAGCACCCCACCCAGCCGCTGCACGGCGCGGTTTTCCTGCCCCGCTGGAGTTGGCACCAGCGCCCAGGTGAGATAGAGGATGAAGGGCGCAGCGCCGAACAGGCACTCCAGCCAGCGCTGGTCGTCGCCTGTGCTGCCGAGGAAGAGCAGCGCGGCGATGGCGATCACAGCCAGAGATTTGCCGATCGAACTGAGCATCAGTGGCTACTTTCCGGTGCGCTTGGCCTCATCGCTACGCGGTGTAGCGCCGTTGCGGCTGGGGCGGGCGGGCGGTGGGGCGGGTTGGCTGCGGTTGCCCTTTGTCGCGGGCGCTGGGGGTGGGGCGCTAGGGCGGCTGCCGCGCGCCTGCGGCTGCGGCGCATCGCTGGGGCGCACGCCAGCTCGTGCGGCTGGCTTGGCTTGATCTTTGGGCGCGTCCTTCTCTTGCACCGCTGGCATCAGATCGAGCAGCGCGCTGTTAATCTTGTTGCGTACCTCACCCGCGATCCTGATGGTCGGTTCACTCTCGCCCGCGTTGGCATCAACTTCTGCCGTCATTTCGCGCAGATAGTCAATTACCTGAAGGTGGTTGATGACCGGATAGGGTGGTTCGCTCTTGATCTCAACGTTGGCGCGGACATTGTTGAAGGCGATAACCCCATCCACCAGCACATTTTCGATACCCAAACTGGCTAGCCAGCGCTTAAAGGCCAGGATCCTGACATCCAACGCCCGCCCGGGATCGCCAAGCGGCGGCGAACCGATTAGCCCAATGCGCTCGATGATGCCAACCTTGCGGTTCCAGCGGTTGCGGTTGTAGGTTATCTGCCCGAACTCCGGCTGCATCTGCACGATGAGGAAGCCCTCTGGCGCTTGGATGAGATGATCGAGCATCGGCACCCGCGGCCCTTTCTCCACAGTGGGCAGCGGCACATAATTGTAGAAGGCATACTTGCTGGTCGCGCCTTTGAGATCTTCGGTCAGTTGCTCGTCGGGGCGGGGGCGGGTTTTCCACTTGCGGCTCATCCATTGCCCCGCGCTGAGGATCTGGAAGCCGACTATGAGGCCGACGTAGTAGATTAGTAGCGAAAACAGATTGACAGAGGAGCGGCTAGCCGCCGCGTTGGTATCAGTAACTGAGGCGCTGCTGCTAATCGTTCCGCTGCTGGTGACGACCCTGCCCGTATCAATCCGCGGCGTGCCACTCAACACCGGCCCGGCAATCGGCGTGCCACTGGCGTTGATCGGGGTTGTGGGCGTAGCGGGCGCACCAATCGACGGCAGTAGAGTTAGGATCAGCGCGGCGAACAGAATGCCGAAGCCGAGGAACTGCAGTCGCCGTGCCAGCCGCAGCCGGTCAGCGATGAATGCTTCATTGACGTAAGTTTGCATTTATATCCTTAAGGTAGAAAGTAGAAGGTGGATCTCGACTTTAGTATTACAGCCTCAGTTGGCATATTAGCGCCAGATTGGGGTAGGGGCGAATCGCATACTCCCTGCCGCCCAGAGTCAAGGCCAATCGTAACTACGTTGTCTTGCCTGCATATCTGATCTAGTAAGGTTGAGTTAGCAGAGACAAGTAGTAGTTGATGACATGGTGGATAACCCCATAGCACAAAGTTAGAATGCTGGCACCCGCCTCCAGGGCTGCGCCCATTGCCGCCCGCATGGTCGACCATTGATTTAGTCGCGCTGATTGGCACCTGGTAGGCATAATCGCCGAATGCGCTTGATTGCGTCTGGCCCATCCGTATGTTATCATCGCGCAAGCACAACACACGGTGGGTAGCATTAGTTTACCATACCCGCCCCGCACGCGCAACCAACCAGCTCGCTCAATCGTTGTAGATCCAGATATAAGGGGCATCAGTGAAGCATCTTAGGCGACGTAGGGGCGCATGGCATACGCCCTGCTGAATCGCGCTAATGCCGATTGTTACCACCGTCGCTGCCAACTTGTTGTCTGGAAGGGGAGTTAAGCTGATGAAAAAGGTTAGGATACTTGTGGCGCTAACGCTCATTGCCACCCTGTTGCTGGCGGGCAGCTACCAGAGCCAGGCCGCGTCGGGCGAACGCTACTTCCCTGAGACCGGCCACGCGATCAAGGGCGCGTTCCAGGCTTACTGGGAGCAGCACGGTGGGCTGGAGCGTTTCGGCTATCCCCTCAGCGACGAACTCTCCGAGGTTAGCGACCTCAACGGTCAGACTTACACGGTGCAATACTTCGAGCGGGCCGAGTTCGAGCATCACCCCGAGAACGCCGCGCCATATGATGTGCTACTCACCCAGCTGGGTACGCTGCGCCTCAAAGAATTGTACCCTCGACCGCAACGGTTCGAGCGCATGAGCAATGATAGTCCCACCCTGTTCCCCCAAACTGGCAAACACGTGGGTAGGCTGCTGCTCAACGCCTGGCAGCGGCTGGGTGGCCTTGCCGACATCGGCTACCCGATTAGCGAGGAGATTGGTGAGAAGTCACCGCTTGACGGCAACATATACCTGGTGCAATACTTCGAGCGGGCAGAGTTTGAATATCACCCTGATAACCAGCCACCTTATGATGTGCTACTAACCCAATTGGGGCGGTTTGCCTACACCGAAAAGCATGGGCCAAAGCCAACTCCCACCGCCACACCGGATACTGGCAGCGCTCACCTGAACATCCCTGCCACAGCTTCTGACCGCGATCAGCGTTTCCCCAGCATCTCCGATCGCTATTTGGTATGGCAGGATGTGCCAGCCCAGTTCACCAATGGTGCGCCAATTAGCGATACTCGCCTTCTGGCTATGGATCTTAGCAGCAGCAGTGTGCAAACCGTCTATGACCACTACTGCGGCACGTATCGTCCGGTGGTTGCTGGCTCGGTGGTGGCATGGGCCTACGATCCTGCGAACGACTGTTATACCTTTCATGCTCGCCTTGCTGCAAAGGATCTGGCAACCGGCACAACCTATGACCTTGCTCCTGAAGCCCAATACTATAGCGAACCGGCGATTGCGGGCCATACAGTTGTGTGGAGCGGGGCGAACTACAGCATAGATAACTCGCAAGGTAGTTGGCTCTCTAGCTTCAACCTCGACACCGCCCAGCGAACCACAATCGTATCTTATCCATACTCCGCGACATCACAAATCATGATTGGTCGCCCATTCATCAATGATGGGTACATCGTATGGACGGAGGCTACCCCAGCCAGTGGCCCTCACAACATAGAGCCAGGTGCGGCGTGGCTGAAGGAATATAATCGGAGTAGCGGCGTAATCACGACCATTCAGACCGCCGCCAATACCCTCTACACCATCGTCGGTCTGGACGGTAGCCGGATCGTCTGGATCAACGACGATTGGAATCGCAATGTCAGCCTAAATCTTATCGACCTTGCTAGCGGCACTACTACGACTCTCTACCAGGATCCCAACATTCACTACTGGCAGAACACCACTTTCAGTGGCGACACAGTAGTTTGGGCAATGGAAGCACCAGGGCATGGTGATGATGATTTGTTCGGCCTCAAGCTAACCGATCCGCGTCCGCTACCATTGGTGGTAATGGGTGGCAATCAAAACCAGCCAACTATTGCGGGAGACTCGCTGGTGTGGGAGGATGACACCGATGCTGGAAGCCGCTTGAACAGCGCATCGCTGAACTACCTATTTGCAACCGCTGCACAGCGGCAACGGGAGCTGCAATTCACTCCCACGCCCTTGCCTACACCCGTGCCAACCGATACACCCTAGCTATACCAATAAGGAGAGAGCAAATGCCGGGGAAGAAAAAACTGTCTTCGATCCTTATCCTTGTCCTGCTCATCGGCGGTAGCTATGCTGGCAAGCCAGTAGCCGCCGCGTCGGGCGAACGCTACTTCCCCCAGACCGGCCACGCCATCAATGGTGCCTTCCAGGCTTACTGGGAGCAGCACGGCGGTTTGGAACGCTTCGGTTATCCCCTCAGCGACGAAATCGCCGAGGTTAGCGACCTCAACGGCCAGACTTACACGGTGCAATACTTCGAGCGGGCCGAGTTCGAGCATCACCCTGAAAACGCCGCGCCCTACGATGTGTTGCTCACCCAGCTTGGCACACTCTGGTACAAGCAACGCTATCCCGTGTCACCACAATCTGATGCCTATACCACTGGCGGCCAGTTCTTTTCTGAAACTGGCAAGAATGTGTCCAACGATATGCTACCCACATGGCAGCGGTTGGGCGGCTTGCTACAAATTGGCTATCCCATTTCTAATGAGTTCTTCGAGACATCCGAGCTTAATGGCAAGAGCTATAAGGTGCAATACTTCGAGCGAGCCGAGTTCGAGTATCACGATGAGCAAGACCCACCTGTGGTAATGCTTACGCTGTTGGGGCGCTTTCGCTACAATGAAAAGAATGTGGTTCAAGACAGCGCACCATATTTGATCGGCAGCAATTCACGCTATGTCACTGAAGTAGCGGCGGGCGGTCATTACATCTTTTGGCTAGGGGAGAATGAGCGAGCCAGCAGCGATGAGTGCCGTGACGGTTGTGTTTACGGTTACGATTTCGCCACACGGCGCGCCTTTGCCGCATATGGGACTGATCTTTTGCTCACCGGTCTTACAACTGATGGCACTTGGGTGGCATGGCGGCTGGTCGGTATCTACGACTATGGGGTTTGGGCTTATAACATTGGCGACGTTAATACTGACGATAAATCCAGGCTTGCCGATCCCTATGTGGGCCTCCCCAAAGAAGATGGTCAGATCGGTAACTTCACTATTGCTGGTGGGTCGCTCTATTATGAAGAATACGACAAAACGCATAATGGTCTCTATGCCTACAACATGGCTACCAAGTCTGAGCAGTTGATTAGCGCAAATGGCAAAGACCCACAGGCCAGCGATAGATCGCTGATTTGGAGCGAAACTGATGCTTCTGGCGTGGTAAGTCTCCACTTGCTCACAGCTGGCGATACGGCAGGCGCTAAGATAGTGGCACAGGGAAGCAAGGGTACTTTCCTCGGATACAAAGTGTCGGCGAGCAAGGCCGCCTGGATTACCTCCAGCCCCTCTGGCGGTGTCAATATAAACCTCTACGACATTCCCACTGCTACCAACGTGGTAATCCCTACCACGAATATGGGCGAGTGGGTGATGAGCGATAGCAAAATGGCCTGGGTTGTGCCGCAGGATCAGATGCCAGGCTCAGCTGGCGCGGCAATAAACACGTATGACATCAGTTCAGGTGTAACCTCCACCGTTCTCAAGGATGTGGTAGGCGAATTGCACCTATCGTCTATAATAGGTCAAGGCGATCTGGTCTTCTCCACCGCGAATAATGTCTACCTCTTGAACCTGGACGCGGCTGCTGCAACTGGCGGCGACATTCTCGAACCTGCGCCCGCCCCAACCGATACACCCTAACAAAGGAGCGCATGACCCACTCCACCCCCGACCTCTCTATCATCGTCGTCAACTACAACACTCGCACGCTGCTGCAAGCGTGCCTCGCCTCGACCTATGCTGATCTGGGGCAGGACAGCGCCCGCATAACGGCTGAGGTCATTGTGGTGGACAACGCCAGCAGCGACGGCAGCGCGGCGAT
>JANXYP010000033.1 GCA_025355955.1 Chloroflexota bacterium
CCAACCAGAATATCCGTCGCGACCAGATGGCCCAGATTGTCTACACCGGCATCATCAACCGACCTCACTAGGGGTTGCAGCGAGGGGATGAAGCGGTGATGCCGCTGCAGCCCCTCAATCTGAACCTCTGAGTACAAACCCGGCGGGGGCGCACCACATGGTGCGCCCCCGCTTTTGATCTGGGCTAGAACATGGTGTAATGGCAATTAGCGATGGTGCCACTACAGATTGAGCAAGGGCGAACCGTTGTTCGCCCCTCCAGAACTATAGCATTGCCTCGGCTAATTGGTATAACTTGGGCCGGGACGAACGGTGGTTCGCTGCGGCCTACAGAAATACACGACCTCCTAAGCTAATTAGTCTTATCCCTCTATCGTTTTGTGGCAATTTTCGGCAATTTCCTTGCGAATCGGCAAAAACCCTTGACAGAACAAAAGTTCTATTGTATAATAACGTCACATCAATCTGGAAAAACAGAATGGTATGGTAAATTATTTGCCAAGCAAAGGAGGCAGTAATGGAAGGCAAGGGAATGTTGAATAGCGGGGCGCGGGGACGGGCGCAATCGAGCGGGCGAACAGCAGGGCAGGCGGCGCAGGCGGCGATAGTAAACCCAGCGGCGCAGCGACAGACTCAACAAGTGAGCCTGCTGCGGCTGACCGCGCTAAGGCTAGTATATCAGGCGATAAGGAGGGTGGAAGATGCCGAACTGTGTGAAGCAGGGCTGTCGAAGTAGGGCGAAGCGGGGCGAGATCTTCTGCGCGGCCCATGCTGCCGCCCCGCCAAACGAGATCGCTACCCAGGTCAGTACAGGGGGGCAAGGGCTGGGGGCGCTGTATACCGCCGACGAGCAGGATGCGCTGGCGGCATTTGGGCGCATTGGCAATCTAAACAGCGAGATCGAGGCGCTGCGGGTGCTGCTGGTACGCAACTTCCGCGAGGATAACCGTGAGCAGGTGATTGCAACGGTCAACGCGCTGGTACGGGCGGAGGTAGCTCATCACCGCCTGAGCGGTAAGCAGGCCGATGGCTTGCTCAAGGCAATTGACGCAGTGCTGGCCGAACTCGGCGTGGGCGGGGAGTGAGGAATGGCGAATGGTAAGTGGTGAGGTGAATGGTAAATGGTGATGTGTTATCTTCTACCTTCTACCTTCTACACTCTTCATTCGGACGAAAGGAGCGAGGGATGGATGACGAGCAGCTGGGGGCGCGGCTACGGCGTTGGCTGAAGCAGAAGGCGGGGCCGCCGCCTGTGGATGCCAGGCCGATCAGCGCATGGGATTATCTGGTACAGCAGCGGCTGGAGGAGATCCGCGATGAGATAGCCGAACTGAAGCGGCTCATCCTCGGCCTGATTGCGGCGATTGTAACCGCAGTGGCGGCGGGCGCGGTGATGGGGATGCTACGGTAGTGCTGAGTGCTGAGTGCTGAGTGCTGAGTGCTGAGTGCTGAGTGCTGAGTGCTGAGTTCAATCACAATCTACATTCTACATTACGACGAAAGGGGGGCAACCGATGAGCGCGGCGATGATCGGGGCGGTGCGGCGGGCGCTGGGCGATGTGCAGAGCTTCAGCCGCGGGGTGGTAGGCTTGCCATTGCGTGACTACCAGCTTGCGCCACTGCGGGCAGTGATCGCGGCGGTGATGGCACAGGTGGGCGGCAGCTACGTGATCGAGTTTGCGCGGCAATCGGGCAAGGATGAGGCGGTAGCGCAGATGCTCGCCTTCCTGCTCCTCCACTACAAGAATGTGGGTGGCAAGGCGGTGCTAGCGGCACCCAGCGTGGGGCAGGCGGCGATCAGCAAGCAGCGACTGCGCGAACGCTTGCAGAACCCCTTCAGCGGCGGGTTGTGGCGACCCCAGGGGATGTACGGCATCCAGGTGGGGCGGGCCAGCGCCACCTTCCTGACCACGGCGGAGAGCGCCAGCGTGCGAGGGCATACCGCCAGCCTGCTGCTGATTGGCAACGAGGCCCAGGACATCGACCCTGTGGTGTGGGACAGCCGCTTCCTGCCCATGACCGCCTCGACCAATGCGCCGACCCTATATCTCGGCACCCCCTGGCGCAGCGATAGCCTGTTGGCGCGGCAGCTACTAGCCGCCGAACGTGAGGAGCAGGCCGATGGCACCCAACACGTGTTCAAGGTGGACTGGCAGCGGGTGGCCGAGGAGCTGCCCGCCTACCGCGACCACGTGCAGCAACGAGCCGCACAACTGGGCTGGCAACACCCGTTCATCAAGACGGAATATCAGCTAATCGAACTGGACGATGGCGGCGGGATGTTCGATGCCCATCGCATCGGCCAGATGCACGGCAGCCACGCCCGCTTTATCGGTGGGCCGCCCGGCCCCCTCCCAGCCTCCCCTGCCGGGGGAGGAGATAGTCCAGCCTCCACTGCTGGGGGAGGAGAAAATAAAGTATACGTGATGCTACTGGATGTGGCCGGTGAAGCCGAGGCGGGCGAGGACGAGATCAGGAGCGCGAATCCGCGCAAGGACAGCACTGCCCTCACCGTGGTGGAGGTGGACAGCAGCGGCGAACGGCCTGTTTACCTGGTGCGCGATCGCCGCGAGTGGCTCGGCGCCAAGCACACCGCGCTGTACGAGACGCTGATTGATTTGGCCGACAACGTGTGGTCTGCGGCGGCGGTGGTAGTGGATGCGACCGGCGTAGGCGCGGGATTGGCCTCGTTTCTGCAGGCCAGGTTGGGGCGGCGGCTGATACCATTTGTATTCAGCGCAACCACGAAGTCGAAGCTGGGCTGGGATTTCCTGGCCCTGGTCGAGAGCGGGCGCTACAAGGAGTACGCCGACGATGGCAGGCCCGACACGCTGAAACTCTGGCAACAGGTGGCCGCCTGCCAGTTGGCAGTGCTGGCCGGGCCAGGCAAGATGATGCGCTGGGGGGTGCCATCACCCACCATCCACGACGACCTGCTCATCTCCGCCGCGCTGACTGCCACGCTGGACGACCTCGACCTGAAGCCGCGCATGGCGCGAACAAGGAGGTACCAGTGATTGCAGATTGTAGATTGCAGATTGCAGATTACGCGGGGCGAGGGTACACGCTGGCGAAATCAGTAAAGGGGGTGGGATGATGAGCTTTCTGAACATGGCGCAATGGGCGGACCTCAATACCGCCGCTGCGTTCGACTTCTGGATGAAGGATAGCCTGGGGCTGGTCGACGGCGGCCATTGGGTGCAGTTCATGCTGCCGCCCCGCGCTGCCTACGTGGGGATGCCGGTGCCGGTGCTGCGCCGCCAGACAATGTATGCCCGGCCCGACAGCCTCGCCAACATTGCGGTTACCGGTTTGTATGCGCCGCCGATTGATCGGCCGGGCGGGTTTCAGTTCGACCTCAGCGCCCAGGGAACGAGCCGCCAACTGCTGGCGACTATGGAGGTGAACGTCTGGTGCGGGCGGATGATGTACGATCGGCTGGGCAACCCCATCCCGGTCGAGCAGAGCCACCTCGCCGCGCTGACCTATCTGCGCCAGTTCCGCGATGCCTGCATCAATAGTGGCGACAACGTCATCTTCACCACCGACCAGGCGCTACACCAGGAGCGCTACTACATTCACCAATACGTGGAGGACATCATGCCCTGGGCCTTCCCTGACCGCGACTGGGTGGTACACCTGCACATGGTAGGGGTGGGGTCGGTGGGGTGAGGGAGTGCTGAGTGCTGGGCGCTGAGTGCTGGGTGTTGGGCGTTAGGCGCTGAGTGCTGAGTGCTGGGCGTTGGGCGCTGAGTGCTGAGTGCTGAGTGCTGAGTGCCGATGTTCTCCCCTCCCGCCGGGAGGGGTTGGGGTGGGTGCGTGCCACCATCGAAACTTTGTTGGTGCAGCATCGAGCCGTGACTGCCGGGCTAGCGTTGCTTCTTCACCTGGTCAGGCCTGGGTTGCTCGGCGTAGAGGGGGTCGACCTTGGTGGTGTCGAGCTGCTTCTGATTGCGCTGCTGTTGGATATACTGGGCCGCTTTCTGATTGGCGGTCCTCATTTTCATAATCATGAATGCAAATATCACGCCTACACAGGCAAATGTGATTGCATAGAACGGGAAAAATGGCTCATGGTTGCCTAGCGCAAGGGTGGAATACAGGACAGCAACAGAACTGGCAAAGGCAATAACCTGAAAGATCATAAGGATGCCGGCGGGCGACTTCTTTCTTATCTCCTGAGTTATCTGCAAGTTAGGGGTTAGGAGGCGGAGGCCGATAGCCGCGCCAATCGCAGCGACAATGAAGGGAAGCAGACCCGGGCCGATGCTAAAGCGAAGGATAAACCCCATTATCAAACTGCCGAACATCAGGGTTCGGGGTAGCCAGGTGGGCAGCGCAGCCTTCGTTTTATCGCTCATCTGCAGGCCAGCCTTTCTGCGGCGGGGTTTGATCGCCAGCACTAGCATTATAACATGGCACGCAAGAGGGCTGGCCGAGAGGGGTGTGTTACGAGTTATTGGTTAAACGTAGGGGCGGGCGGTGGCCCGCCCTGGTGAGCGAACAAGCTACCCAATAACTTGTATCACACCCGGCCGAGAGGAGGTAAGACGAATCGAAGGGTTTGCGGGCGGCACGGACCCACCCCAACCCCTCCCAGCGGGAGGGGAGATACACGAACCCACCCCTAGCCCCTCCCGCACGGAGGGGCGATACACGAACCCACCCCAACCCCTCCCAGCGGGAGGGGAGATACACGAACCCACCCCTAGCCCCTCCCGCACGGAGGGGGAGATAACAGAAAGGAGCGACTAAATTGGAGGAGACATTGCAGCAGCACAGCGGGCATCATCATGGCGGGGCGGGCCATCACCGTAGCGGCGGCCATCATGGCGGCCATCACGGCGGCGGCCATCATCAGGGCGGCCATCACGGCGGGCATCACCGCCATCAAGGCAGTGGCAGCGGCAGCGGGCAACACTACGGCAGCGGCAGCGGCAACTACAGCGGCTCGCGCATCGAAAGCGCTGTAGGTGGCGGGGGCATCAATGGAGAGGAGGTGAGCAACAATGGTTAAGGCTAAGGTCGCGCCGATGCGCCCGCCGGTGGATACGCTGGATGCTTATCGCATCAGCAACTACCAACGCTACTGGCAACTCTACTGCGGGGTGCAATACCCCGGTTTGCCCGACGGGCGCAGCAAGCGGCTGGTGGTCAACTACCTGGCGGTGGCGGCGCAGAAGATGGCGGGCTATGTGATGTCGCCCGCGCCAGACTATCGCATCGACGACCCGGCCGCGGCAGCCGCCTGGCAGGAAGTCGCCGAGGCAAATCAGCTAGCCAGCCTGGATTATGAAGCCGCGCTGTGGGCCAGCGTGGTCGGCGATGCCGCTTATCGCCTGGGCTGGGACATTGCAACGCAGCGGGTACGCATCACCGCTTGCGACGTGAGCCAGCTTTGGGCCAGAACCAGGCCCGACGACAAGCGCATCATCGAGTGGGTAGCCCAGCGCTACTTCGTGCAGCAAAGCTACAACCACGAGCCAGGCAACATCCCCGACCCGATGCCGCTGCAGCTCGGCGGGGCGCAGTACAACGCCTACGGCGCAGCCAACGTGGAGGTGGTGGAAGAATGGAGCGTGGATCGCTATCGGCTGTGGATCGCGGGCAGCCTGACTCAGGATAAGGCCAATCCCTTCGGCTTCATCCCGTACCTGATCGTGCCGAACAACCGCAAGCCAGGCCAATACTGGGGAACTAGCGATTTCGCCGATTTGTGGCCGGTGGCCGCCGAACTCAACATCGCCACCAGCACCTTCGCCACCATCATCGACTACAGCGGCGCGCCAATCGTGGTGGTGGAGGCAGCGGAGCGCACCGACGCGCTGAAGGTGGGGCCAGGCCAACTCTGGGATCTGCCGGAGAAGAGCAAGGCGTACCTGCTGGAGATGATGACCGCAGGCGGGGCGCAACTCTACGTCAACTATCTCGACCACCTGCAGATGGTGTTCCGTGACCTCGCTGGGCTGCCGCCGGTCGCCTGGGGCGATGTGGAGCAGGGTGGCGGGATGCCGCGCAGCGGGGCCGCGCTGGCGCTGCAACTGAACCCGCTAATGCAGGCGGTGGCGCGCAGGCGGCTGCTGTGGGAGGATGCGCTGAAGCAGCGTTGCCGCATGGCCTGGGCGATGGCCGCGAAGATGAGTGGCGCAGCAGACTACACCACGGTGCGGGTGGAATTGCTCTGGCCCGACCTGTTGGCTCAGGCCACGGCTGAATCCGCCCACCCGAAGGCGTGAATTGTAGGTTTAAGATTGTAGATTGCAGATTGCAGATTAACCCCAGACCAGCCAGGGTGAGCCACCGCGAAAGGGGGTGAGTGCAACCCGCCCTTGCACAAACAGCGTGGGCGCACGACCGATGATAATCTACAATCTACAACCGACAATCAATATGGTAAAGGAGGCAAACGATGGCAACGATCCAATACGCAGACATTGATGCCAAATTGCAGGTGGAGCTAGGCGACCTGACTGGCAACATCTGGGACACGGCGACGCGCAAGCAGAAGTTGAACGAGGCGATCGGCTGGTTCAGCCGAATGTGGCCGCTAGAGCAGGAGATGGGCTATCCGATCGTGCTGAACGCAGTAAGCCAGGTGGTGAGCCTGTCGCTGCCCGATGCGATCAGCCAACCACCCTGGCGAGTGCTGGGAGTGCTAATCGCAGGCAAGCGCTGCACCATGCAACCGGACACGGCGGATGACGACCCCAACAGCCTGATTTCCGACGCGCTGATCAACTGGGCGCTGACCTGGCGGCTGAAGTGGCCCGACACCATCATCTTCAACCAGCCGCTCGGCAGCGGCACGGGGCTGAACGACCCCAGCATTGTCGGCCAGCAACTGACGGTCATCGCCTGGTTCGCCTGGTACGACTTCGACATTGCGCCAAATCTGGCGATTGACCTCAGCTTCGAGCAGCTAATCCTGCTCAAAGCGGCGGAGCTAGGTCACCTCTGGGCGCAACCGTTGGCCGCCCGCCTGGGGCGCGACACCGGCAGCAAGGATGCTGCCGCCAGCTACGCCCTGCGCGTGCAGGATTGGATTAACGCGCTGCATCCCCAGATGGTGGTGGCGAGGCCGCTCAAGAAGGGGTGAGGGCGGAGTGAGTGCTGAGTGCTGAGTGAGGAGTGAGGAGTGCTGAGTGAGGAGTGCCTCGTAAACAAAATTTTGATGAGGGGTGTAGTTTCCCCTCCCGCCGGGAGGGGTTGGGGTGGGTGATTGCAGCGCGATGTAGACCCACCCCCTGCCCCTCCCGGCGGGAGGGGAGATCATCAGAACTTTGTTTATCTGGTACTGAGGACTGAGGGCTGAGTGAGGAAAATGGCGGGAGCGCATCTTGCGCTAAACCCGTTCCACAATAATCCCACTCATAGCTGCTTAAACAAAGTTTGGATGGCTGGGTCTTGTTTCCCGTCCCATCGGGAGAGGTAGGGGAGGGTGCGTGTCGCGTTACACGGACCCACCCCCAACCCCTCCCGGCGGGAGGGGAGTGATCAGAACTTTGTTTACATGGTACTCATGCCTCATGGGTAGGTGTGCGATCAACCGTGATTACGCACAAACTGCGCTGCCGCGCTGAGTACAAATCCGGCAACTTTCACGGTTGATCGCATACCTACCGCCTCATGCCTCATGCCTCGTGCCTCGTGCCTCACGACTTATTGGCATATATATAGGAAGGAGCTTGACAATGAGCGAACCAAAGGCAGTATACGAGGTCGAGCCGATGGCAACGGTAGACGAAAGCGGGGTGAGCGATCGCCCGCAATCCGCCGAACCGATTACGCAGGAAATCGTCAGCGCTGGTGAGGAGGCAGCGCAGCAAAAGGCCGAGCAGCAGCCAGAAACGCAGGAGGCAGACCAGGCGGAGGCGGTCATCGTCGGCGAGTTGCAGGCCAGCATGGCGGCGAGAGACGCGCAGATCGCCGAGCTGAAGGCCAGGTTGGCCGAGGCCGAGCAACGCGCCGCCTTGCCCCCACTGGCGGGCAACCCCGCCGTGAGCGACGCGCCCGTCGAGGCGCATGGCTACGACCTCATCCGCAAGGCGATCGAGAGCGGGCAGATGCCATTCGGGTTCTGAGCCACTGAGGGATGAGTGCTGAGTGCTGTGGAGCGAGTGTGAGCCTGTAGCTTTTCCCCTCCCACCGGGAGGGGTTGGGGAGGGTGCGTGCAGCGCGACTCGGACCCACCCCCAGCCCCTCCCGGTGGGAGGGGAGAACATCAGCACCTTGCTTGCGCGGTACTCATGCCTCATATCTCGTGCCTTTCAGCTTTCAACTTTCAACTAACCAAAGGAGAAACAAACCATGCCTATGACCCTGGCTGACAGCAACTTGCTGTCGTTGCCTATGATGACGCGCGGCGTTATCGACACCATCGTGCAAGAGAGCCGCATCCTGCAACTGTTGCCGTTTCAGGAAGTAGTGGGCAATAGCTACCTGTACAACCAGGAGCTTACCCTCAGCACGGTCAACTTCTACGCCCCTAACGACAACTGGTCGGAGGGTACGCTCACGGTGCAACAGAAAGTGGCCCACCTCAGTATCCTGGGCGGCAACGCCGACGTGGACAGCTTCCTGCAGCGCACCTATGCGAACGTCAACGACCTGCGTACCGTGGCAGTGCAAAACAAAGCCAAAGCGGTGGCCTACTCGTTCGAGAACACCTTCCTCAACGGCGACATTAGCCTCGACCCCAACAGCTTCAATGGCATTGCCAAGCTAGTCGACCCCACCCAGAAGATCGCGGTGGGTGGCGCGAACGGCGGCCAGCTTACCCTCGACTACATGGACCAACTGATCGACTTGATCAAGCCGGGCAAGCCCGACCTGATCCTGCTCAGTCGCCGCAGTCGGCGCAAGCTGATGTCGCTGCTGCGTGGGGCGGGCAATCTGTTCGAGACCGATGTCAACAACTTCGGCCAGCGGGTGGAGTTCTACGCTGGTGTGCCGATCGCAATCGACGACTTCCAGCCCGACAACCTGACCGTCGGCACCAGCACTGATTGTAGCAGCATCTACGTGATGAAGCTGGGCGACGCGGGAGTGATGGGCCTGACCAACGGTGGCATTATGACTGAGCAGGTGGGTAACCTGCCCGATCAGGATGCCTGGCGCGTGCGCATCAAGTTCTACTGCGGCATCGCCTCGAAGGCGCTGCACAGCCTGGCGGTCGCTAACGGCGTGCGGGCGTAGCCGAGTGCTGAGTGCTGAGTGCTGAGTAACGCGGCGTGAGTCTGTAGTTTCCCCTCCCATCGGGAGGGGTTGGGGAGGGTGCGAGTCGCGCTACACGCCCCACCCCAGCCCCTCCCGGCGGGAGGGGAATTATATGAACGGAGGATCAGGAATGCAACCGACGACTGACACAAACCTACAACTGGTCAACGTGGCTGCCACCCTGCCGCATGACTATAACCGGGCGGGGGTGGCGTGGCGGACGCTGGACCAGATCCGCAACATCGTCATCCACTGGCCCGCCGACGTGGGCGGCGCGGGCGACGAGCTGGCGCGGCTGACCATGCTGGCGAACTATCATCTAGGCAAGGATTGGGGTGGCGGCTACTTCGGCATGGGCATCATGTATCACCGCGTCGTCGAGCCAAGTGGCATCATCTATGAGACAGAACCGCTGGAATTGATCACCTGGCACGCCCATGAACCGGCCAACAGCAACGCGATGGCAATCATGGTGGACGTGCCACTGAACGGCCAACCAACGGCGGCGCAGCGGGCCACACTGTTCGCATATCTGACGCAGTTGACGCAGCACACGCCCGCCATCCCGGCTGAGGTGGGTGATGTCTACGGCCACCGCGAGATGCC
This sequence comes from Chloroflexota bacterium, assembly GCA_025355955.1. Lineage (GTDB taxonomy): Bacteria > Chloroflexota > Chloroflexia > QHBQ01 > QHBQ01 > QHBQ01. The sequence continues at coordinate 9,823 of JANXYP010000033.1, forward strand.
TAACAACCACACCACCTGTCCAGGGCCGGTGATGGCCCTGGTCGAAGCATGGAGGAAGCAACATGAGTGAAACTCCCAATCCCATCATCGCGGGCGTACCAGCGCTGTTCGCCATCCCGCTGCTAATCCAGGCGCTGAAATCGCTAGGGCTACCCAGCCGCTTCGCGCCCCTCGCCAGCATGGTGCTGGGAATAATCTGGATGCTAGCGGCGCAGGCGATCGTGGCCTGGCCCGGGGTCGCCCCCTGGCTGACCGGCCTGATTATCGGCCCCATCGTAGGGCTGGCGGCAACTGGCGCGTACAGTGCGGTGAAGAGCGCGGCTAAAGGAAATTGAAGTTAAAGGCGGGGGCACATCCAATAGATGCGCCTTCGCTGTTTATACTTTCTTCACCCTTGCAGCTACTAATTCGTGCCTACAACCTTACCGCAACCTTACCAAAATTGCTACTACAAATGATTGGGCTGCTAATTACAGATTCCTCAATGTTGACAATTGACAAAAGACGTGTTACTCTGCGAGGGTGGGTAATGGCAAACCCGCACCAAACGAGCTGGCGCTGGCGCAGCGTGCAGGCTCCTTGTAGTTTGTTAGATAGCCAGCTCATAATCAACCGCGCTACTCCTGATTCCACCTCGATGTCCGACCCACGTGCTACAGAATGGCACGCATAGAACAGGTTGCCGACAAGCGGGGCGCTGGGGTTAGCGCATCTGATTATCGAGCAGGTCAAAGGAAAGGAAGCACTAATGACTAAAGTTCGCAGTATTCCCCAATGGCTGGCTGTGACCATGGCAGGGCTGTTGCTCTTTGCCACCGTCACCGCCTTTTTCAACCCGGCGCAGGCCGCGCCGACCAGCAGTCCCGCCGCCCAGCCCGCTAGCCAGGCGGTAGCCCCCGCCAGCGGCAACCCCGCACCGGCGGCCCAAGCCAACGCGGGCAAACCCCAGCTTCAGGGCCACAGCACCGGCAAGCCTGGCGCTGCGCCGCCCGCCAGCCCGGCCAGTATCCTCTACGACCAGTACGACAACCCTGGCTCAAATGCTACCGTTTCACAGCAGTTCGAGCCTGCCAACGTTACATTCAACGCCCAGAGTGCGGACGACTTCCCTGTGCCGGTCACTTCAACCTGGTCGGTCAATGAGGTGGACATACAGGGGCTATACTTTAATGGCCCCGGCCCGGCCACTGCCTTTAACGTATTCTTCTACACCAGCACCGGCACGCTGCCAGGCACTCCGGTCTATACTGCCACCAACCTGGCATACACCAACGCAATCACCCAGAACTTCGTCATTCCGCTTACCGCCCCAGCTATCCTGCCCGGTGGTTTCACCTATTGGGTGTCAGCGCAGGCGGTGCAGAACTTCACCCCGGCCGGAGAGTTTGGCTGGCAGGACCGCAGCGTGCAGTCCAACAATCCCGCTGCCTGGCGCAACCCCGGCGGCGGCTTCGGCACTACGTGCGCCAACTGGGGAGTGAAGACCACCTGCATTCCTACTAGTCAAGTTGACAACGTCTTCCGCCTGCAAGGCACGGTCGTTGGTGGAGGCACGCCAACGCCAACCGCGACCCAATGCCCCGGCGTTGGCACCTGGACGAATGTTGCCTCCGGCCCGCTCGACCTCTACGGCGCAGCTGGCGCTAACGATGGCAGCAATGCCTATTTCGCGGGCGGCTACTCCTTCTCCATCGCAACCACTACCAACCAGTTCGCCGAGTATAACCTCGCCTCCAACACATGGTCCACCCTCGCACCAGTCACACCCAACGGCAACGTGGACATGGCTACCGCCAACTACTCGCCCATCAATAACAAAGTCTACGTCATGGGCGGTAGCAACTTCGCTGATAACCGCGTCTACGATGTCGCCGCTGGCACCTGGTCTACTGCCACCGCGATGCCCGATGTGCGTGCCTTCGCCGCCACTGGCTACTTCAACGGCAACATCTACGTGGTCGGCGGCTACAACACTGGCAATATCACCCCGGCCTTCACCCAGACCTGGCAGTACAACATCGCTGCCAACACCTGGACCACCATGACCAGCGTTCCTGCTCCGCTCGGCTTCGGCGGCGCAGGTTACACCACCCTCAACGGTAAGCTCTATGTGGCCGGTGGCCGCAGCAGCGCCAATGCCGTCATCAACACCCTGTACATCTACGACATGGCCTCCGACACCTGGACGCAGGGCGCGAACCTGCCCACCGCTGTCAACGTGCCTGGCGCTGCCGCGGTCGGCGGCAAGGTTTATGTCTACGGTGGCGGCACGCCGTTCAGCGGCTCCGACACCAAGGCATTCAACCCCAACCGCGTTGATGCCCTCAACATCACTCAGGTCTACGACCCCAACACCAACACCTGGTCGTCAGGCCCAACCATGAACTCGGCGCGAGCCTTCCCTGGTTTCACCATGTTGGGCAGCACTGCCATCGCTTACGGCGGCTACAATGGCAGCACCACCGTCGCCACTGCGGAGATCCTGACCGCCTGCGGCACGCCCACCGCCACCGTAACCAGCACTGCCACCGCCGTGCCACCAACTGCAACCAGCACCGCCACCCCAGCGCCACCGACCGCCACCGTAACCGCCACGCCTAACCCCGTCACCGCTACCCCGACCCAGTGCGTACCCAGCAATGGCTGGAGTTCGATCACTACCCCACCCGCTCCTAACGCCCGTGGCTTCGGCGCTTACTACCCCAACAACGGTAACTTCTACCTGCTCGGCGGGCGGCCTAACGACACCGCTGGCAACGACAACATCCACATCTATGAATACAACCCCACCGCCAACTCCTGGCTGACCAAGACTGCCACCTTCACCTCTACCCAGGTCAACAACATGGCTGGTGGCGTACTCAACTTCGCTGGGGTCAACCTCATCGTCACCGTTGGTGGCTCCGCAGCCGGACAGGCTACCGCTACCAGCATCGTGCGCGTCTACAACCCCACCGCCGACGTGATGCTCACCCTGGACACTGATCCATGGCCTGGTGATGCCAACGGCACCACCCTGCCTGGCGGTTCTACCGTCTACAACAACAAGCTGTACATCATCGGTGGCTTCAACATCAACGTGGGCATGAGCAGCCAGATCTGGCAGTTCGACCCCGCCGCCGCCCCCGGCAGCAAGTGGTCGCTCAAGACCGCGACCCTGCCTGTGCCGCTCGGCTACGTTCCTGCTGCCGCCATCGGTAACATGATTTACACCGGCGGCGGCTCGACCTTCACTGGTGGCACCCTGGCCGACAGCACCAACTCTTACGCCTACAACCCCACTGCCGACACCATTGCCCCGCTGACCAACCAGATCCCACGAGCAACTGGTGAGACCCGCGCAGTTAACTACAACAATGAGTTGTGGGTACTGGGCGGCGGACGCACCGCTCCCAACCCCAGCGCTGAGGTAGACATCTACAATCCAGGCACTGGCCTGTGGCGCGTCGGCCCGCCGATGCTCAATGTGCGCCGCAACTTCGCGGCAGACACTGACGGCAGCCGCATCTACGTGGCTGGCGGCTACAGTCCCAGCGTTCAGACCAACGCAGCCGAGGTTTACAGCGTGAACACCTGCGGCACGCCTTCGCCGACCAGTACGGTGGCGCTACCCACCGCGACCACAACCGCCACGCCTAACGCCGCTACCGCGACCACAACCGCCACGCCTAACGCCGCTACCGCTACCCCAACCCAGTGCGTCGGTTACATAGGCTCGTGGACAAACGTGGCTCCTTACCCAGCCCAGATAGAAAGCGTGGCAGTTGCCAGCGATGGCACCTACGGTTATGGTATGGGTGGCGCATCCAATGGCATCGTCACCAATGCCGTCTCCCGTTACGACACCGTCGCCAACACCTGGACCCCGCTCGCCCCCTTGCCAACCGCGGAAACCGATGCCCGCGCCGGTTATGACCCGCTGAACAACAAGGTATACCTGTTCGGTGGCTACGACTTCACCAACGTTCTCACTAACAACTTCATCTACGATGTCGCCTCTAACACCTGGACCACTGGCGCACCGCTACCTGCCGCCCGTTTCTTCTCCAGCGTAGGTTACTACAATGGTAAGATGTATGTGGTCGGTGGCCTTGACAGCAGCTTCGCCGAGACCAGCCAGGTCTGGCAGTACGACCCGATAGCCAACACCTGGAATACGACGTTCACCGCCGACCCGCAAATGCAGGGTGGGGCAGGCCAGGCAGTTATCGGCCAATACCTCTACCTGATGGGGGCGTACAGCGGCAGTGCTGGTAACTTCGCCGAGCGCTACGATATGTCCGCTGACACCTGGATGACCCTCCCCACTATGCCACAGGCTAGCTACGAGCCAGCCGCTGGTGTGCTGGGCGGCAAGATCTACGTTGCTGGCGGTGGTACACCTGCCCACAACGGCGCACTTCGCAGCAGCACTGCCAGCAGCAGCAGCAGACCCGCTGCCTTCAACACCACCCAGGTTTACGACCCCGGCACCAACACCTGGAGCAGCGGCCCCACCATGAACACGGCACACGCGTTCACCGGCGGCGGCAACGTGGGTAATACCTTCATCGTGGTGGCTGGCTTCGATGGCACCGCCGATAGCAACGTCGTCGAGGCGCTACCCACCATATGCGGCACACCGACACCCGCCGCAACATCAACCGCAACCAGCGTACCGGCTACCGCGACGACGACCGCCACATCAGTCCCGCTGACATCGACCAGCACGCCGGTGGCAACCATCATCATAACCTTGACCAACACGCCAATGGCAACCAGCACCATGACCTCGACCAACACGCCGATGGCAACCAGCACCATGACTTCGACCAGCACTGCTGTGCCGCCCACCGTCACGCCACTGCCGAGCGTCACCCCTACCGATTGCCCCAACCCGTTCATTGACATCACCGGCAACATCTTCTACGTCGCCATCCACTACCTCAACTGCCGTGGCGTGATCAATGGCACTGATGCGAACCACTACTCGCCCGCTGGCACCGCCACCCGTGGTCAATTCGCCAAGGTGGTTATCCTCGGCTTCGGTACCCCCTTCTTCACGCCAGCCACTCAGGACTTCGTGGACGTGGCGCCCAGCTACTTCGCTTACCTCTACATCGAAAGCGGCTTCCACTACGGCATCCTCAGCGGCTTCGACCACCCCAGTTGCACCTCGCACGGCGTGGGCTTCCCCTGCTACTTGCCCAATCTGCCCATCACCCGCGGCCAGCTCACCAAGCTAGTCGTCAACGCTGGTGGCTACACTCTTATCACCCCAACCGGCGGACAGCAGGACTTCACTGACGTACCCACCACCAACGTCTTCTACGTTAGCATCGAGACCGCCTTCCACAACGGCATCATCGCGGGCTACCCCGACCACACCTTCCGCCCCAACAACAACATCCGCCGCGACGAGATGGCCCAGATTGTTTACGAAGGCATCATTCACCGCCCATAGCCTCACGCCCAGGCTTCAGCCTAGCGCTGAACCTTGAGGGCTGAGTACAAACCCGCCAGGGGCGCACCAGTACGGTGCGCCCCTGGTGTTTGATTTTTTGCCTCCGCTAATCAGTGCGCGTCGCATTCTTGCAAACCCGATTAGACGAACGATAGTTCGTCCCATTGGCATCGAGCTAAGGAAGCAGCCACCTACATCAT
>JANXYP010000052.1 GCA_025355955.1 Chloroflexota bacterium
GTGGCGGGCCATCTCAGTACCTTCCATCTGAGTTGGTTTCAATCCTCACCCGTAGGCCGGGTGTACTATGCAGGAACGTTATCAAGTGACCTTCGTGTCTGTTACAATCTTCACCGACCATTGCAGGCCGATGTAACTTATGGAATGGTGGTGCTGTCTTGCTCACTCACTGGTTGCCTCCTGTTCGTTTCAATCCTCACCCTTTCAATCCTCACCCGACCAGAGGGCCAGGTGTAAGCTGGAGACCATCACCCCACAGCCTGCATTACAGGGGTTTCAATCCTCACCCGAATCTTTGGCCGGGTGCAACCTGGGTCGGGTAGGGTGTCTGGGTTTGGTAGGGATAGTTTCAATCCTCACCCGCCCCGATGAGCGGGTGTAACCTGTGCAATGGCGGTTTCTGACCTTAGTTTCAATCCCCACCGCCTGTATGGGGCGATGTAGAAGTTAGGGCCGCCATTAGGGTTGCTATAGCTCGCATCATTTCAATCCCCACCGGCCGTAGCGGCCCATTGTAACCAGCTAGCCCACCTTCTACTGCCATGGCTTCAATCCCCACTGGTTTGCCAAGACCGATGTATTTCGACTGAGCGCTACAATGCGCCGTTTCAACTCGTTTCAATCCCCACTGGCCTTAGAGCCGATGTAATGGTTGAGCCTGAGTGTGGCTATGTGGCTGCGGACATCTGGCTGTCCGCGCAAACCTAAACCACCAGCCGGGTCAGGGTCACACCCTCTGGTAGGTCGGCATCATCAACGATTACCTCATAGTCCTCGAAGTTGCCGGGGTACTGTACCTCCGCCCTTAGCCTGGCGTTGATGCGACCAAATAGCTGCTCGGCTTTCGCATTGCCCGTCGGGCTGTTATGACTGAAAACATACAGGCCACGACAACTCATCCGCCCACGTGTCTCGGAGCGGTCGTAGCTCCACATCTGGTCAAGCGCCTGCCAGAAGATGTCCAGGTCATCGGCGCTTACCCCAGACTTCTGCGCCCATGCGGGACTGTAGAAGCCATACATAAGGTACAGCCCATAGGGGATGATGAACTTGTCGGCCATGGTGCCTTCCTTGCCGCCCTTCATTTTCCCATCCGCACCTACCTTTACCTCGGCATCTTCCTCAATGGTGACGGCACAGCGGGTGAGGCTCAGGTTGATGACCCGCACCTCGTCAATCGAGCGGCCAAGGGTGAGTTGCAGTGGCCCGCGCACCTGCCCGGCATTCACCCTGGTGTTCATCACCGCCCCGAACATCCTGACATCCCAGAAGGTGGTGCACATTGCCTGGCGGGCGCTGATGATGGTAGACCGATCCTGCTTTGAGCCAGTCGAGTTGAGACCCTTTGCATCGTAGATGCGCCGATGCTGCTGGTTGAGAATCGCGCCGCTGCGAATGTACACTTCGCGCTGGCCTGCCTCAAAGTGGTACTCGGCTACCCATTCGCGCACCTTGTGCTTGATGCACACATCGGTGACCAATCCTTGACGAGTGAGTGGGTCGCGGCGGGGCAGGTTTCCGGCATCAGGGTCGCCGTTGGGGTTGCCGTCCACCACCTCGAAGAGGAATACGAAGTCGTGGCGGAGGCTGGGGTTGGTGTGTATGTTGGTCATTGGTTCAGGTTATCCTTTCTGGATTCTCTGGCTGCTTTACGCAGAATTGCTTGCTTACGCGCCTGTACGTACTTCATCTTTTGCTGGTAGAAACCGATACAGAACTTGCCCTCTCCAGCGGGGTCGAGGGTGGCGGGGAAATCGCTGTCCAGAGCGGATACGATGGTGGTAACCTCGTCATCGAACTGCTGCGCCAGCCCTGGCGACATCTTGCCGATGTAGACCGGCAGCATACTGTTCACCAGATACGGAAGCACGCTGGCCGGTGACGATGATGCGGATGCTGAGAATCGACGAGCGATAGTCGCTCCAACCCCCGGCATGGCGATGCCCTGGGCCTGGGTAAGTACCGCGAACAGTCGCCCACACAGGTATGCGGGGTCATGTTCGCCTTCTTCCAGATGTACCATATAATCCTCCTTATCTTCCAAAATACCGTTACTTATGAGTACCAACTTGATAAGCGCCGCCCGTATGCGGGTCACATCACCTTCGATGCGGCAGCGCCGCACCGCTTTGTCCAGCAGGTCGAAGGGCAAGGGTGCGCCAGTGAGCGCACCGCGCAGTAGCGGGCTGATGGTAGTGGTGCGTAGCTGGGCCAGTAGCTGGCTACGCTCCTTGCCCACTATCTTATGCTCGGCCTGCCCCACGCTATATGGGCGAAGGGTAGCAAAAGCGAGGGCGAACAGGCCTAGCGGTCTCAGCATATCACCATCAGGGCCAGTGATATGCTGGCGGCGAAACCACACCGCTAGCTGTCGGTTAACGTTGTCGATACTGGTGGTTATCCAGTCTCGTACCCCAACCCTCCCCCTATTCTGGGCCAGCCCGGTGACGTAGAAGGCAGCCTCATCAATGTCTGGGTGATACTCACCGCTGTCAAGCGAACGCAGCAGCGCCCGCACTTGCTCAGGGTCGGGGTCGTCCATGAAATGGGCGGGGTCGAAGTCAATCTTTCCTTTCGTCCAGAAGATGAACACCCCATCTCCCACCCGCAAACTGCTGCCGCTCCGGGGTGACAGCAAATGGTTGGCGGCCTTGGTGAACCGCTCGGCGCAGTCGGTACAAACAGGGGAGTTGTAGGTCTCCTTTAGTCCATACGACCAGGTGGCGTTCTCATGGGCGGCTACAAGAGCTGCGCCGCCGTATGCCGCGCCGGGGATGCCCTGTAGCTTCTCCTTCAGCGTCGCCATCAGGGGACGATGCTCACCGCAGACGAGGCACTGGCCGGTTGGCAACGCATCATTGGTATTGTGACGCGCCCAGAACTCCTGCACCCCAGGGAGTGCTACGGGATAGATGTCACTGACTTCATCCATCAAGCAAAAGGTGATCTTGCGCTCAGGGTTGTAGCCGTCGGGCAGCTCAAGATAGGCAAGTGGGTTATTCTGGAGGAAGGTCAGCACGGCTCCCGCCTCCACCAACCCGGTCTCTGCGTAACAAAGAGTGAGCATCGCCATGTACGCGCGGTGGCATTTCGCCGCCAGTTCAGGGTCACGCTGCGGAGCCACAAAGCCGAAGGTGTAGTCAGCCTTGTCGGCGAACAGGTAGGGGATGGGCCGAGTGCCTCGCACGCAATGTGGCACCGCCATAATCATCCCGGCTTCCCTGCCGTCAGGAGAGGTGTCGATAATGCCAAGGTAGCGTCCACTGCGGTCGAGGTTGACGATGTAACGCACTGGTAGCGGTGAATAGAGGTAGGGTGGCATTGCCATCTCACCCTCACGCATCGAGTATTCACGTAGCGCCTGTAGCAGCATAACTCAACCCTCCTCATTCAACTGAAATGGTGGTACGCGCAGCACGCCGCGCTCGATGCGGGCAGGGAAGAAGCGGGGTAGACCGCTGCCGTCGGGATTGAAGTCAAGGTCGTGGAGCATCAAGCCCAGATCCTCGCTCCAATCTACAGGGATGGTATCGTTGGGCGGGCCGAAGTAAGCGGCGAACTCGCGGCAGCCGAGATAGGGACGGGTGTAGCACGCACCACGTCGGAGACGGCGCTGAAAGATCTGGTAATGCTTGTAGATGGGATGGAGAGAGCCAGGCGTGAGCAGCATCTCTGCCTTGATGCGGTATGACACATCACGCAGCGCAAGGGTGTGACGCTGCGTGCGATGCGCCGAGGTGTTGTATAGCTGTATTTTGCCTGTTTCAGGTAGGCTGCCCTTGCTGTCGAGTTCGTTACGCATGACCGAGAAGTATCGAAGCGGCTTTAGTACGGCTATCTCCCGCACCTGCCAGCGGAACTGCGGCTTCCAGTAGATAGCTTCGAGTAGCCCGCGTGCGGCGGATGGGGTCATCAGCGGGTAACTTACCCGCTCCACTTTGAACTCGGGTCTGGTAAAGCAGGCGTAACCGCCCCACACCTGCACCTCTATCTCTGATTGCGTCATCGTATACATCGCTACCTCCTTTACTCCCTTTCCAGGATAAGCCCCAGATGTTTATCATATCTGCCCTGCCACACCCCGATACCGGGCAGCAGCGGCTTTATCTTGCCACCGCCTAGCGGCTCCGCCTGCTTGAGTGGGATAGATACGGTGTAGGGCTGGAGATCGCGCACGAGGCCACGATCTGGCTGGGCAGCATCGGCCAACCTCTGGATAAGTTTCCGCACCGTTTCGCGCTCACCTTCATCGCCGTACTCCACCACCACCGACACGTTTTCCTCCTCGATCATGTGAAAGCGGCTGGCGACCTCGGCGTAATTTAGCGTGGTGCGGTAGGTTTGCACATCACCACTATCGGTTGAAGTCAGGCGGTATAGCTGGGCAAAGAAGCGCCTGCATACGTCCAGGTCGTTGGGGTCGAAGGGATGCTGGCGGTCGAACTGCCCCAGTCGGTGCAGGCTTTCAGTGATTTGTCTGCCCAGTAGCGGACTGCCCTCCGGCATCCCGCCTTCAGCGGGGTCAAACACCACCACCGTTGCGCCTGACAGACCACCGCTGCGGTTGACCCGGCCCGCAGCCTGCACGATGCTATCCACTCTGGCGAGGGCGCGCATCCCGAAGGGGAAGTCAAGCTCCACCCCGGCCTCCACTACCGGGGTAGCGACCAGGTAGCACGGCTCCTTCGCCCCCAGCCTACTCTGCACCTCGGCAATTACCTTGCGCCGATGCGCGGGACACATCATGGCGGACAGGTGATAGGTGTCAGCGCCAGCCAGCTCAAGGTATAGGTTGGCGGCCTGCCGTTTGGTGTTGACGATGACAAGCGCCTGGCGGTGTTCGCGCATCCGTCGGGCAACCTCCGGCCAGGTGATCTTCTGGTCGGCCTGCCAGTCGTACTCCACGCGCTTGAGCCGCCGGAAGTGGTCACGGTAATTAGCTACAATCTCGTGGGCGGCAAGCTCATCGAAGCCCGCGATGACCTCAAATGAAGGCTGGGTGGCGGTTGCCAGCACGATCGTGGTTCGATAGTTGCGGGTTAGCTCCTCGATCGCGCTGAGGATGGGGCGCAGCATCCCTGGCGGTAGCGACTGCGCCTCGTCGATGATGATGACGCTCTTGGCCAGGCGGTGCAGTTTCCGGCAGCGGCTGGGGGAGTTGGCAAACAGGCTGTCGAAGAGCTGCACCGTAGTGGTGACCACCAGCGACGCATCCCAGTTTTCGGCGGCCAGCGCCGCCCATTGGGATTTATCTCCCTTCCCAGGGTAGTCCATCCCGCTGTGATGCTCCAGCACTATGCCATCGCCATTGCCGAATATGGCGCGGTATTCATCAGCGGTTTGCTCGGTGACGGTGGTGAAGGGTACCGCCACAATGATGCGCTGCAGGTCGTGTTTCATGGCATGGCGTAGGGCGAAGCCGAGCGCCGAGCGGGTCTTGCCTCCTCCAGTGGGGACGGTGAGGCGGTAAATCCCCTGCTCACCAGTAGCCGAGGCCAGGCAGGCGAGGTAGACCTCGTGGCGGACACTATTCACCTTGTCGGTGAGCTTCCCCGACTTCGCCCCCTGATTGCGCTCGAACATCTGCCACAGGTCGGCCATCGTCACGGCGGCGCTCCGCCTCTCCTTGCTCCTACTCTCACGGAAGTGCCGCTCGGTATCGAGATAGTCGGCATCGACGAGGCAGGAGTAGACCATGCGATAGAAGAGTTCAGCGGAGAGGGGGGCGCTACCGAGCCAGGGCGGAAGTGAGGGTGGAGTGATGTGTTCAAGATCAGGTGCCAGTCTCTGCGCTTCAGCGATTGCCGCATCCACCGCTGCATCCTCACCCGTTGTATCCAGCCAGGTCTTGCAGGCGACTTTGGACGTAAGCCCACCGTGATGGCCCTGCACCAGTAGCGCAAGAGGGTAGAATACCCGCTTCGCCAGCTTGGCCCCCGCTGCCTTGTGATCTGGCCCGCTGATTTGCAGCCCCTGCTCACGGGCAAAAAGATAGCTCTGGAAAGCGGGATTGAACTTGCCGATGTCGTGAAGGAGTCCTGCCATTCTGGCGACCTCGTCCCCACCGAACGGTGCGGCGAACTCCTCGGCCAACCGAGCGGTATCGCGCAGGTGCTGCACCAGGTCGTGGCGAACCCCGGCGTAATTCCTGGTGTGGGCAATTGCCATTCTCTACTCCCTCTCTGATTGATTGACCTCATTGTTGAACATCGAGGATTAAGAAGCTTCCACTCTTGCCAGCAGGCAATCGGGCATTCTCCGCCGCTGCCATCCCCTCCGCCCGCGCTATATCCGCATCTGCCGCCTGCCTCCCCGCCCACACGCTCGAATACAGGCAGCGTGGGCAGTGCGTAACCAACACACGCGGCCCAATCAGAGTGAAGCTGGGAGCGGTCTCCTTCTGCTCCGGCGTAGCACACTTCAATCGTCCGCGCCCGGTGTGGATGAGTTCGAGGCCGCATCTGCGGCAGTATCTGGTTGGCCTGGTTCGCTCCTCACTCACTGGTCATCCCCTCCTCCCCTCCGGCTTCATCACCAGGGCAAATGTGCAGCGTGCCTTGCGCCCGCCACTCCCAACTGACCAACCCACGCTTTCGTAGCCGGATGAGGTGACGGCGGGCGGTGGAAGGAGTGCCGCAGCCGGTAGCGCGGGAGATCTGTTCGAGGGTGGGTGGGCG
>JANXYP010000066.1 GCA_025355955.1 Chloroflexota bacterium
GCCACCCCCACCGACTGCGCCAACCCATTCATAGACATTAGCGGCAACACCTTCTACGGCGCGATCCACTATCTGAACTGTCGCGGAGTGATCAACGGCACCGATGCCCGCCACTACTCACCCGCTGGCACGGCCACGCGCGGGCAGTTCGCCAAGATCGTGGTACTCGGTTTCGGGTTGCCGTTCTACACCCCTGGCACGCCCGACTTCAGCGATGTGCTGCCTACCTACTTTGCCTACCTCTACATCGAAAGTGGCTACCACGCCGCCATCCTTAGCGGCTTCGACGCGGGCAGTTGCACCGCGCATGGCGCAGCCTCCCCTTGCTACCTGCCCAACCTGGCGATTACTCGTGGACAGCTTACCAAGCTGGTGGTCAATGCCGCGCACTATCCGCTATATACCCCCAGCAGCGGGCAGGACTTTACCGACGTGCCGCCCACCAACGTCTTCTACGGCTCAATCGAAACTGCTTACCACATGGGCGTAATCGCGGGCTACGCCGACCACAGCTTCCGCCCCAGCAACCCCATCCGCCGCGACGAGATGGCCCAGATTGTATTCAAGGGTGTGACCACGCCGTAGGGAGTTGAAAGTAAAAAGTTGAAAGTTGAAAGTGGGGGCGCATCACGGTGCGCCCTTAATATTTGCCACACTTGCCTTGCTGATAACAATTCCAGTTGGTAGTGCAGTAAAATCAGCATTGTTGGCGCTGCATCAGGGCGGGTCATCACCCACCCCTACGATTTGCTGCATTACCTGCTGGAATTGTTGTGACACGCCAATCTGCAATCTGAGATCTGCAATAATGATCGTGTATACTTGGGGCAGCGGAAAGGAGGCAAGCATGAAGATTATCGTGACCCAAACCATGCCAAAGCAGGCGTTGCAGCGGCTACGCGAAGAAGCGCATGGCGACGAAATCGTGGTAGTAGACCGCGAGGGCAAAGCGCTGGATAGCGGCGATCTCAGTGATGGCGAGGCGTTCATGCGCTGGTGGTCGCCCCACGCCGCGTCGGAGGCGGTGCTGCGACAAGCGCCGCGCCTGAAGTGGATGCACACGCCCAGCGCTGGTCTTGACCAGGTGCTGTTCCCCGCACTGGTGGAGAGTGATGTGACGCTGACCAACTCATCAGGTGTCCATGCTGTACCAATTAGCGAGTGGGTTATCCTCTACACCCTGGCGGCGGCCAAGCGGCTGCCGGAGCTGCTGGCGGCGCAACGTGAGCATCATTGGCTGCGCGATCTGAAGCTGCAGGAGTTGACCGATATGACGATGCTAATCCTCGGCTACGGCGCGATTGGCCGGGCAGTGGCGCAGCGGGCGCTGCCATTTGGGATGCGGATAATTGCCGCCCGCAGTGGCAGTAAGAACCGCGATGATGGACAGCAGCAGGGCGTAGAGGTCGTCTACGGCGACGCATGGCGGGCCGCGCTGCCCACCGCCGACTTCGTGGTGGTGTCGCTGCCGCTGACCGCGCAGACTCGTGGCATGGTGGATGCGGCCGCGCTTGCCGCGATGAAGCCGAGCGCCTGGTTTATCAACATCGCCCGCGGGCAAATCGCCGACGAGGATGCGCTGTTGCAGGCGTTGCAGCAGGGGCGCATCGCGGGGGCGGGCCTTGATGCCTTCGGCGAGGAGCCGCTGCCCGCCAACCACCCGCTCTATAGCCTGCCCGATAGCAAGGTAATCCTCACCCCGCACATAAGCTGGAGTTCGCCCCTTATCGAGCAGCGCACGCTCGGTCTGTTTCTCGAAAACCTGCGCCGCTACAAGGCAGGCGAGTCGCTGCTCAACGTGGTGGATAAGCAGCGGGGGTATTAGCAGGACTGAGGAGATACTACGTGAACCTGAGCCTGGCTGTATCCGTTTTCGTGTTTATTTTTGTCGCCGAGTTGCCGGATAAGACCGCCCTGGCCTCGCTGGTGCTGGCGACCCGCTACAAGCCGCTGGTGGTATTCACCGGCGCGGCGGCGGCGTTCGTGGTGCAGAGCCTGATCGCCATCACGGTTGGTGGCCTGTTTTCACTGCTGCCTGCGGAGATTGTGCATCGCGCCGCTGGCGCGCTCTTTCTCGTCTTCGCCTTCTTCATGTGGCGACGCAACGAGGATGAGGAGAAGGCGGAAGAGGAAGCCGAGGTAAAGAAAGAGGCATCCTTCCACAGCGGGGTGTGGACTGCGTTCATCGTTGTTTTCCTCGCCGAGTGGGGCGACCTTACCCAGCTTGCCACCGCTACCCTGGCCGCGAAATATAATGACCCGCTCACCATCTTTGTCGGCGCGACGCTAGCGCTATGGGCGGTCGCCGCCCTTGCCATCGTGGTTGGCAATCGCGCCAGCCTGCTGTTCAATCCTCAGCTTATGCAAAAGATTGCCGCAATCATCTTCGCCGTGCTGGGCGTGCTGCTTATCGTGGGGGTAATCTGAGGTTAATCTAATACCAATTAGCCGAGGAGATGCTATAGTTCTGTAGGGGCGATGGCATACGCCCTGGTGACGCGCGGCGATGCTGGAAACGACCAGCCAGCGGATTTGGTAAGCGGATGAAGCGGATTTCGGCTATCGTAGGGGTGGATGGCATACGCCCGCTTGCCATGCAATTATGCCGATCGGAACTACGAACCCTGGCGTAGGAGCGAATCGCATATGCCCTGTTGAATAACGTAAATACAAATCAGAAACAATTACGGCACAAACGTCAACATAGACGGTTGCGATAGGCATTGCGGCGGCTGCACCAGGGCGCGAAAAATCCGCGCCCCTACGCCTACCCAATCCGTTTATCCGTTTTTACAATCCGTTGGCTAATTGCATCAGGGCGTATGCCATGCGCCCCTTCCCCAACATTGTCAACGGCAATGAGCATTGACCTGCTTCGCCGGTGGGTTGCGTTCGCATCGCGCTTGCCATCCCCTTGCCGCTGTAGTACAATCCTGCTACACCTTTCCACCTAACGCAAGGAGCAAGCCGCGCCCATGCCCAATCCCGCCAACTCAGCCAGCCTGGCCGACTTCATTCGCCGCTGGCAGCACACCACCTTGAACGAGCGACAGGGATCGCAGCGCCACTTCGATGAGCTTTGCGCCGCGCTTGGCGCTGACCCCCACGATTACCACTTCGAGGAGCGGGTCACTACCAGCGCGGGGCGGCGCGGCTTCGCCGACGTGTGGCGGCAAGACCACTTCGCGTTGGAGTACAAGAGTCCGGGCGAGGATCTGCAGGCCGCCTATCATCAACTGAAGGGTTACAGCGACGAACTGTCCAACCCGCCGCTGCTGGTGGTCAGCGACATGACCCGCTATGTGGTGCGCACCAACTTCACCAACACTCGCACCGACAAATACGAGTTCAGCCTCGACGACCTGCGCCTCAACG
>JANXYP010000074.1 GCA_025355955.1 Chloroflexota bacterium
GGCATCGTTGCCATCGGTGCGCTGGCGTTCTTCATCTACAGCCTGCGACTGGCCAGCGTGCAGTTGCTGCCGTCGCCGAGCATCGGTCCGTTGGTCGCCATCATCACCGTCGGGATATGCGTCGGCTTCCTGCCGCACAACTTCAACCCGGCGCGTATCTTCATGGGCGACGGTGGCGCGATGTTCCTGGGCTACTGCCTGGCGGTAATCAGCTTCATTGGCGGGGCGAAACTGGCGACCGCGCTGCTGGTGCTGGGCGTGCCGATGCTCGACGCGACCTGGCTGGCAATCTATCGCATCTCGCGCAAGCGTTCGCCGCTCTCCGCCGACCGCCTGCACCTGCACCAGCGGTTGCTGGACATGGGCTTCAGCCAGCGGCAGGTGGTGATATTCTTCTACGCGGTCTCCGCAGTGTTCGGCTCACTAGGATTGCTGCTCGAAGATCGCCTGCTCAAGTTCGTCGCCCTGCTGGTAATGAGCCTGCTGCTGGTCGCCCTGCTCATCTACATCTCGCGCCGCGAGTTCGACAGGAAGAGGGTAGAAGGTAGAAGGTAGAATATCAGCAATGGCGGCAGTGGTTGGGGAGAGGCCGCACCGCGACGAGTTACTGGGGGCTGGGAGCGTAGCCCCGATCGGTCAAGCGCCTCAATGCTTATCGGCAGCGACAACCTTGGTAGGGGCGGGTGGCACTCGCCCTGCACAAAGTGGGCCACCATGACCCACCCCAACCCCTCCCGGCGGGAGGGGAGCTAGTCTCTTCATACCGCGTTACTCATACCTCTTACCTCTTACCTACCGAAAGGGCAAAGCGATGAAGTTCTCAGGCAAAGGCGACGCGGGCTACACCGGGCTACTGGGTGGCGGCGAACGGGTGCCGAAGTACAACCTACGCATCGAAGCGCTGGGCGATCTGGACGAGGCCAGTTCCGCGCTGGGGGTGGCGCGGGCAGCCAGCCAGTCGCAAGCGGTGCGCGATGCTATCTATGCCGCGCAGCAGCAGCTTTACACCCTGATGGCCGAGGTAGCGATGCCTGGTGAGGAGCTTGATGCCAAATACAAAGTGACCGCCGCGCAGGTGGATGCGGTAGAGGCGCTGATTGACAAGCTGCAAGAGGAGGTCAAGCTGCCCAATAAGTTCATCATCCCCGGCGAGACACTTGCCAGCGCCCACCTCGACCTGGCCCGCACCGTAGTGCGCCGCGCCGAGCGCAGCGCGGTACGCCTCGCCCACGAGGGGTTGCTCGACAATGAACACCTGCTTGCCTACCTCAATCGGCTCTCCTCGCTCATCTTCGTCCTCGCCCGCTACGAGGAGGCAGTGGTCGAGCATCATGGTTTCGCCATCGCCGCTGCGCCTGCGGTGGAGTTGAAAGCTGAAGGTTGAAGGTTGAAAGTAGATGTTTGAGTGGTGAGGCTGCTTCCCTTTTCCGGGCCAGCATAAACAAGAGTCACTCCAATGTTGATCAACTCAGCCCCCAGCGGGGGTTGGGGGAGAATCTTGAAGCGATATGTTGCCGAAGTAAGCACGCAAGATATAAGCCTGCTTACCTCGGCATTATCGCTGGGCGAGATTCTCCCCCAAACCCCCGCTGGGGGCTTTTTGCACCCCAACGGCGCTGCTTACTCAGCACTCAGCACTCAGCACTCAGCACTAGCTCACGGCGTGGTCACGCCCTTGTAGACAATCTGGGCCATCTCGTCGCGACGGATGTTGTTGTTCGGCCTGAACGTGCCATCCGAGTAGCCATTGATCACCCCCTTGTAGTGGGCGGTCTCTATGGAGACGAAGAACACGTTAGAGGGTGGCACATCGGTGAAGCTAGGCTGCCCACTAGTTGGCGTATAGAATGGATAGTGCGCTGCGCCGACCACTAGCTTGGTAAGCTGCCCACGGGTAATTGGGCGGTTAGGTAGATAGCATGGATATGGCTGCCCCGCCGCCTGACACGATGCCTGGTCGAAGCCGCTGAGGATGGCCGCATGGTAGCCGCTCTCGATGTACAGATAAGCGAAGTAGCCGGGAGCAACATCGCTGAAGTCTTGCGTTCCGCTGGGTGTGTAGAATGACAGCCCAAAGCCTAGTACCACCACCTTGGCGAACTGCCCACGAGTAGATGTGCCAGCTGGTGAGTAGTGGGTTGCATCGGTGCCATTGACTACACCGCGACAATTCAGGTAGTGGATGGCGGTGTAGAATACGTTGCTGCTAATGTCCACGAACACGTTGGGGCAGTCGGTCGGCGTTGCGGATGGTGGTGCTGGCGTGTTAGTCACTACCATCGGCGTATTAGTCGGCGTACTGGTTGTCTCAGGTGTTGGCGAACTCGTTCCACACCCTGAAGTGCTATATTGCTCTACCAACGTGTAATCGCTATTACCGCTGACGTAGTAACCAACAGCCCAGACGTTGTTTGGCGATATAGCGGTTACTGCCGAGAGGCTACTGCCGCTGGTGCCAGGGCTAGGACTTGAGACGACGCTCCAACTCGCGCCATCCCAGTGCTCCGCCAAAGTGTTAGTGGCACCACTGAGATAGTCACCAACCGCCCAGACATCGCTTGAGGATGTAGCAGTTACTGCGGATAGTACGTTGTCGCTGTTTCCCGGGTTGGGACTTGAGACGACGTTCCAACTTGCACCATCCCAGTGTTCCACCAACGTGCTAAAGGCAGCCCCACTCAGATAGTGACCAACCGCCCAAATATCGCTTGACGAGGTGGCAACCACTCCATCTAGTTCATTGGTATTGCTGGGATTAGGGCTTGGAACGACGCTCCAGTTAGCTCCATCCCAGTGTTCCACTACAGTGCTAAAATTGTTGTCGGTTTGAGACCTACCAACCGCCCAGACATCGCTTGGCGATATGGCGGTTACTGCGTTTAGACCACTGTAGGAGCCAGGGCTGGGACTTGAGACAACGCTCCAGCTAACCCCATCCCAGTGTTCCGCTAGCGTGCCACCGCTTGCATAAGAACCAACAGCCCAGACATCGTTTGACGATATTGCGGTTACTGCGGATAGTACGTTGTCGCTGTTTCCCGGGTTGGGACTTGAGACGACGTTCCAACTTGCACCATCCCAGTGCTCCACCAGCGTGTTATAACTGTCGCTGAGATAGGCACCGACTGCCCAGACATCGCTTGGCGATATGGCGGTTACTCCCCTTAGATCGCTATAAGAGCCAGGGCTTGGGCTTGGCACGATGTTCCAGTTCGTACCATCCCAGTGTTCAACAAGCGTGTTAAATGCCACACCGGTGTAATAGGTACCAACTGCCCAGATATCGCTTGATGATATGGCGGTTACTGAGGATAGAAAGTTGTCGGTGCTAGACGGGGGATTAGGACTCGGGATGACGCTCCAGATGCCCCTGCTGCAGGGGAGCGGGGTATTAGTGAGCGTTGGGGTATTGGTGATGATAGGAGTATCGGTTGCGGTCAATGTAGCGGTCGCAGTAGGAGTATTTGTCCGCGTTGACGTGCTTGTCGCCGTTGAAGTATTTGTCGCCGTGCTGGTTTGTGTGGGTGTATTTGTCGCCGTTGATGTATTGGTCGGCGTTGGCGTGTCCGTCGTGGTAGGAGTATTGGTCGGCGTGTCTGTAGGACACGGCTGACTCTCAGGCCGGTAAATGCTGTCGTTTATCCATGTCATTCCTGTAGTGATACCACCCAGACTCCAAACCTCGCTACCAGTATGTACAGTGGTGTAGAAGCCCGCACGTCCGCCTTGCCTGACTGAAGGAAGTGCAGGAAGCGACGGCTGCCAGCTTCCGGTAGGCCAGTTAAGCAAGTCAAGTTGGTCAACTGCACTAGAGTAATCGTAGTATCCGCCGCCAGAGGTATCGCCTCCAATCGCATATAGCCTGGTACCGTCGGAAGCGAGTGCAAAATCGGCACGCTGAGGTAGGAAGATTGGACCAGCACTCCAGTTACCACTCGCCATATCCAGTCGCTCGGTGCTGAAGCTATTCTGAGAAAGATCTGCTGTGTAGCCGCCCACTAGATAGAGGTATTGTCCTAGCTGCGTGTAGCCACCGCGGTCGAACGGAGCTGGTAGGTTGTAGATATAAGTCCAAGAGTTAGCCTGGATGTCATAAGTCTGAAGGATAACGCTGCCTCCTGGTCCATTACCACGATTGCCATCAGCGAGGTAAAGC
>JANXYP010000145.1 GCA_025355955.1 Chloroflexota bacterium
GGTTTATCCGCAGGCTAGGGCTGGTTGTTGCCGGATATGGCTTTGGCGGTGCGTTCCATCTGCTTGATGTGGGGCCGCTCGTGGATACCTAGTCGCTGGGCAAGGCTATGTACGGTGCGCTCAATCGGCCTGCCCGCGCCAGTGAATGTGCCAGAACGTGTCCAGGCTTGGGGCGGCAACGCTTCGAGGGCGGCGAGTAGCGCGGCCCGCTGCTCGACGAAGGATTGCAGCGATGTCTGGAAGTCAAGCTCACAATAGTTAGTCCGCTTGATCCAGGTAACGGGATTGATGGCGCGGATTGTCGGCCTATCTTCGGCGAGAAGCCTGATGATGCTGCCGTCCCACATATCGGCACAAGAGCGCAGATGCGCCAGCACCTCGTTTATCGACCACTCGCCAGGGCTGGGCGCGGCTTGCGCCTGGGCGGGGGTCAGTTCGGCGGTTAGCGCGGTGATGCGCGTCGGCGTTTGGGCAAGCATGGTTAGAAGCTGCTCGATCGTCAGTTGTTTGTCGGGCATATGAGGTCATCCTTTCACACCGACAGGGGGATTTCGTTGACCTCCGATTGTCGTGCCTTTGTCATAATTCACCTAGTTTCGGCTAGATAAGCCACTCCAACCAGCGCCCATGCGGCTGACAGCGGGCCAGCAGCGTTTCTTCACCCATGCCATGCTGATAACAGGTCATAGTAACGAAATTGCCGTCGCGGTTGCCTTCGATGCCAAACCAGTAGATGTCGCGGGTGAAGCTGGCTGCGCTAATTATACCAGATAGGCGTTCGCGGTCGGCGGGCGATAGCTGGTACAGGCTGTAGGTGTGATAGATGCAGAGGATCGTATCACCAGGGGTGGCGGCGATGAGCTGGGGCAAATGGTCAAGGACGCTGCCCGCTAGCAGGTGGGGTGGATGCTGTTGTAGAACCTCGATTGCCCGCTCCAGATTAGCCACCCGCTCCGTATGCTCCGGCCAGATTAGCGCCTTTAGCCACAACACTGCATCGAGGTCGCGCAGGTCAATCGGGTTGAGGTCTATGCCGAGGCGGTTGGCGACAGGCGACAGGCGAGTAGGCAGAGGCGGACGATGCTCGCCGCGCAACTCGCAGGTTAGCTTGAGCGGGGAGGCTGCATCGCCGTAAAGCTGACCGTCGCCATAATCGTAGGCATAGCGATCCCACAGCAGGTTCAATCCCGCGCTGCAGCCAACATCCACCAGCGATAGAGATTGGTAGTTGGTGCGTGAGGCGACAATGCCATAGATGGGCAGCAACAAGGCGCAACGCCCTACCTCGTGGGTTTGCACCAAACGGGTAGTCAGCAATTGGATGATTTCGTCACGATGGCTCATGCAGAAGGCATAGAAGTAGGGATATGGATCCTCGGAGGGCGGCACGGCGTTGGTAATAGTTGGATAGAAGGCGGCCAGCGGAACATCAGGCTGCTTGAGCAGCAAATATTGCACCACGCCAAAGAGTAGCAGGGTCGGTGGCTGGCTGGGCGGGGTAAACGCCGCCAGCGCCAGCATCTCCGCATCATCAGCCACGCCGAGGGCGAGGCGTTCGTAAAGCGGACTGGAGCTACGAAAATCCACTTCAGCGAAGTGGCGGAAATGGGCCGAGAGAGGGTTAAGCTTATCATCTTGATTTGAACGGTTAGTCAAGATGTCTCCGCAGCCTCTACTATGCTGAATTTGCTCATGGCACGGTTTGCCCACTCTTGGATCATGACATCTTCATCGTTAAGCAATTGTACTATGGCGTTCTCCGCCCCAGGCCACCGAAATTGGTTATTCACGAAGCATAGGAGCGCTGATCTCCTGACATCCAGGCTTTCATCTTCCAAGGCTTGAACCAGATAGGGGAATATTCGTTCCTCATCATAGTGGCTCAGTATTATGACGACATCCTGCCGAACTTTGCTTTCACTATCACTCAGCAAAGAAATAAGTGTATCTACCAACTCATGGCTGGATCTAATTCCTTCACGTACCTCAAAATCGTAGGAACTAAGCAAAGCATCTTCATCGGCGAATCGCTTAATTTTATCAAAAGCGTAAGCTCTATTTGCCCCGCTGGTATCCTTTAGAAGCGATGCTAGCAGGTCAACAGTTCGTCTTGGGTTATCCTTAACAAGCTCCTCAATCTTGTACTCAAAAATGAGGTTTGGATGGCGATCTGGAGTATTCATAACATCACTTTCATCTTACAAGGAAAATAGCAACCTTACAGAGCGTATGCGATTCACTCCTACGCCAACACGCGCTGAAGGTTGGCATATCTATCGGACAGCAAGAGCGCGATAAATCCACACCCCTACTTATATCCTCTAAATCTTTACGACTCTTGTGAAAGAACCGCGATGCACTCGATCGAAATAAGCAGTCCACGTGGCAACTGCACTATCGGTGTGGAACGCACTGGCGGGTTATGAGGAAAATACTCACCGTAAAGCTGGTTCATCATCGGGAACGCCGTGGCATCAGCGAGGAAGATGGTGGTTTTGACCACCTGCTCAAGACCGCTACCAGCGGCGCGAAGAACGGTGGAGAGGTTCTCGAAAGCCTGGCGGGCCTGGGCTTCAAAGGTGTCACCGGCAGGTGCGCCGGTCACGGGGTCAAGACCAGCCTGCCCAGCGACGAACAGGAAATCGCCTGCACGCACCGCTTGAGAGTACGGCCCCAGCGCTTTGGGCATATCGGGGCCAGTAACGGGGTGATGGATCAATGTCACTTTTATACCTCTTTCGCCTTCTTCTGCAACTCATACAGCTTCGACAGAGCCTCGATTGGCGAAAGTTCGTCCACGCGCAAGGCTTTTAGCTCCTCGACTAGTGGGCTAGTCGCCAGCACGAGAGCGGGTGGGGAGATGACCGTGCTGCCATTGCCACCGAAGATTGCCATCTGGGTATGGTCGGGCGCATCGCCGTTGCCTGCGTTGACGATAGCGGCGCGGCGCTCTTGCTTCTGGCCGGTGCGCTCAAGCTCGATCAGCACCTCGGTGGCACGGCGTAGCACGCTGCGCGGCAAACCCGCCATCTCCGCCACATGGATGCCATAGCTGCGATCCGCGCCCCCGCGCACCACCTGGCGCAGAAAGATGATCTGGTCGCCCTGCTCAGCCACGGCCACGTTGTAGTTACGCACGCGGGGCAGCAGCTTCTCCATCTCGGTCAGTTCGTGGTAGTGGGTGGCGAACAGCGTCTTCGCCCCCAGGCGGGGATTGTTGTGGATGTACTCCACCACCGCGCGGGCAATCGCCAGGCCGTCATAGGTGCTGGTGCCGCGCCCGATCTCGTCAAGTACCACCAGGCTCTTGCGAGTGGCGTGGTTGAG
>JANXYP010000240.1 GCA_025355955.1 Chloroflexota bacterium
CCCAGCTGCTGCAATGATATAGTGCGACGGGTTAGCTTTAGCCCTGGCCTGACCGCGCCGCCAGCGGGTGGCATACGATGGGCATTGATGCGCTTGAGCCGCTGGGGGCTGAACCCCCAGACCCCCAAGCTTATTCCCCTACTTTCTTAGCTCGATGCCTATGGGCGAACAATGATTCCGCCCTTACAGATGCTTGTGCTGCAAGAATGTAACGCACACCCAGGGCGGGCCACCGCCCGCCCCTACGACAGAGGGAGGGCGCATCGTAAGGTGCGCCCTCCCTCTTTAAACTTTAATCCACAGTAGTCAGTTATCGGCTGGGTCGGTGTAGGATACCCTCATACACAATCTGGGCCATTTCGTCGCGGCGAATGTTGGCGTTTGGCAGGAAGGTGTGGTTGGGGTAGCCGTTGATGATGCCAGCATGGTAGGCGGTCTCGATGCTGACGTAGAAGACGTTGCTGGTTGGCACGTCGGTAAAGTCCTGCTGTCCGCCGGTCGGGGTAATCAGGGTGTAGCCACCGGCATTGACGACTAGCTTGGTAAGCTGGCCGCGGGTGATTGCCTGGTTGGGCAGGTAGCAAGGAGTGCCAAGGCCGTGGGCGGCGCAGCTAGCGGGGTCGAAGCCGCTGAGGATGCCCGCATGGAAGCCGCTTTCGATGTAGAGGTAAGCGAAGTAGCTGGGTGGCACGTCCACGAAGTCTTGCGTGGTGGGGGTGAAGAGCGGCGTGCCGAAGCCGAGCACGACCACCTTGGCGAACTGGCCGCGAGTGGAAGTGCCTGCGGGCGAGTAGTGAGTCTGGTCGGTGCCGTTGACCACGCCACGGCAGTTGAGGTAGTGGATAGCAGTGTAGAAGAGGTTGCCCGTGACATCAGTGAAGGGGTTGGGGCAGTCGGTGGGGGTCACGGTGGGCAGCACGGGCGTGTTGGTGGGGCCGCCGGGCGTGACGGTGGGCGGTGCCGGGGTGCTGGTGGCTGGCACCATTGTATTGGTGGGGCCGCCAGGAGTGCTGGTGGCTAGCGGCGTATTGGTCGTCTGTACGGTCGCGGTGTTGCTCGGCTGCGGGGTGGGGGTGCAGGCAGGAGCGTCGTAGCGCTCTACACGATTGGTGGGGGTCAACGTGCCGAAGCTGGTGCTGCCACCCAGGATGTAGAGGTGACCATTGAGGGCTGCGCCGCCCGACTTGTAGGTGGCGACGTTCAGGCCGGGGGTGTAGTGCCAGGTCTGGTCGGCTGGCTCGTAGTAGATGGCCTTATTGCTGACCACGTTGCCAGCGTTGACTCCGCCGAACATGAACAACTGGTTGTTGATCGTGGCGCTGGCTGCGCCCCACCAGATCTCTGGTAGCTGACCAACGCTCTCATCGGGGCTGTTACCGGAGCGACCCCAGCGATTGTCGGAGTAGTCGTAGCCGAGGACAAGATTGGTGGGGCGACCATGGTTATCGATGCCGCCTGCTACTGGCACCAGGGCATCGCCAGTGAAGATGGCGGACTCGAATGCTTTGCCCTGGGGCATCGCCGCGCCCGTGGTCCAGCCGCCGGTGGTGGTGTCGTAAATCTGCACCGTGTTGCTAGCCACGCCGCTGACGTTGCCGCCGAACACGTAGATGATGTTGTTGATGTAGGTAGCAGCGGCATTACCCTGGGCTAGCGGGCTGGGGTTGCCCATGCTCCACGAGTTGGTGGTGGGGTTGTAGACTTGTACGTTGTTGGTCGCCACGCCGTTGACGAGACCGCCGATGACGTAGAACTTGCTGCCATCGGTAACTGCGGCTGCGTCGGTGGTGGCGATTGGTAGCGAAGCGATTGGCTGCCAGTTGCCGCTGCCGTTGTAGCGCGAGGCCGCCGTGATAGCGTGGCTGCCATCGTAACCGCCCGCCTCGTAGATGTAATTGCCGATGGTAACCGCAGCCTCACCGGCGACTGCCTGTGGCAGGGTGGAGTCCTGGTACCAGGCCGAGAAGCAGGGCGTGGACGAGGGCGTGGGGGTGCTGGTAGCCGTGTTGATCGGTGTGCTGGTCGCTGGCGTGCCGGTCACGGTGCCGCAACTGGTCGCCTGGCGCAGCGAAACATCATCCACGTACATAGACGTAATATCACCGAAGCCATCCTCGTGAACCAGGAAGACGATGCGGACAGTCTGCCCGGCGTAGGGGGTCATGTCGAAGGTCTGGTTGGTCCACGTCTGGGTGTTGTCGGCGATGTGCATGATAGTGGCAAGGATGGTGCCGCTACTGTTCTCAACATAGGCATCCTGCCAGTCGAAGGCAATGGTGTCGGCGGTGGTGGGATAGTACCAGTAGGAGAGCATCGTCCCACCTGCTGGCACGGCCACGGTTTGATAGATGGTGCTGTCGCCGAGTGGCTCTGGCGCAGCTAGCGCACCGAGTAGTGCGGAGTGGGTGCCGCTGTGGGCCTGGGTCATTACCACGGTGGGGGTGTTGTTGGTATCGCTGATCACCCAGGGAGCGAAGGTGCCGGTCTCGAATCCGCCATTGACTATTGCGTCAGGGCCGCAGGGAGTGGGGGTGGCAGATGGTGTATTGGTTGCCAGCGGTGTATTGGTAGCCGTGCCAGTTGGCGTGTTGGTTGGCGGCGTGCCGGTTACGGTCGGGGTGGGCGTGCCAGTATCAATGTGCATATGGCCGGTGTAGGCATCCTGGGCGTGGCTGCCGTGGCCGTCGCTGTTGCGGGTGTCGCTCCACACCACCCAGACATCGTTGTTGGTGGAACTCAGGCCCATGTAGTCGCCCGCGCAACCGTTGGAGTCGCTGGGGATGCCATCGTTGAGGTTGAAGTTGACATCGGTGACCCGCTGGTTGGCAGAGAAGGTGAGGCCACCATCGCTGCTGCTGCTATAGTACACGTCAGAGAGGGTGTTGGCAGGGTCGTTACGCATATCCATCCACGCAATGTCCACCCGCCCGTTGGGGGCAACATTGATGGCTGGCTCGAACTGGTCACGGTTCTGGGTATCGTCGTTGACCTTCTGGGGAGCGGACCAGGTTGTGCCGTTGTTGGTGCTGCGGGTGAAGTATATGTCCCAGCCGGTAGTCGCCTCGTTGCGGTCATCCAGCCAGGTGAGGTAGAGGTTGCCTTCCGGCCCTGCTGCTGCTGCCTGCATACTGTTGACCCGCCAGGCACGACTACCGCGATTGCCGTACACGCCAGTGATGTTGGCAGCGGTAATCGGCGCACCGAAGGTGTTGCCGCCATCGGTGGAGCGCACCAGGTCAAGGGTGTTGTTGTTGTAGAAGACATCGAGGGTGCCGTTGGGCTGGATAACTGGATAGACGAAGCCTTGGTTGATTGTCCCCCACAACACCGGCGCGGACCAGGTTACGTCATGATCGGCGGAGTAGGAGCAGTAGTCGTTGTTGCCGCTGGTATCCCACCAGCAAACGTATAGACGGTCAAAATAGGGGCTGGAAGGGTTTTTGTCTATGTTCATCCAGTTCTTGTCATCGCTGAAGCTGTCCACCCGCACGGCAGTACCCCAGGTGAGGCCGCCATCGGTACTCTTGGTCACGTAGTTACCCAGCTGGGTAGCGTTGTAGACGAGCGGGTTGACATAAACGGTATTGCTGAAGGCGGGACTGGCATCCCACTGGATGATCACATCGCTGGAGTTGACCACGCCCGAACCTACCGGGTAGGTGATACCCTGGTTGGCCCAGGTCACGCCACCATCCATGGTGGTGTAAATCCAGATGTGCTTCTGGTTGCCGTCAGCGGGCCGCCAGTCCTTGGATGCGGCGACGATGTTGAGGGGATTGTTGGGGTTGATAGCGATATATGGCTCATGCTGCGAGCAGTTGGTGTGGGTGGTGTTGCAGATGCTGTTATCGTCGGTGACGGCGCGATAGTTGGTGAAGGTGGCGGGCGGGTTGGGCGCGCCCGGTAGCGGTTGGCTGCGATAGTCAATCGGGCCTTTGGGTACGAATGGCTGCGCCCCGGCCCCATCGAGGATCAGGTGGCCTGGCTTGACGTTTTGCTGAGGCTGAACCACATTCTGCTGCGCCTGGCTGGCGCTCTGCTGGGGCTGGCTGGCGTTGGGCTGCGCGGCGGCCTGGTTCTGGGTGAAGCCGCTCAACATCAGGCCGAGCAGCATCACTATGGCAATAACCGGTACAAACTTCCTCATCTGACTCCCTTTCTGCTAACTGTTCCCCCACCACGCATCCACAAGGGACTTAACCGCTGGGATTATACCCAGACAAAACCTGCCCTACCATGCGCCACCATGCGCCAGCCTTAGGGGGAACGGAAGGCGGCCACAAGTAGATGCACAGCCGAGCGGCAACAGCATAGCTTGATGTTCAGTGCGGTTCGGAATGGTGGAAAGGGGGTGTAAGATGCTCATCATGCCCTGCTAATAGGCATTTTAGCACAATCTAACTGCTGATGCAAGCAAAAATAGGATGGCGGGTGTGCGACACGCTATTGCATCCCCAACCAGGGCGAACCGCAGTTCGCCCTATAGACATCAAGCTAACAAGCTCATTCCTTACTTTCGTAGCTGGATGCCTATGGGCGAACAACGGTTCGCCCCTACAGAGCTATCACATTGCCTCGGCTAATTGGTATTACCCCCATGCCCATCGTATACGATCAGCCAAAAGCCTCTCCCCAGCGGGGAGAGGTTGGTGAGGGGAGAGCTTGCCTGGCTTTAATGGTGGGGCAACCGAAAGGCAACCAGCCCCAGCGGCACAAAGCAAAAAGCCCCCAGCGGGGGTTGGGGGAGAAATCTTGCCTGGCTTTAATGGTGGGGCAACCGAAA
>JANXYP010000242.1 GCA_025355955.1 Chloroflexota bacterium
GTCGCACGGCCTGTTCCGCCGCGGTCAGCCCCGCCATGCGGTCGAGTGGGCTAGCCTGATGCTGGGCTGGTTCGATAAGTATCTCTAAGCTGAAGGGCGGCCATCACCACCAGAGTAAGCAGCAGCGCAGGCAGCAGTTGGTCAGTAAAGTAGGGGAAGCGGTAGTACGATAGCTGTGTAACGCTCTGCGGCTGGATGTAGCCATGCGCTACCCAGCGGAAGGCGTTTAGGATCAGTGAGTGCTGCACCGAGAACTCCACCTGTTGATCCCAGGCAATGCCTTCCTGATCCCGTCCGTATATCCAGGTACGGATCAAGAGCAGTGTTATTATGATGGTCGGCGCGTAGATGGCGAAGAATGGGCGATTACTCTGTAGCAGCAAGGCGAGGGCAACTGCAAGCAGGATACATAATAGGATGCCGAAAAGCTGCACCCGCCTGCCAGTAAGTGGGAAGAAGCTGAAAGCTAGCAGCACAATTGCGACCAGGTAAATACCTGCTGCCAGTCGAGGTCGGCGAAATCGGAGATGCTGGCAGGCGGCACCGCTGGTTCCAGCTTCAACCACTCAGAAATCACCCCCTTCGGCCAGAACACCATGCTGCTAACCTGCTCCGGGACATTGAAGCTAAGGTTCAGGCCGCCGCCCTGGAACACGCCTTGGTCCAGCCGCCAGCGATACCACTGGTTGCTTTGGCTCAAGCGCACTGGCGACAATACGTAATCGTTGGCCTCCACGATCAGCGTAACCACCCGCCCTTTGGCAACGTCACTTCTTCCCCCGCCGCCGGTATAGACGCTGAGAGTGAGTGGGTAGCTAGCATTGATACCTGATAGGTAGATGCTGCTGTTGCCGTGCAGCCAGCGCATACTACGGTTTTGGTCGGCACGGGTGAGACGGCTAGGTCGGCATACGCACGAAAGGTGCGTCGTTGCCACCTACGTTCAATTGATAGGTAATTGGTTGCTGGTAGGCCCACACCCAGCGCCGCCGCCCAACCCGCCAGCACGATGACGAGCAGCCAGTAACGCGGCTGTTGCAGCCAGGCGAAATCCCGCATAACCGTGCTTGTTGAGACTCTCACGTTCAAGCAACTACACTTTCCTAAATTAATGGAGCTAAACACCACCCGCCGCACCGCCGTTCCCGCCTCACCGCTCACCCGCAGGCGTAGCTTGTTCATCCCAGCTTGCCAGTGCTGATGGCTGATCATCACTGCCTGAGTTTGCCAGCCATCACCAGTTAGAGGCACACTGGCTGACGCGCTAGCCTCGTCGTTCAGGTAGATATTGAGGGTATGCCCTGTGCTGGTCGGACGTAGCATTACGGTTACGGTGTAGTCGCCCGCCGCTCGTACCGGCGCGAGTATCTCTGCTTCTGACCCGCTCATCTGCACGTAGTTGAACCCTCCTGCTTTGTCTTCAAGGGGGGTATCCTCCCAGCCACGCAGTCGGAACATTCGACTGGCCTGTGCCGCCAATTCCAGATCGCTGAACTCCGCCAGCGGCTTAACCTCATCGGTACGCACCCGATAGACTACTGTGCTGGCCTTCTGCGTATCAGGGTCGTTGCTGTACACCTGCTCCAGCGGCAAGGTGGCGCTGAGGAAGCGCAACGCCCCCACTGGCATTGCCGCTGGATGGGTCACGATGTAGCCAATGTCCAGGTAGTATACCAAACGTGCCGCATCGAGTCGGTAGAAGTTTAGCGCTTTGGTGTTGGATAGCACAGCTTGCAAGGCTATGCCCGCCTGTTCGCGGCCTTGCGCTAGTGAACTTAGCGCATTGAGGAACTCCTCACTCTGGTAATAGGTGGCGAAGTCGGGTAGTGGGCGCGAAATGTAGGCAGCGAGGATTTTCTTATGGTGCATGGTCTGTTCGTACATCGCCAACGGCTCCTCCTGTATATTACTGTTGCTGTATGCAGGTAGGTCAAGCACCGCGAAATCGCCCGGCGTGGCGGCAATCTGGTCGAAGATGGCGGGGTGGGTCAGATCAACGCCTTTGGTGCTCAGTGGCAGGGTTAGGTGCTCGATCAGCATCAGTGGGGTAATCAGGACAAGGAGCAGACCCGCCAGAGTTGCCGGTCGCACTCGCATTCGGCGCGGC
This sequence comes from Chloroflexota bacterium, assembly GCA_025355955.1. Lineage (GTDB taxonomy): Bacteria > Chloroflexota > Chloroflexia > QHBQ01 > QHBQ01 > QHBQ01. Next base: position 2,108 of record JANXYP010000242.1, read on the forward strand.
AGCCAGCCGAGCATCGCCCGTACCGTATAACCGACCAGCACACCAGCGGCGAAGGTGATGAGCAGATCGAAGCGGGCGGGTATGCGTGCGTTGTTTAGCAGCGGCACCGCTGCCCACAGGGCATACGGGCCGGGTATTGGCAGAACCTTACCGAAAATGTGCGGCTGTGGCCCCAACGCAAATAGAAAGCAGAGCAGCAAGAAGGCCAGCCAGAAGCGAAAATCAGTCAGCCGTCGCGCCAGCCGCCATGTGCCGATCGCCACCAGCACTATGATCGACCAGCCCGCGTATACCAGCGATTCAATGCCGCCGCTGTGAATAATCGGCCCGTTTGCCTCTTTCAGCCAGGGGATAGCGGTAAATAGCTTGGAGGCTGGTACGAAAAACCCGGCTATATCGGCGTAAAAAACGTCCTCCCCACCCCACTTCACATAGTAGCCATCCCTGATGTCAACAATATCAGCGAATAGAAGAGGCGATGCGATCAGCGCGAACACGCCTGTCAGCACCGTCAGCCGTGTCCCTAGTGAGAGCCAGGCGGCGCGGTTGCCGACTCGTCGCCCTGCCGATGCGCTCTTCTCTGCCTGCTCACCATCTCTTCCCAGCAGGTAGTAGACGAGATAACAGAGCGAGAAGAAGATCGCGTAGACAGTTTGATAGTAGTCAGTAAGCAAGATGAAACTGAGACTTAGACCAGCAAAGGAAGCGTAGCGCAACTGTCGGGCTGGCTCACGCAGCATCTTAATGAAAAAGAGAACATAAAGTGGGAAGAACTCGGTACTGATAATATGCAAATGCCCGCTGGCCTGATAAAACTTGAATGTCGAAAAGGCAAAGACGATGCCACCGAGAAATGCGGCCCGTTGGTCGCGCACCAGGTAGTTGACTAGCAGGTACATGGCAAAGGCGGAGATTATGAACGAGGCGAGGATAGCAAGATTGTATGCGGTTTCCGGCCCCCAGATGCTTGTTATCGGAGTGGACAAAAGGGTAATCAACTTGGTATCAGCCTGAAGCGCCAGGCGGGTGCCGAAAGGATAGAATATCACATCGGTGGCGAATGGTGAAGCGTGCAAATCCTGTAGAGCGTAGCGCATCCACCAGAAGTTCCAGACGAACTGGTACTCATCTATGCCGCCGAACAGAAGATAGCGGCTGAACAAGTTGCCCGCCAGCGGCCAGGTCATCACCACGCTAATCAGCGTATAGATTAGCAGAACGCCACTATCCACCACTCGCGATCGCGGCACACTTTTTCGCCCTTTACTGCTCGACGGGGCATCGCCTTCTGTGCTGGTTATATTCATGGTGCAAGCAGCGCGTTGGCGCTGGGAAACTCCTTCAGCGTATTGCCAATGAAGCGAAAGTAGTAGCTAGGCATATCGCCAGGCTGGGTCAGCGCGGCAGCGAAGCGGCTGGCATCGTAGCCCGGCCCACCACTTGCGTATACCTGTAGGCTGGGGTCGGCGTAGGCTAGTTGCACTGCCGTGACCGCGCCAGTGTTCAGGATGCTGGCGCGGCGATAGCTGAGTGGCGGGTCGGCGATGAAGAAGCGACTGCCCGGCGGCACACTGGGGTGGTCAGCCTTTAGCTGGGTCAGAAAGCTGCGCGTGACCTCACCCGCCACCCGCCACTCGTCGTTATGCGCGAGCGTCGCCAGGCTGCCATAGCCGATCAGCAGGATGGTGATCATAGCGGCTACGTAAGTTTTGAGTTTTGAGTTTTGAGTTTTGAGTTCAGTGCGGCGGATTTTGGAATTGGAGTATGCGTCGCGCACTGCGGACCCACCCCCAGCCCCTCCCGGTGGGAGGGGAACAGTACTTCGCAATACCTTGCCGATTATCGCGGCCAGCAGCAGGGCGAAGCCAACGCTGGGCAGGTAGGCATAGCGGGTGGCAAGGTCGTTGGCGGGGATGTTGACGAAGGGAGCCACGCTCAGGAACATCCAGGCCAGCCCAAACCAGGCCAGCTTGCCCGCCCAGATTGCCAGCGCCATTGCCGCGAACAGGAAGCCGCCCAGCAAGGCGAATGCGACCCCGCCTTGTATCCCCGCGATGATGGGAAGACCGAGCAGCATCCCCAGATATCCCGCCAGGTTGTCTACAATGCTGCCTCCACCGCTGCCCCCATAGCCGAGCATTAGCAGGTGATTGGCATTGAGCCAGAGGCGCAGCAGTAGATAACCGCCGCCCAGCAGCATGAACGGCGCGTGCCGTCGCAGCTTGGCTCCAACAAATATCGCAAAATCAATTCTGTAGGGGCGGGATTTATCCCGCCCTGTTATGATTCCAGGTTGCGGTCCGTAGGGGCGGGATTTATCCCGCCCTGGTGCAATGCCCGGCTGCGGAAAGAACAACAGGTCAGCTAGAAGCAGCAGCGCGGGTGCAGTCAATCCAATCTCTTTGGCGAGGATGGCAAGCAGCAGCGCGATCAAAGCCAGCGCATACCAGCGGCGGCGCTGCGTCTGCATATACAACACGAAGGCGGTGACGCAAGCGAGATACATCACCGTCGCCAGCGCATCGAAGCGCCCGTCAATCCAGGTGATGCTGCCGGGATGTGCTGGCTGCACCACGAAGATTAGGGCGGCCAGTGCTGCAACCAGCGACCCGCGCAGGCGGTAGGCCAGCAGCCAGACTAGCGCAACGCAGGCCAGATTGATGAGCAGGTTGGTCAGCCGCCACAGCGCGGGGTTGGCCCCCCACAACTGATAATCGGCAACGAAACTGAGCCAGGTGAGTGGTCGATAGAAGCCATTACCCCGCGCCAGATTGAAGAAATTGAGGATTTGCGGCCATTCCTTCTTCACTACAAAGTTGAAATCATCTGCCGCCCAGTAGTAGCCGAGCGTGGGCAGGTAGAGCAGCAAGGTGAGCGCCAGCGCTGCTCCCAGCCCCAGCCATGCCCATCGCCACTCCTGTCTCGCTGCTACTTGCGCCTCGATGCTCGACGCTCCTTATCTATCGCTATAACTTGCCCTGATGGTTGCAGCAGCGGCAATTATACATTGCGGCTGGGTTTCAGGCAACCGCGATGGGTGTTGTACATCAAATTGCAACGTATGTATGGTGTAGGGGCGGATTGCGTCCGCCCTGGTGTGGATCGCAAGATGGTGAACTTTGCAAGCGGCCCGCTTTTGGGTTATAATATAAGCACACTTTTCCACCCGCGAACCCCTAGCCACAATGGGGTGGTGCGGCCAGTTCTGGTCGCATTATTTAAGCATGATTACGCGCCGCAGCGATGCGGCCACGCGAAGGAGGCAGCAAGTGGATACGCAGGTACGTGAAACGGTAGTCACTGCCCCGCCGGCTCAGGAGTTCGTTCCCGAAGCCCAGGTGCGGGAGCGGCTTACCGAGGGCAGGGAGATTGAGTCGCGCAGTGAGATGAGCCAGAGCTATTACGATAACCTGGTCAACCTGCTTCGCCAGCAAGCGGACAGCGAACTGGCGGGCGGCATCGGCTACGTTCCCTGGATCGCCAAGGCTCCCAACATCGAGGAGAAGCTAATCGTCGCCCAGATCGTCAAGGACGAGATGCGCCACGCCAAGGCTTGCTACAAGCTGCTGGAGGGGTTGGGCATCGATGTTGACAGCATCATCGCGGCGCACGATTACACCATGCGCGTGCAGGCCGAGGGCGCGGAGCTAGGCACTCAGCGGGTCAGTGACGATAAGCGCGTCAATATGTTCTACTACACGATTGATACCTGGACCGACTTTATCATGTTCAACTTCTGTATGGACCGCGCCGCTGGACACCAACTGTGGGACGTGGAGCATAGCAGCTACGCGCCGTGGAAGCGGGCGATCGCCCAGATCGCCAAGGAAGAAGTCGTCCACATCCATCATGGCGACACCTGGGTACGCAAGCTGGCGCTCGACCCCGCCACCAAAGCCGAGGTACAGGCTGCGCTGGACAAGTGGTATCCGCGCACTATGAACATTTTCGGTCGCCCCGGCACCAAGCGCAACGCCCTCTATCAGCAGTACGGCCTCAAGCAGCGCGACAACGATGCGGTGCGGGCCGCGTTCAAGGCCGAGGTAGAAGCGGTGGTCAACGAGGTTGGCCTACGGATGCCGGAGTGGGTAGCCGATTGGGAGAATAACACCACCCCGGAGCGGTTCGGCGCGTAGCCGCGACTAGCGTCGAACAATCTAAATGCAAAAAGCCCCCAACTCCCACTGGGGGCTTTTTGCCCCGCCGCGTGGAGATCAAGCTGTGAACACTCAAAACTCAAAACTCATAACTCAAAACTTCACTACGCTCGGCATCGTCGGCAGCGGCACGATGGGCGGGGGCATCGCCCAGATTGCCGCGCAACACGGCTTCAGCGTCATCCTCTACGACATCAACACGGAGATTGTAACCCGCTCAGTTGGTCGCTTGCAGGCGATGCTGGACAAGCTGGCGGCCAAGGGCAAGTTGAGCGGCGATGATGTAGCCGCTACCATCAGCCGCATCCGCGCCACCGCCACACTTGAAGAGCTGGCCGCCGCCGATTTTATCATCGAAGCCGCGCCGGAGGACATAACCCTCAAGCGTGACATCTTTTCGCGGCTCGATGCTGCCTGCCCACCCACCACTATCCTCGCTAGCAACACCTCGTCGCTATCCATCACCATCCTGGGGGGCGCAACCAGGCGGCCCGCGCAGGTGGTGGGGATGCACTTCTTCAATCCCGTGCCGCTGATGGGGCTGGTCGAGGTCATCGTCGGGCAGTATACAGATGAGGAGACCGTCAACTCCACAGTGGCGCTGGCCCAGCAGTTGGGCAAAACCGCAGTGCGTTGCAACGATACCCCCGGCTTCATCGTCAACCGCGTGGCCCGCAACTTCTATGGCGAGGCGCTGCGTATCGTGGGCGAGCAGGGCGCGACCGTGGAGCAGATCGACCAGTTGGCCGAGCAGGAGGCAGGCTTTCGCATGGGGCCGTTCCGCCTGATGGATTTGATCGGCATTGACATCAACTTCGCGGTGACGCAATCGGTTTTCGCCGCCTACTTTGGCGAACCGCGCTATCGTCCCCACCCCATCCAGCAGCGCATGGTGGAGGCGGGCGCGCTTGGGCGCAAGGCAGGGCGCGGTTTCTACGATTATAGCAGCGACAAGGAGGCAGCCAAGTGAACAGCGTGCTGATTGCCGCGCCGCTGGCCGATGTCGCCCCCGGCACCCTGGCGGGCGAACTGGCTGCCGCCTGCGTCGCCGCCAACTACGATGTTACTCTCTACTGCCCGCCAGTCGCCTCCGACCCTGCAGACGAAGGCTCGATCGTCAAAGCCTTCACCCTGCTGCGCGAACCAGGCGAGTTGCACGAGCCCGCCGCCCAATCCGCCCACTACATTCTCGACCTGTTCGACAATGGGCCGAACGGTTGGCGCGAGCAGAAGCAGCGGGCGCTGGCTGATCTGCACCGCTTGCCCGACGGTGTGCCGCTACTGACCACCTGCGTGAGCGGCAGCGCCACCGACGCGGCGGCGATGTTCGCTCGTCCGTCACAGGTGATCGGCTTCGCGGCGGTGCTGCCTTTCGATGCGGTCAACACCATCGAACTGCTGCTGCCCATGCAAGGTGATGCCGCACTGCTCGAACCGGCCCGCGCCTTCTTCCAGACCATCGGCAAGCAGACGCTGCAAGTGGCCGACGGCCCCGGCGGGGTAATGCCCCGCATCCTGGCGATGATCGTCAACGAGGCGGCCTACGCGCTGCAAGAGGGGGTCGCTAGCGCGGCGGATATTGACACCGCGATGCGCCTCGGCGCGAACTACCCCTACGGCCCCCTTGCCTGGGCTGATATGTTGGGCCTCGATCTGGTTCACGCCACCCTGTGGGCGCTGCAGCTAGAGTTGGGCGACGACCGATACCGGCCCTGCCCGCTACTGGCGCGGATGGTGCGGGCGGGGCTGCGCGGCAAGGCGAACGGGCGAGGGTTCTATAGCTACGAATGATTACTGGATAAACAGAGCTTTGTTGGCATTGTAGACCTACCCCCTTCCCCTCATGGGGAGGGGAGAACAGCAAATCTTTGTTTGCACGATAATGCACGATAATGATTGAAGGGGAAGCGAGCTTGGAACATCAGAGCGACAGCAATGGTGATCAGCAGGTGATGCAAACCTGGCTGCGCGACACCGGCAAGTTGCTGCTGGACGAGCGGCAGCGCAGCCGCGATCTGGAAGCGGCATTGTTGGAGAGCGAACGGCAGGAGCGCGAACTGGAGAGCCGAAACTGGCTGCTGGCGCAGACGGTGGCGACATTGAAGCAGGAGTTGCGCGATCTTGCCGCCCGCTATGATGCGCTGCAGCAGGAGGTGGATGCGGTTACGGCAATCACTCTACCACCTGCGCCTCTACTTCGGACTTGACGGCGCTGCCACTGCGCTGCGTCGCCTGGCGGTAGAGCAGGCTGACAGGGGTGAGCAGCAGCCCCGCCAGGGTGAGCGCGGCACGTAGCCCCCAGCCGTTGCCCACTGCGCCGACCACCGGCCCGCCTGCCACCTGCCCCAGCGCGTTTAGCTGGCTGCTGAATGACAGCACGGTGGCCCGCACTTTGGGGTCGAGGTTCTGGTTTAGCCACGCGCTGTACAGCGGCCAGTTGATGGTGTCGGCTATCACCTTCAGCCACAGCGCCACTACCGCCAGCGCAAAGTTGCCCACCAGCGCGAAGCCGATCACGCACCCGCTAGTCAGCACGTTGACCATCATCAGCACGCGGGTCAGTCGCGCCGTGTTGCTGATGTCGGTGCGGCGCACGAACAACTCGGTGGTGATGAAGCTGATGATAGTGCTGACCACGCTGATGATGCCAAACCAGTCCTGCGGCTGCAGCGCACCCACGATGGGATACAGGGGGTCTGGGGGTAAGCCCCCAGCTGCTGAATTGCATAAATGCTGGGTTCGAGTAGTACGGTTGGCAGTGCGGCAGTTGCTAGCCGGTGTTTACGAGTAGCACAAATAATACCAATTAGCTATGGTGTCGCTATAGTTTGGGCCAGGGCGAACAACGGCTCGCCACTACAGAATTGTAGCATCTCCTTAGCGAACTGGTATAAGTTGCAGCATCTGGGGGCTTACCCCTAGACTTCCCTGAGTCGTACTCGACTTTCGTCTTATTTTGATGCCAATGGGCGGCTGTGTAGGGCTTCACCCTTATTGACCCTGGGCGGACGTGTTGGGGCGCACCGATGTGCGCCCTGATGGTGACAGTGTTACCGAGTATTAAAAGCAGGTTAGAAGCCGCCCGCCAGAGAAACTTTGTCTGGTGGGCGGTGTAATTTAGGGCAGAGATAACTCCGTGCCAAACCCAATGGCAATTGTATCAAGAGAGATGGAGAGCAAGCGAATGAATACAGCGCTCAAATGGATAATCGGCATCGTGGTGGTAGCCGCCGTCGTGGTGGGCGGGTTCTTCCTGTTCAAGGGACAGCAGAACAACGCCAGCGCCGCCGCTACCGTCAATACCGCGCAGGTAACCCGCGATACAATCCAGGCCACGGTCAGCAGCAACGGCGCGGTGCAGCCCAATGCCGACCTTAACCTCGCGTTCGGCTCGAGCGGCACCGTTGCCCAGGTCAATGTCAAGGCGGGCCAGCGAGTCAAGACTGGCGATGTGCTAGCCAAGATTGACGACAGCCAGTTGCAACTGGCGGTTACGCAGGCTCAAGCGGGCCTGGCTTCGGCACAGGCCAACCTGGACACCACCAAAGCAGGCGCAACCCAGAAGGACCTCACCGATGCTCAGGCCACCCTGAACTCGGCTAAAGCCAGCTACGACAAGGCCAAGACTGGCGGCTACACTGCGGGCGACATTGCCAACGCTAAGGCCCAGCTTGCCTCAGCCCAGGCCAAGCTAGCCCAACTCAAGGTTGGCCCCACTGCTACCGACATCGCTAGCGCTAAGGCGACCCTCGACTCCGCCAGGATCAAGCTAGATCAGGCCCAGCATGGTAACGCCACCACTGCGGACATCGCCAGCGCCAAGGCCGCGCTCGACTCCGCCAAGATCAAGCTGCAGCAGGCCATCAACGGCAACGCCACTGCCAGCGATATTGCCACCGCCCAGGCCGCGCTCGATGCCGCCAAGGCCAAGCTGGCTACGGTGCAGGCTGGCCCCACCCAATCGACGGTCAGCGCTGCCCAGTTGAAAGTGACGGACGCGCAAACCTCGTTGGACAAGACCATCTCGCAGCAGCAGGCCAGCGTAAACGCCGCCCTCGATGCCCGCAACCAGGCCGACAATGCGGTGCGTAACGCCCAGGATAATCTCAACACGGTGTTTGCCCAGACCCATGATAGCAACGGCAACTTCAGGAGCGATCCCACTAACTCGCCCAACCACTTTGAGGATTTGTACGCCACGGCCCAGCGCACCCTGGCCGATGCGGTCAGCAGCCAGGACAAAGCCGCCACCGCTTACAGTGATGCACTGGTGCAGCAGCAAAACAGCGTGCAGGCGGCGCAGTCCGCCCTCGCAGATGCCAAGCAGCAGCTAACCGATACCCTCAAACCCCCCACCGCTGCTTCGGATCTAGCCTCGGCCCAGTCGGCAGTGGTTTCGGCGCAAGCCAGCCTCGACAAGCTGACCAAAGGCAGCACTAGCAGCGACATCCAGACGGCGCAACTGGCGGTGGATCAGGCCCAGGCCAGCTACAATAAGCTGACCCAGGGCAGCACTGCTTCTGACATCAAGGCGGCGCAGGATGCGGTAACCCAGGCGCAGGCCAGCTACGACAAGTTGTTTGTTGCCGCCACTCCCGACACGATTGCCGCCGCCCAGGCGGCGGTAGTCTCGGCCCAGGCCAGCTACGATAAGATCGTCAATGGCGGCACTGCCGACGACCTTGCCACCGCCCAGTCGCAGGTGGATCAGGCGCAGGCTGCGCTTGATAATCTGAAGGCGGGGCCAACCCAGCAAGCCCTCAGCGTCTCGATGGCAAGCGTGGAGCAGGCTCAGGCCACCCTCGACCTCGACAAGCTGAAGCTGGTTGATGCGGTAATCACCGCCCCGTTCGGTGGCGTGGTAAACGCGGTCAACGTGGTATCGGGGCAGGTAATCGCCAGCGGCGCCGCCGTCGAATTGATTGACGATAGCAGCTACCATATCGACATCAATGTAGGCGAGGCGGATGTATCCAAGCTGGCGCTGGGTGAGGACGTAAACATTACCTTCGATGCAGTGCCAACCGCGACCGTGACCGGCAAGCTCACCTTCATCGCCACCAAGAGTACGGTGTCTTCAAACGTAGTCAGCTACCTTACCACCATCACCATAGACTCAAAAACCGCTGCGGCAGCGGGGGTGAAGGCGGGGATGACCGCCAACGCGAACATCATCTACTTGTCGCACGCCAGCGTGCTGCTGGTACCCAACCGCGCGATTAAGACAGTGAGCGGGCAGAAGACCGTAACCGTGCGTAGCGGGGGGGTCAACCATGACGTTGCCGTGCAGACCGGCCTGAGCGACGGCACTAACACGGAGATTACCAGCAGCGACATCGCTGAGGGCGATACGGTGGTGATTAACGCAACCACGACGACTACGAACGGTGGCGGTGGCGGCGGTGGTCGTGGTGGTTTCGGCGGCGGCTTCGGCGGCTAATGCGGACGGCCTGGTTGTTCCCAACCCAATGTAGGGGCGGGATTTATCCCGCCCTGACCCAGCGACACAGGAGCAAGTAATGAGCAATCGTGTAGTTATCGAAGTAGACAGGCTGGTGAAGACCTATGAGATGGGCGATGTGCTGGTCAACGCCCTGCGCGGGGTCAGCTTCACCATCACCCAGGGCGAGATGATTGCGATTATGGGGCCATCCGGCAGCGGCAAAAGTACGCTGATGAACCTGCTCGGTTGCCTGGATGTGCCAACCAGCGGCATCTACAAGCTGGATGGCGATGAGGTTGGCAAGTTGAGCGGCGCGGCGCTAGCGAAAGCCAGGAGCAAGAAGATCGGCTTCGTCTTCCAGCAATTCAACCTTCTATCGCGCACCTCGGCACTGGAAAACGTCGAGTTGCCGATGATGTACGCGGGCATCAGCAGCGCTAAGGAGCGGCGTGAACGTGCGGTTGCCGCGCTTACCGCAGTCGGTCTCGCTGATCGCCTGCATCACCGCCCCAACGAGCTATCTGGCGGCCAGCAGCAGCGGGTCGCGATCGCCCGCTCCCTGGTCAACAGCCCGACAATCATGCTGGCCGACGAGCCTACTGGCAACCTCGATAGCCGCAGCAGCGAGGAGATTATGGCAATCTTCCAGCGGCTGAACTACGAGCAGGGCATCACCGTTATCTTCGTCACCCACGAGCCAGAAATTGCCGCGCACACACGCCGCATCCTACGCATCCGCGACGGTCTGCTAGCTAGCGACGAGCCGGTACTCAGCCCAGTCATCATCGGTGTGCCTACCAAACAAGAGCCAGACAAAGCGCAGCTCAACGGCCAGAGCGAAATATTGCCCATCGCGGCGGGCGTGGCCTGAACCAGGAGAACGTTATGGGACTTCTACAGAGTATTCGGGTTGCCAGCCGCAGCCTGATGGGGAACAAACTCCGCACCATCCTGACCATGTTGGGCATCATCATCGGTGTGGCTGCGGTCATCGCCTTGATGGCCCTGGGCAGTGGCACCACTGCCAGCATCAACGCACAGCTGCAGGCGAACGGCACCAACCTGCTAACCGTCCGCGCAGGCGGTGGCGGCTTCGGGCCAGGCGGCCCTGGCGGCGGGGTGGGTAGCGCAGCCACCCTTACTTACGAGGATGCAGTCGCGCTTGCCGATGCTGCCAACGTGCCGGATGCGGCAGCGGTGGTGCCAGAGTTGGACGGCAACGCCCAGGTGGTCTACGCGGGCCAGAACAACAACTATCGCATCATCAGCACCACGCCAAACTATGGCGACGTTCACAACGATGCCACCAGCGAGGGTAACTGGTTCGACCTGACAGCGGTGAACGCTTCGCAGAATGTCGCGGTCATCGGCGCAACCGTGGTCACTGACATCTTCAACGGCACTGACCCGATCGGGCAGAGCATCCTGATCAACCGCCTCAGCTTCCGGGTGATCGGCGTGCTGGCAACTAAAGGCGGCAGCGGGTTCGGCAGCGTCGACGACCAGGTGTTCGTGCCGATCACCACGGGCTTCACCAAGCTGTTCGGCAAGCGGGCTGCCGTTGGCATCAAGGGTCACAGCGTCAGCAACATCACCATCCAGGCGAGCGGTGCGAACACCACCAGCCAGGTGACTACAGAGGCAACCGATGTGCTGACTACCCGCCACAACATCGTGGTTGGTGGCACCAACGATTTTAGCATCATCAACCAGGCATCCTTGCTCACCACCCTGGACAACATACTGGGCGCGATCACCGGCTTCCTGGGGGCAATCGCCTTCATCGCCTTGCTGGTGGGTGGCATCGGCATCATGAACATCATGCTGGTCAGTGTTACCGAGCGCACCCGCGAGATCGGTATCCGCAAGGCGGTGGGCGCAACCGAGGGCAACATCCTCACCCAGTTTCTGGTCGAAGCGATCATGGTCAGCGTGTTCGGCGGCATCCTCGGCATCGGGTTGGGGGCGCTGATCAGCTTTGTGGTCAGCTCATTGGGCGGGCGGCTGTCGCTATTCGGTGGCACCACCATCACCGCCCAGATTGACCCCAGTGCGGTGTTGCTGGCAGTCGGTTTCAGCGTCGCCATCGGTTTGTTCTTCGGCATATACCCGGCCCGCCGCGCCGCACGGCTCAACCCGATTGACGCGCTGCGCTACGAGTAAAGCAGTTGAAAGTGAAAAGTGAAAAGTTGAAAGTAGGAGTTGTCGGCTACCTAGCACGGTATCTCCCACTTTCCACAAAACTCTCAGTTTCAGCTTTCAACTTTCAACTTTCAACTTTCAACTAAAGCAAGGAGAAACAACCATGTCAACCGATTACAACAAAAACCCCCTACCCCCCATGCCAATGCAGCCTGCGCCACTGCCGCCGGTAGAGCAGGTGCAGGTGAAAAAGAAGAGCAGCGGAGTGAACATCCCTACCTTCATCGTCAGCCTGGTGGTGGTTGCCGCGCTGGCAGGCGCAGGTGGCTGGTTCCTCGGCAACAACGGCGGCTACAGCAACGCGCAAAGCGACTTCCGCAATGATGCAAGAACCTTTGCCCAGAATGCGGGAGGCGCTGGTGGCTTCGGTGCGTTCGGCGCAGGCGGTGCGGGCGGCGCAGGTGCGACTGGCACACCCGGCGCGCGGCGCGGCACAGGTGCGGGTGGCTTCGGTGGTGGCGGCAACACCGGCAAAATCACGGCAGTCAACGGCAACAGCATTACCCTGGAGACCGCCAATAGCACCATCACCGTCAACACCGATAGTAACACCAAGGTCATCAACATAGGCACCGGCACAGTTGGCGACCTGAAGGTGGGCCAGCGCGTGACTGTGACGGGCGCAACCACCGGCAGCACGCAAACGGCTACCAACATCCTTATTGGCAATATCACCGGCCTGTTCGGCCGGCCCGGCGGCACTGGCGGTACTGGTGGCACTGGTGGCACTGGCGGCACAGGTAGTGGCGCGCCCGGTGGCAATGGCTAATCTCAATATCCAGCTTATAGTCGAGCAGCCCCAGCGACGACTCGCGGGGCTGCTTTGCTGTTGAGGGTGCGCGTCACGTTCTTGCATAACCGACCGGGGCGAACCGTTGTTAGCCCCTACGGACGTTTGCCTTGCAAGAATGTGACGCGCACCCTTCTCTGTTCAGGTGCGGTTTGTCATAGCTTGATGCCTGGGGTCGGATGCAATCCGCCCCTACGACATTTCCAAGCTGCAATTTGATGAACTGCAACCCACCCCACCTTCCACCTTCTGCCCTCTACCTTCTACCCTCGGCATACTCACTCCAGCCGCCCTCGAACTGGCGCAGGCTGCCGTCGCGTAGCTCCCAGATGCGATCGGCTACACGATCGAGGAAGTAGCGGTCATGGGAGATGACGATGACGGTGCCGGGGTAGTCGTCAAGGGCGCGCTCCAGCACCTCAGCGCTCTGGATGTCGAGGTTGTTGGTTGGCTCATCGAGCAGCAGGCAATTCGCCCCCCCCAGCATCAGGCAAGCCAGTTGCAGCCGTGCCTTCTCCCCGCCGCTGAGGGTGCTAACTAGGCGGCCCGCCTGCTCGTAGCCGAACATGAAGCGGCCGAGGAAGCCGTAAGCCTGCTGCTCATACATCGGCTTGAGGTCGCGGATGGTCTGCGCCAGGGTCTTGTCCATGTCTAGCGATTGATGCTCCTGGGTGTAGAAGCCGGGCGCGATGCTGGGGCCGATCCACACCTCACCGCTGCTGGGTTGCAAATCACCTGCGATCAGGCGGAACAGCACCGACTTGCCCGCCCCGTTCCCCCCCACGATACCAACGCGCTCACCATGCCGCACCAGCCCATTTAGCCCGTGTAGCACGCTGACCTCACCATAGCCGTTGGCGGCGAACGACTTACTAACCTCGCGTAGCTCCACTACCTTCTGCCCGCCCCGCGACATGGGGTGCAACGCCAGCCCCATGCGGCGACGTTCCAGCACCGGCTTGTCTACCCGCTCGATGCGGTCAATCCGATGCTGAGTGGCCCGCGCCTTACGCATCAGTTTCTCTTTAGCGGCGGTACGGCTGGCCCAATCCTTGAAGCGGGCGACCACCTGCTCTAGCCGCTGAATCTCCTTCTGCTGGTCCTGATAATTCGCCATCTGCTGCGCCTGGGTCAATTCCTTCTGCACCGCGAACGCCGAGTAGTCGCCGTCGTACAGCTTCAGCCGCCCGTCTTCCAGTTCGGCGATCTGCGTGACCGTCTCATCTAGTAGATAACGGTCATGGGAGATGACGATCACTCCACCCGCGAAGTCGCGGATGACCGCCTCCAGTCGCGCCTTGCCTTCCAGGTCGAGATGGTTGTCCGGTTCGTCGAGCAACAGCAGGTCGGGGGCGGCCAGGATACAGCGGGCGATATGAGCCAGCTTCTTCTGGCCGCCGCTCATCGTCGCCAGCAATTCGCCAAACTCTTCGTCGCTGAAGCCAAGTTCGCGCAGCAGGCCGATGGCCTGGTTCAGCAGGCGCGGTCCGCCAGCAGCTTCGTATTCTTCGAGCAGGCGGGCGTGTTCCGCGCTGGTTTGTTCTAGCGCGGCCATGTTCTCGTACACAGCGGGGTCGGCAAAGGCGGCTTCGACCCGCTCGATCGCCGCGCTGATGTGGGCCAGCTCAGGCTTGGCTTGCAGGGCAATCGCCAGCGGCGTGCTGCTCTCTGGCACCGGCACCTCCTGCGGCAGATAGGCGATCCGCAACCCGCGCCGCGATACGACCTGCCCCTCGTCGGGTGATTCCAACGCGGCCACCAGCCGCAGCAGGCTCGACTTGCCCGCGCCGTTCGGCCCCACCAGGCCGATGCGCTCACCCTCACCGATCTGCCAGGACAGATTCTCGAATACGGGCAGCGTACTGTAGTACCGCGCCACCTTCTCCACGCTCAAAAGCAACACCTGTGGTCATCTCCTTGCTGTAATATGCCCAACGTCCGCGCTATGTTAGCATAAGCGCGGACGTTGGCAATCAGTCATTGGATGTAGAGATGCTTATTTCTTATCGCCAATGTCGTCTATGTCAAGGGTGTTGATGAAGTCGCGGAAGACAGCCAGACCCTTATCAGTGGCCGTATCGTGAGCCTGGGCAAGGCCCACATCGTCAGCAATGCGATCGACATCGCTGATCGGGTTGCCTTCAATCGTCATGCTAGCGTGATCCATCACCGCATCCTCGACCAGGATGGGGGCATGGACGCGCACAGCAAGGGCAATTGCGTCGCTGGAGCGGCTGTCCACCTCGACGTGGCGACCGCCGACATCCAGCACGATGCGGGCATGGTAGACCTCATCGTGCATCTCGCTAATCAGAATATGAGTGACTTGACCGCCCAGTTCGATGATGATATTTCGCATCAGATCGTGGGTTAGCGGGCGCGAGAACGGCACTTGTTGCAACTCCTGGGCAATTGCATCCGCCTCATAAGGGCCAATCCAAATTGGCAGGTAGCGTTCGCGGTTGACATCACGGAGGATTACCACCCGCTGCTGGGTTACCAGGCTGACACGGATGCTTTCTATTCTAGTTTCAACCATTTTACACACCCTCCTTCAGGGGCAACGCGAGTCTGGTTACGCCCGTGTGCAAAGGATAAGGAACAGGGCAGGCAACGCTGCCTGCTAGCCAATTCTATTTTACAACCTTTCGCCCCATTTGCCAAATACCCTGGGCGTTTGGGGGGTGTTACGAGTTATTGGGTAAACGTAGGGGCGGGCCACCGCCCGCCCTGGTGAGCGAACAAGCTACCCAATAACTTTATCACACCCTGGGCGTTTGGGTAGGGAGGTGGCAAAGTCGGCACCCTGGGCCGGATAAATCCCCTCCCCTACAAGCACGAAACCGATGTAGGGGTGCAATAAATTGCGCCCTGATGAGCGTGCCAGTTCCTTGAATTAGCGCCATCGCTTAGTAGCGCTGCAACGATCGGAGCTTCGCTCCCAGCCCTCACTAACCTGGCGGCGTGCCGCTATTCCCCAGAGCGGTTGCACAGTCGGCATATTTATAGGTTGATTACGGCGCAGCCAGCGGTGGCACAAACATTGCCCATAGTTTTAGCGGCGAACGTTGGCTCATCCACGCAGCAGCCACAATTTAAAATCTAAAATCTAAAATCACAAGAGGGAGACAAACTAATGGTTAGCCATGCAACAACGAAGCGCGGCAATAGTAACGGTAATAACGAGGCGCAGCCGATCCTCAATCAGCGTGGGCGGGAGCTGCAGAAGTACGGCACCCTGCGCGACCTGCCCATTGGCATGGATCGCAAAGTGCGTGGGGAAAGTTGTGAGCTACTTAACCAGATTTTGGCCGATACGGCTATTCTGTATAATCTGTACAAAAAGCACCACTGGCTGGTGGCAGGCCACACCTTCTACCAGTTGCACCTGCTGTTCGACAAGCACGCCGAGGAGCAACTGGAATTGGTAGACCTGCTGGCCGAGCGGGTGCAGTCGCTGGGCGGCATCGCAGTCAGCGACCCGCGCCACGTGGCCGAAATCACCAAGATCGAGCGACCACCGAACGGCGCAGAGGAGGTGCCGGAGATGATCTCGCGGCTGCTAGAGGCCCACGAGATCATCATCAAGGAGACGCGCGCGGCGGTTGAAAAGACCGAGGAGAGCAAGGACTGGGGCAGCAACGACATCCTGATGAGCGATGTGCTGCGCCGCAACGAACTGCAGGTATGGTTCGTCGCCGAACACCTGGTGGACGCGCCGCTGGTGCATGAAAGCGGCAACAGTAGCAGGGAGAGATAAAGGCTGGTTCGTCCTCGCCTAATTTTCCCTCATCACAATAAGTGCGGGGCGCGCCATTGGTGCGCCCCGCTTTAATTTTGCCCGACCACATGATAGATCCGCGCCGCGTAAAACGCCAGCGTCAACGTTTCGGCTAGCGCCAACGCGGCCGCCGCACCTGACGGTCCGCCCCACACCACCAGTGGACCGACCAGGGCGACGCGCAGAAGCAGGTTGCTGGCCTGAATGACGTTGACGTAACGCTCGTCCTGGTTGGCGTAGAGATAGTAGGAGCAGGCGGCGTTGAGCAATAGGGGGAGATTGACCCAGACCATCAGGCGCAGGATTTGGGCGCTGTACTGATACTGCGGGCCGAAGGTGTAGTAGACAAGCGGCGAGCTGATCAGAGCGGTGAAGCCTGCAGCGAGGCAGGCGTAGCCTGCTAGCAGCAGCAGCGAACGACGCAAAGTGGCAGTAGCTTCGCGGCGGCTAGTGGCGGCCCGCTGCGCCAGGGTGGGCAAGAGCGCGCCGAAGAAGGCGTTGGGTGGCAGGCGCATCGCATCGAAGAACTTGAGGTTGACCGCATACAGCCCTGCCGCTGACGCGCCACTGATCGGGTAGATGTAGAACAAATCCACTCGTGTGCCGAGCGTACTCAAACCCCCGGCCAGCGCGAAAGGCAGCGCCCGCCGCAGCAGCGACTTTAGCACAATGCCCTCTTTGTCAGGTGGTGGGGCGAGGCGGCGGTAGAGCAGCCAGGCCGCCAGCGCCTGTAGCGACTGCCCGATGCTGAACACCAGCAGCAGGTGGGCCAGACTACCTCCCAGCAGGATAACCGCCCAATAACCCGCCAGCATCAAGCTGAGGGTGCCAAGCGACAGACCCAGCACGATGTCCATCCGCTGCCAGCCGCGAAACAGGGCGATGAAGACGCTGTTGAACTGCAAGGGCAGCACCGCTAGCGCCGCCATGCGGAGGCCATCTTGCACCGCGCTGCTCTGGGACAAATTCGGCGCTAGAAGCAGCAACCCGCCTGCGATAAGCGCCGCGATGACCAGTTTGATGCGTAGCATCAGCTCGACGTAGGGGCGACTGCGGCGCGGCACGGCGGCAACATCGCGGGTGAGCAAACTGTCCAGTCCCACCTCGGCGGCGATGTCAATCGTGCTGAGGATGGCGGTGATGAACACGTAGTCGCCGAAGCGGGCGCTGCCCAGCCCCCGCCCGATAATCAGGCTGATCAAGAAGCCGATGGTCGCCCCGCCCAGGTTGGAGACTAGCAGGATCGCCGAGCCAAACGCCAGCTTTGCGTCTGCTCCCAGTCGTTTGTGTAGCGATACGCCAATCGCGGCCAGCCACTGCCTCACCCATCACCGTCTTTGTAGGCGAAGACAATGGGGAAGGTTGGTGGCTCACCCCTGCGGCGCAGCCGCTGCATCAGCCCACCCCACCATGCGCCCACGCTAACCGCGCCCTTGCGCCACTGTCCACGCCAATCGATGCGCCCCAGACCGGCGGCGGTCGACGCTTCGGCGAAGCGCTGATAGCTGAGGAAGCTGCCCGCCGCGTCGGTCGGCTGGTGATAGCGGCGATACGCCTCGCGCCGCGCCGCCACCATCTGCTCACCAGCGGCCAGGTCGCTGAAGAACGGGCTATCCAGTGTGATCAACACCCCTCCGGGGCGCAACACCCGCGCCGCCTCGCGCAACGCCGCATCAAGCGCTGTGGTATAGTGCAGGCTGGCGTTGGCAATGACCGCATCGAACTGCCCATCCTGCAAGGGTAGGTTCGCCATTTCGCCCTCGGCGCGGGCGAAGCGGGTTGCCTGGCGATTGAAGTAGACGCGAGCGACTGGCAGACCATCGGCAGGATGCATATTGATATCCACCGCGCAGACTGCGTGGCCCGCCTCAGCCAGCCGCCGACTCATCCAGCCATTGCCTGCCCCCAGATCGAGGATGCATAGCGGAGCAGGATAGCGACTGTCCAGGTGCGCGACCATTGCGCGGTAGTTGCGCCCGCGCATCTTCCAGGTGGCGTTGTACAGCCCACTCAGATCGTAATCGGGCAGGGCCAGGTAGTAGGCGGCATTAGCGTCGAGGTCGGAGTCCGGCTCAGGCCGCGCCCAGCCCTCCGCCTCGCGCACCTTCGTGTATGCCTGCAGAAACCGCGCCTGCTGCTGCCGCCCTGCCATCGACAACAGCAGCCAGATACCATCCTGCTGCCCAAAGCGGTGGCCGCTAGCGCAGGCGAGCTGTTCCCCATCTTGCGTGAGCGGGGCGTGACATTCGGGGCAGCGATAGGCGAAGACCGGGATGGCCTTCGCCTTAGTTTCTTTATGAATCTGGTTGGTCATATAATGATCGGCGCTTCATGGTTAGGGCGTGGGGGTACGGCGCGGACGGCGGGTAGAACGCGGCCTGGGATTGCTGCCGGTGCCACCACTGCTGGCGTTGGCGGTGGTGTTGCCCCAGTCGGTGTTGAAGGTCTCGCTCAACTTGGTAACGATGTTTGCATCGTTCATGATGATACCTGCCTCGCGGTTCTGATCCAGAGAGGCAGAGGAGATGTTCTCCGAGCCGATCCAGCCAATCTGGTTGTCGACCACGAAGATCTTGGCGTGCATATATAGGCTGCTGCTGAAGCCAACCTGCACGCCTCCCTGGGTAAGCGTGGCAATGCCGGAACTGTTGCTGTCGCTGCTGCTGGTTGGTTTGTTGGTGATTAGCTGTACCTGCACCCCGCGTCGTGCTGCACTGACCAGCCGATTGACCACATCGGGATCCTGCGTTTCTTCGCACTCCACATACAGGGTTTGCTTGGCGCTGTCGATCAAATGGTCGAAAGTGGCCCGCGAATTGATTGGACTCCAGACCAGGTTGGCGTGGCTGAGATCGGGTTGGGCGCGCTGCCAGTCGGCATCGAACACCGTCGCTACCTCGCGCACATCGGCGGGGTTGGTGTCAATCACGCCATACTCGCGGTTTTTGATGAAGGCCGAGTGGGTGGCATTGGCGGTGGTGATAATCGCGGCGCTATCGTCAATCACAAAGCTCTTCTGGTGGGTGAGCGCGAAGGTGGGGTTGGACCAATTTACCTGGATGCCCGCATTCTTTAGTTGGCCGTAAACCGTGTTGGTGTTGCCGCCCCCGCCAAATGGATGCTGCTCCAACATCACCCGCACGCTGAGACCGCGATTCTGTGCGGCAATCAGTTCGTTGATGATGTCGCGCTCGGTGAGCAGGTACATCACCATGCGGATTGACTTGCGGGCGTTGCGTAGCTGGTCGACTATGGGCTGGTCACCGTCGTCGGGGGTGATGAACAGGCTGAGGGAGCCGCCACCACTATTTGAGCCAACGTTGCCAAAGCCATTATTGTTGTTGCCATTATTCGCAGCGGTGGTGGGGATTGCGCCGTAGACGGTGCCGCCGCTACCGCTGTTGTTGTTGCTACCACTGTTGCTGCCGCTGTTGCTGCCGGGGCTGGAGTTGCCAGAGAGGTCACAACCTGCCATTATCAGGCAGGCGCAGAGGAGCAGCAGGGCGATAATTGGTCGGTTCCTCCTGGTATTCATCAATTACTATCTCCTTTGAGGAAATCGCTGGCGCTAACCCGCCCGCTGTTATCAGCAGCGGTAGGCTGCGCGGAAGGAGCAATCGCAGGCGGTACAGGACGCGGGTTGCTAGCATGGGCGATGCCGCTGACAATGGGGCGACCAGCAGCGAGGCGATCGATGTCGGGCAACAGGGTGGTAATGTCGCTGGCATCCTGCAAGGTGGTAGTGAGATTGACCGTTAGCTGCCCCTGCTGCACGATGGTGTAGGTCATATTGCCTGCCTGCTGGCGCTGCTCACTTTCATCGCCACCCGACGTAATCTGAGCGCGCACCGCCCCGCCACTATCAATGAACAGCGTCACCACCTGGCTGCCGCGATCGAGGCGCGCCTGTATCAGGTTCGGTTCACCACCCACCAGGTCGTAGCCTGCCTTTTGCAATGCCCCACTAATTGTGCTGCGGTCGGTGTTCAGGTTAATTGCCATCGCTGCCTCCTTTGTGGGGAGAGTGCCATCTGCCCCACGAACGTTTTATGGACAAATGCCAACTGCTCCTACGGATGTTTCTCAATGCCGCTTACATACCAGAGGTCGGTGCTGAAGGTGGTGGTGATAAGCAACCCTGGTCCGCCACTCACCGTAAGGCTGACGTATAGGTTGGTCGCCGAGGGCGATGTTGCCATTGTGTCCGCAACTACCGTGCCAACAGCATCCTTTACGCTCACCCCGCTGTACTGGGGGTTGGCCTGAGTCACGCCCAGCCTGGCCCGTTCGCCATCGAAGTAGGTGTTGTCGAACACAGTCTGCTTGAACTGATCAGGGTCGCGCAAGGCCCGCGCCCGATCGTAGTCTTTGTCGGCAATGGCGGAAACGTAGTCGGTCGCCGCGCCCGCTGCCGTGTGCGACCCCTTGTTCGCCTCCATGCCACACCCCGCCACGCTCATCGCCAGCGTGATAATCACCAGTGCCAGGCCAGCAACCCTCAGCCTCGATTCAATGCCCCATTGTCGCAATCTTCGCTCCCCAGTTTGATAAGGCCGAACAACGGTTCGCCCCTACAGAATGACCACACCCTGGTGGCAACTGCGTAACTGCTAAGGGCGAACCGCGGTTCGCCCCTACGAATCACGGAACGGTTTAACAGACACCAACTCAAAACACATCACTTTTTCACCAGAGCCTTCTCCAACTCCTCGGCGTGCTGGGTCTGGTGAATGGCAATGACCTTGAAGATGCCGCCTACAGTGATTGGCTTGACCACTGGATGCACGGTGGGGAAGGCCATCTGCTCGTCGCTCACCTCATCGAGGAAGCTGAGAGTGGCAGCCCGTACCGCATCGAGTTCAGCCTGAAGCTGGGCCACACTCTTGTCGGCTTGCTTGCGGGCCTGGCCCTGGTTGTAACGGTGGAGGTCGAAGTCGTCAGGCATAGTGGGTGGTTGGCCCGCCGCGCTGCGTTTCGCGTTGAAGATCATGCCGCGCTCGGCGCTCATCAAGTGGCCGAGCATATCGCGGGCCACCCAGCCCTCTTCGCCGGTGATGAGCGTGTTCCACTCCTCGTCGCTCAGTTGTGCAGCGGCCTCGTGGTATCGCACCATGCTGCGCTCCAGGCTGGCCCGCAGTTTCTCCTTGTCCGCCATATAAACTCCTTTTCGCTAGTTACCGCTAGGTGGTGCCTGAATATTGAAGGGGCCGTTGAGGTTGCTCCACTTGATGGTCAGATTGGTAGTCTTGTCGGTTGTGATCACCTTCATTTGACAGACGCGCGAGCCGTCGGTCGCCGCCCAAAGGTCGACGGTTCCGCTAGCGCTGCCGCTGCCCGCGCTGAGGCCGGATAGATCGTTAAGGCCAGTGCTGATGTGTTTGCAACTGCTGCCGTCAATCGTATCAGTGGTGGGGCTACCGTCCTTGAGCTTGTCCTTGACCTGGTCTATACTGCTGCTGTTGAGGCTGCTCCACATTGCGGTAAACTGGTTTAGGCCACTGGTGATGCTTGCCGCGGAGCTACCTGCATTGGTGAACGTTGTGCCGTTATCAGTGCTGACATAACTGTTGCTGCCAACCGAGATAACCTGAACGCTCTGACCTGCGGTACTAACGGTCAGGCTGCTCTTGTTGTTGGTAAGGTCGAGATCACCAACCATGGTCAGGGCTGTGCCAGATGTAGTGCCGTTCACGTCGAGATGGTAGCTCTTCGCTCCCTGCATATTGGCGACTGCCTGCTTCAGCAGATCGGCGTTGCTAGAGCTAGCGCCATTGCCGTCATTGCCGTTATTGCTATTGCCATTATCGGTCGAGGTGGCCGTAGCTTGTGCGATGCCACCCCCATTGCTCGGTGGGTTCGAGGCCGTGTTGTTGGCCTTGCCGCTATTGTTGAGCAGCAGCACCGTGACCACGGTGATGACTACCAACAGCGCAACTATCCCGCCGATAATCAATGGCAGCGGGCTGCTGCGCCTGGCCTGCACGGGTGGCATAGCGTTATATATTGGCGGTGGGGGATTATAAGCCGGTGGTGGCGCGATTGGGCCGCCAGTCTGGTATGGTGGCTGGCTTTGGTATGACGGCTGGTTGACCGTTGGTGGTGGGGTGATAAAAGGTTGGCTGGTTACGGGCGGCTGGCTGGCGATTGCGGGCAGCGCCGCACCGCATTCACCGCAGAACTGCTCACCAGCTTGCGCGGGCGTGCCGCAGTTGGCGCAGATCCTCTGATTTTGCATCTTTCCTCCTGTGTAGCTTTAACTCTGATCGTCACTTATAATTTGCCTCGCTCTGATTATACACCAAGCGTCGGATATAGCAAAGCGGGGGCGCACAACCGCTCGCCCCCGCTTCTGTCTCCACCCTACGGAGTAGGCGCGGTGATGGTAACTTGTTTGTTGAAATCGCTGTAATTGGCTTCGACCTGGTAGGCAACCTGCCCGCCAACGCTGGTGGTCAGGTTGATACGCAGCACGGCGTTGTCGCGCTTGCTCACCCAGCTATCCACCAGCAAGCTACCCGCCTGGCCGGGCTGCCCACCTGGGATGCTAGCGGTATCGGCTACTGTGGCGCTGGCCCGCAGATGGGTGACTGCTGTGCCACCAAGCTGTTCGTCGCCCACCAATGTCACCCCGTTGACGGCCAGTAGCATACTCCACAGCTTCGCCAGGGCCAGCAGGGTGCTGGCATCCACATCGCTCTTGGCCCAACCGCTGCCTGAGTTGAGGTATACATCGCTGCCGATTATGATCTGTTGCACGGTGCTACCACCCAGCGCGGTTTGCACGCTGAGGCGGTCGGGGGCAACATAGTCGCCCGTGATGGTGGTGGTCTGGCTGGTATCGGTGGTCACTACGGTGAAGTGGTAGCTCTTGTAGCTCTGCATCTGAGCAACCGCCGCCTGGGCAATTGGCACCGCCCGTGGGTCGGAGGTAGGGGTTGGCCCGGCTGCTGACAATGACGTGGGGCTGGGGTTGCCTATCGGCGCAGGTGGCGGGGGTGAGACGAGCGGCTTAGGGTTGGTGGCAACAATGCTGGGTGATAGGATAACACCCACCGTGGTAGTCAGCGCGGCTGCAGGCGTTGGGGTTGACACCACTGGCGTGCTATCGCTACCGCACCCTGCCAACAATGCGACCAGCAGCGCAATCGCCGCGACTGCTGTCCAATGATGATTTGCCATGCCTACTCTAACCATCATCTTTAATCTCTCATCTTGATTTTTGACTCGCATAAAAAACGCCGACTTCGCTGAAAAGTCGGTGTTGAGGTGGACGGAGTAGGATTCGAACCTACGAAGGGTTGCCCCAGCAGGTTTACAGCCTGCCCCCGTTGGCCGCTTGGGTATCCGTCCGGGTGTATATATAAAGCTGGGAGCCGACGATGGGAATCGAACCCGCAACCTACTGTTTACAAAACAGTTGCTCTGCCGTTGAGCTACGTCGGCAATCATCATCGCGCTGCGTGCCACATTATAACCAATGCGCCTGGCTTTGTCAAGGCTGCATTATGTTGATATGTTGAGGGTGATGTTCCCAGTATTGCGATCCCCCCAAGGTGAACGCTATCCGCCCATACAGATCAAGCTAAGAAAACAGGTTAGCCCACCTGATGCTGATTTGAGCTTAGTGGCAATCTCTCACTGGCGGTCTGGGGGTTCAGTCCCCAACTGCTAACCTAACGCAATGGGGTGGGTTGGCTGTATCCCTGGCCGTGCCGCGCCGCCAGCGGGGTGGCATACGATGGGCATTGATGCGCTTAAGCCGCTGAGGGCTGAACCCCCGACCCCCAGGCTCATCCCCTACTTTCTTAGCTTGATGCCCATGGGCGAACGTCATCCGTCCCTACATCAACTATGCAATTGCAATTGGATGAACTGCACCCTCTTGCTGACAACAACCACTACCTTCCTTCCCAGGGTGGTTGCTAAACCTGCACAACGGGCGGGATAAATCCACGCCCAGACATGGGTTTCGTACTTATACGGGCGCAATCTCATTGCGCCCAGGCCGACTTTGCAACAGTCCTAATTTCCCACCATATTTGCTTGCAGGATATACGGAATCCTGCTATAATCCTAACAATCGGCCAGCCGTAAGCGATGGTCGTGGTGTAACGTGGAAGCCCATCCTGCTGATAAGGAGTGAAACGATGTTTACCGAAGCGAACGTGACGGTGATGGTTACTGACCTCGACCGTGCGGTACAGTTCTACACTGAGGTGCTGGGCCTGGCGCTGAAGCAGCGAATGGGAGATGGCTGGGCGGAAATTGAAGCGCCCGGCCTGACCATCGGGCTACACCCAGCCAACGCACATGGGCCGCAACCGGGGCAGACGGGCAGCCTCTCGATTGGCTTGGGCGTAGCCGCGCTAGAGCCAGCAATGGTTGCACTACAGGCTAAAGGGGTGGTGTTTGCTCCACGTATCTCCGAGGATGGTCCAGTACGCCTCGCGTTCTTCAGCGACCCCGACCGCAACCCGCTATATTTGAGCGCCCCCAAGCAGGGCTGAACTCCACGCAGCGGTAAGGCTGCGCCCAAACAAACGCCTCTGCCTGCGGGTGGGGGCTTCACCTTTACAGGAGCGACCATGAGCGAAGTCTCGCCGCCCCAGTACGAGCAATCCCCTCTTAGTTGGAAGCCGAGCAGCGCGGCGCACATCGCCAACCTGGGTAGCCAGATACGCATCAGCAGCCTCTCCGTCTTCTTCCCCGACTACAACGATGGCGGCACCATCGCCAGCATGGCGCTGTCCGCACTGAAGGTCTGTGAGCAGGTGACTGACGACTACGAGGTGATCGTGGTCAACGATGCCAGCACCGACTATAGCCAGGAGGTGTTGGACGACCTTGCTGCTAACCACCCCCACTTTCGCTACATTCGCCACCAAACCAATCGCGGCTACGGCGGGGCGCTGCGTAGCGGGTTTGCGGCGGCTACCAAGGAGTGGGTATTCTACACCGATGGCGACGCGCAGTATGATCCTCACGAACTGGTCAAGCTGATCGCCGCGCTGCGTCCCGGCGTGGATATGGTCAACGGATACAAGATCGCCCGCTCCGACCCCTTCTTTCGCATCATCATTGGCAGGTTGTACCACCATGGGGTCAAGCTGATGTTCGGCCTGCGCCTGCGTGACACCGACTGTGACTTTCGCCTGATCAGCAAAACGGCACTGGACCACATCAAGCTGACCTCGAACACCGGCATGATCACGGTGGAGCTACAACGCAAACTGCAGGATGCGGGCTATAAGTTTGCTGAAGTGCCGGTGCATCATTATCACCGCGCCTACGGCCAGAGCCAGTTCTTCAACTTCCCGCGCATCTTCCGCACCCTCACTGGCTTGCTTGGTCTGTGGTGGCGGCTGGTGATCAAGGGAGAAAGCCGTCGCGCCCGCGCCTCGGCCCGTCGCCGTAGAAGCCAGCCAACCGAATAGAACCTCTCCCCCGAAGGGGGAGGCAGGGAGGGGGAGCGCGTGCATTCAGTAACCGATAGCGATATAAACCTGGCTGACTATCTAAGCGTCTACGCAGGCCGCCATGTGATGATCACCGGCGGCCTCGGCTTCATTGGCAGCAACCTGGCCCATCGCCTGGTCGAAATCGGTGCGGACGTGTTGCTGGTGGATTCGCTGGTTCCCAGCTATGGTGGCAACCTGTTCAACATCGCCGCTATTAAAGATCGGGTGCGGATCAACATCGCCGACATCCGCGATCGCAGTGGGATGAACTATCTGGTGCAGGGGCAGGATTACATCTTCAACCTGGCCGGGCAGGTCAGCCATCTGGACAGCATGGCTGACCCACTCACCGACCTTGAGATAAACTGCCACGCCCAGCTAACCCTGCTGGAAGCCTGCCGCAGCAACAACCCCAGCGTCAAACTGGTTTATGCTGGCACCCGCCAGATCTACGGCAAGCCTGACTATCTGCCTGTGGACGAGCGCCACCTGGTTCACCCCACCGACGTGAACGGTATCAACAAGCAAGCGGGCGAGTTGTACCATATCGTCTACAACAACGTCTACGGCTTGCGGGCCTGCTCCCTGCGCCTGACCAACACCTACGGCCCCCGCCAGTATCTGCGCGATGCGCGACAGGGCTTTATTGGCTGGTTCGTGCGCCTGGCGGTCGAGGGCAAAACCATCAACATCTACGGCGACGGTGAGCAGTTGCGTGACCTCAACTACGTTGACGACGTGGTGGATGCCTTCCTGCGCGTGGGCGCTACTAATGAGGCCAACGGCAAGATCTTCAATCTGGGCGGCGCACCGATCAACTTGCTGGAACTAACCAAGCTGATCGTCGAACTGGCGGGGCAAGGCGACTACCAGCTAATCCCCTGGCCCGCCGAGCGCAAGCCGATTGACATCGGCGACTACTATGGCGACTACGGCAGGCTGCAGCGCCTGACCGGCTGGCAACCACACACCACCCTACGCGACGGCTTGCAGCGGGTGATCGACTATTATAAAGAGTATGGGGCGGAACACTACTTTGACGTAGGGGCAGCAAAATCCCCTCTCCCAGTGGGCTTATCGGTAGGTATGCGATCAACCGTGAAAGTTGCCGGATTTGTACTCAGCGCGGCAGCGCAGTTTGTGCGTAATCACGGTTGATCGCACACCTACCGGCTTATCGTTACCCACACATAAAAGGTGCAATAGTACGATGCGACAAGAAAGCCTGCCGCGTGCCGAGTTACTGGGGGTTGGGGGCGTAGCCCTTGCCTGCCACCTCACCATGCCTATCGGCTGCTTACCTGCCATCGAGTTTATCGCGCGGTTTTGGGTAGCCACGTACCAACCCCTTTGCGCTGGGCTTATCTCGCACCATGCCAGCTATACAACTGCTACCAGCATCGGTACATTTACCCTTTCAATAAGCAATTGTGCGCTTGCCAGTAGGGAGCTACGCTGCCAACCCTCGGTAACTCGGCAAGCGGTGGGCTATTCCCACCACCGGAGCAATTCCAATCGTTTCGCTACCGGCTCTCATCTTCAGTGCGCTGGTGACAAATCCACCTCCTGCAGTGGTGCGCTGGATAATTACTCTGCCGGTGGTGGCGATTATTCTGGTGGGGATGTTTAACAGCACAAGGGCGCTAATCAGTGTACGCCAATCGGGCCGTCCAGGTATAACTATACTTATCGGCATTGTCGGCCTGCTAATCGCGGCTTTGCTGCTGGTGCTGGCAGGCGCAATTGTGTTTGGCATTGTGGTGGTGGGTTAGTCACGATCGGCATTGATGCGCTTCATCATGGGCGAACGCCATGCGCCCCTACACGGTTGCATATCGCAACACGATTGCCATTGCACGAAAGGGCTTATGCCATGCGCCAATGGGTCAGGAAGCCTTGACAGCGCGGGCGTAATCCCACCCAGTGGTATCCAGGCTCTTGTAGTTTTCGAGACGCACGCACCTGAAAGTTGCGCTACGCCAGTGGCACCGGGTTCGACGGCCGCGTGGGGAATAGAATGTCGAGCAGCACGGCGGCGGCAGGGTTGGCGTAGCAGTCGGGATAGATGTAGTTCACCTCGGCAAGCGTGCGGTGGCCCATCAGCACATGGAGGAAAGTCAAGTCGGGGAAGCGGGCATCGCCGTCTTCCACCTGCTTTGGGGTGAAGGTACCGACTTCGGTGAGCCTGCCACCGCTGAAGACCAGGGTCATTTGTTCGCGATAGAAGTTTAGCCGTAGCGTGCCGCTGTGTCCCGCCATCACGCTGCCCGCCAGTCGCCGTTCCAGCACCGGCGCGATGTGGCGCACGAACGCGGGTAGGTCGGGTACGCGGATGTACCAGGCATAGCCGGGGCGATATCCCTCAAGCAGTTCGCCCAACGCTGTATACGCCGAGTGGTGCGGCCCCAGGTTCAGCGCCAGGCTGGTCAGTGGCTGTTCGCGGGTCTTGTTCAACTCATCAATCTGGGTCTGGAACTCCTGCCCCAGAAACTCGGCCACCGCCCGCAGCGAATGGCCGGGCAACGCCGCCATCTCGTTAATGTTGAGCACCTGCGCTCCGGGATTTTGGCTGCCTTCGTTGAACTTTGCTTCGGCATAGCCCACTGCCGCGCCACCAACGTCCTCTGCGATCCAGAACTTCTTATGAGCTAGTTCGTAGCGCCATTGCGCTGCATCGCGCAGCCGCACCACCATGCCGTTGCTACAATGGATGGCGTATAGCCGTGCCAGTATGGGAATGTCGTCGGGTGTCGCGGGGCGGGGGCGGTAGACATCTGGTTGATCCGGTTTGCGTGGCGGGATGCGGAACGGCAACCAGCGGCGGCTGCCACCAAGCGCCAAGGTCATCTCGTAGCCATATTGACGATAGTACCAGGGGATACCAGTGATCGCCTGCAACAACTCGCCCCGCCCCGCGCTGCGGGCATGGATGGCGGCGAATTGCGCCCGCACCAACCCACGGCGGCGATAGGCTGGGTCGGTGCTGACGATCTCCGGGCGGCCCACCTTGAAAGGGATCTCCTCATAGGCCCAGGTCTGCGAAATCAGGCATAGGCTGGACACGATTTTGCCACCATCGCGCTCATCCACCACCACAGTGAAGTCGCCAGCGCCAGTGGTAGGGTGGTCGCCGCGCATCAGGTCGCGGGTCCAGCCCCGCAGCCATTCATCCGGCGCATTGGGGTTGTCACTCAGGTGGCGAACGTTGTGTTCGGCGATCGCCTCGCTATCTGCGGGAGTGGCCCAGCGCAGGGTCAGACCGTTCCCCAGATCGCGGGGCAACCCGGCGTTTTCATCAAGGTGTGGATTGGTCAATCAGGGTGTCTCCTTCTTAACCGCAACTACAACTCCACCAGCTCATCCCTAACCGCCATCTCCCCATCAGCAGCCCCACCCTTCCCGACTAGCACGCCGCCAGGGGCGAAGAAGGCGAAGTCCCAGGCCGCCTTATCGCCGCCAACCTTGCCCGGCACGGGGAAGAGGCGGGCGGTCAACGGCTTGTTCAGCTTCAGCGCCAGCGCGGTCATATCCAGCAGGATGCCGGTCAGTTCCGCTGCGCTAATGTCGCCCGGCAGCGGCACGGTGTCCAGCCCCAGCCCGCAGACTGCCGAGTAGAGCAGCAGGCTGTCCACATTGTATAGCCCCACCTCCATGCTGCGTTGGGCCAGGGTGCTATCCTCCAGCACCGGCAGCATCAGCCCGCTGTAGCCGCAGCGCGGCAGCTTGACCGCCGCCAGCGCCGAGGTGAGCAGCGCGGCGCTGAACAACGTGCCGCTCATACCGAAGCGGGGGGCGACCCCCAGTTGCTCGATGGCGTTGCCGATGCTACTCTCCGGTGCAGGGAACGGCGCAGTGGAGAAGTCCAGCCCATTGAAACGGTAGCGTGGGTTAAGCCCCTGCAACGCCTGCAATGCCTGGTTACCCTCATGCTCCAGCGCGTCGACCAGCCGCTGCTTGGCTGTTTCAAGGTTGGGCGCATCGTTGAAGGCAGCCACTGCCAGGTCAGCAGTCTCCAGCGCCAGACCGTAGCTACCGCGCTCACCCTCGCCCTGTGGTGCATAGTAGGCGACCGGAAAGAAGGGGATGTTCGCCGCACAGTTGGCGATTGCCGCGAAGTTCAGGTTGGCGAAGCCATCGTTGCCGCGCTCGGCCAACGCCCTGATCACCTGCGCTGCCGCCCGCGCTGCCCGCACGTTGACCATGCGCCGCCCATTCAGCATCGCGCCGGTTTGTACGGTGGCGAATAGCCCCTCGCCCTGTTCCAATATCTCCGGCAACGCCTCGATCAACGGATAGGTGTTAGCATCGGGCGGGATCGCCAGCACAGGTCCCAGCGACACGTAGTTGAAGCCCGCCGCCTGCGCCGCCCGCGCCAGCGACCCAGCGTAGGTCATCGCCGCGACCGCGACATCCGCAGCGCCTACTCCTGCCAGCACGCTGCTGAGGGGTGGCGCGGCCAGGCGCATAGTCTGCACCTCTAGCCCCGCTGCCTGTAGCGCATCCTTCACCTGCGCGGCAAAGTCACCCGCCGCGTCAATCATCTGGCCGCTAACCTCGGCGGTAAGGGGCAGGCCGATGGTAATCGAACGTACCTTCATCGTTGCTCAGTCCAGTTCTTGCGCTAGCGGCGTGCCGAGGCCCAGCTTGGCAATCTCCGCGTCAATCTGTTCCATACCTGGCAGGTCGCGCTTGTTGTCACCCACGTACATCCAGCGGATCACTTCAGCCTGGTCAATCAGAAAGCAGGCGGGATGGGTGGTGTGCGCCCCGCTACGGCTGAGGATCAAGGCTTCAGGGGCAAACTCGCGCAGTAGACCATACTCACTGATTACTTTCGCATGAGTGTCCAGCAGATAGGGATAACTAATCGGTTCGCGCTTGAAATAGCCTGCCACGATGTCGACCCGCTGGTGGGCAATGCCCAGCACCTGGACACCAGCGGCTTTGAGGCGTGGGTAATGAGCTTCGAGCGCGGCCAGGTAGGTGCGGCAATCAGGACACCAGGTGCCGCGAAAGAAAAAGAGCAGCACTGGGCAGCCTTGCAGCTCCGCGCTAAGTTGGTGCGCCTCACCCTGCACATCGGTCAGGGTGAAGTCGGGCGCGGGTTCGCCGATGTGAAGTTTGGTTACACTGAAGGGCATCGCTTGGTCTCCTCTGGGCAGGCGTTCCACCACCGCCTGCCCTTTGCACTTGCATAACTGATAGCCAAAATACAATTCAACCTCTCGTCGAGGGTTAGCTCTGTGCTTCACCCAGGCCCAGCCTGGCAATCTCCGTCTCGATCTGCTCTGCGCTCGGCAGGTCGCGTTTGCTATCGCCCACGTATATCCAGCGAATAATGCCGCTTTGATCAATGAGCAGGCACGCGGCGTGGGTGGTCTGCGGCCCATTGCGGCTGAGGACAAATGCCCCTATTACAAAGTCGCGGTGTAGGCCATATTCAGTGATAACCTTCATGTCGCTGTCAATCAGGTAAGGATAGCTTATCGGCTCACGTCGGAAGTAGCTAATCGCAATGTCGCGCCGCTGGTGCGCTATCCCTAGCACCTGGACACCGATCGCTTTGAAGTGTTCGTAGGGCGCTTCAAGCGCGGTAAGGTAAGCGCGACATTCATCGCACCAGGTACCCCGAAAGAACACCAGCAGCGCCGCGTTGCGCTTCAGCGTCTCGCTTAGTTGATGGCTTTTGCCCTGCACATCAGGCAGCGTAAAGTCCGGTGCATGGTCGCCAATATGGAGCTTCGTTTCGCTCAGGGGCATCTATGTAATCTCCTGGTAGCCAAACTACGATAGGCATTGATGCGCTTCACCATTACCCCTCACCCAGCCTCTCCCGCAAGGGGAGAGGGGCAAATCCACTACCCCTCACCCAGCCTCTCCCGCAAGGGGAGAGGAGCAAATCCACTCAGCACTCAGCACTCAAACCTCAGCGCTCACGCTAATCTCGCAGTAGCGGCATGGTCATGCAGCGGGGGCCACCACGGGCGCGGGACAGCTCCTCGCCGCTGATCTGCAGCGCGTACTTCTTGCTGTAATCGTCGAAGTCCACCATAGTCGCGGCTGTGGCGCTGAGGCGGGGTTGGCCATCCGGCCCATCCTCCAGCAACGCACCAGCGGGGATGATGGTATAACCGTGCTGACTCAAGACCTCGTAGGTGCGCTCGTTGCGCTCGTAACCGACGATCAGGCCGGGGCGCAGGGTGAAGACATTGGCACCATCGGTCCACTGTTCGCGCTTCTGGTACAGCGCCGACTCGCCACCGCAGTGCAGCGCGGTCATTGCGCCCTCGTCGCCATGCAACTCGCGGCCCACCACCGCAACTAGCCCGGCCTCCTCTTCGTGTACCTCGGCTTCACCATTTCGCATCTCGATGCGTAGCAGGGCGCTGTGTTCGCTAGCTGGCAGGTGCTTGCTATGGCTGGTCAGCGGCGTGATCAGTGGCGGGTATACGAGACATTCATATTCGCTGGGCAGGGTGAAGATGGTGTCGAGGTGCATGGTGGCTCGCTGGCGGGGCATCAGCAGCACGTAGATGCGCCGCACTGGGCCACCGCGCTGCGCGAAGTTGCGGGCCAGTTCGTCAATCCCCTCGCGGCTGGTGCGTTCGCTGCAGCCCACAATCAGCACGTCCTCTTTCAAGATAATCACATCACCACCCTCGATGGTCTGATGATCGGGTACGTCCCAGTGTGCTTCCTCAGCCAGAAGTTGGCTGTTCAGACGGTCGAACCACAGCGGCGGCGGGCCATCGGCGTTCCACAGGCGCGGCGAGTAGGTATAGGCGTAGCGCAGCAACAGCGGTTCGCGCCGCCGCGCTTGCCGCGCCATGTTGCTGATAATCACCCCATTGCCGCTAACCGCCGCCGGATCGCGCATGAACAGCAGGTTGGGGGTGGGAGCTAGCAGGAAGGGGCGCGACTCATCCGCCTCATAACCGTCGCCGAAGCCGTCGCCATCCTGGTCAGCGACATCGCTGTGACCGCCAATTAGAGTGTCCAGCAGTTCATCAACGCTAGCTTGATGCAGCAGCTTATACAGCACGGTACGCTCATGGTGTTCCAGCACCGCAGTCGTTTCGGTAGTTGCGCCCAACGCTACCAGCGCAGCTGGGTTCGCACTGGACTCCAGCGCGCAGACATCGCAGATCAGCCGGTCGCGCACCTCATTGTCGTGCAGTACCTCGCGCAGTACATCGGTGAGCAAAATCGTCTCCGCCCCGCCGATGCCAAGCAACGCACGAAAGGCAGCGTGTTCCCGTTGCGCTTTCTTCACGAATAGAATATCGTCGAACAGGAACTCATCCTTGTTCTCCGGGCTAATCATCATCAATTCGCGCCCTGGCGCGTGCAACAACACCCGCTGCAACCGCCCGAACTCCGATGTTACATTCAGCGACCCACTACGCTGGGGGTCTATTTGGTAGGTCAACTTTGTCCTCCGCTTTCTTGTTCATTATGAATGTTGAATTGTGAATTAGGCCCGCGTGTGGTCGTGTCTGATATGGATGCTGGCTGCTAGCTTGCTATCCCCAATGCATAATTCAACATTATTCATAATTGCCTTACATGGATTCCGGTGCGGCGATGCCCAGCACGGTGAGGCCGTTGCGTAGCGTTTGCTTCGCGGCATGGGTCAGGGCCAGGCGGGCCTGCGTCAGCGCAGGCGTTTCCGCTTTGATGATTGGACAATTATGGTAGAAATTGTTGAACGCATCGGCCAGGTCGAACAGGTAGATGCAGATGTTGACTGGTCGATACAGCTCCGCCGCTTTCGCGATCTCGTCAGGGTAGCGCCCGATCAGCTCCAGCAGCGCGGTCTCCTCGCCAGTCAGGATGGTGAAGTCGTAGTCGGACCCTCTCCCAGCCTCCCCCACCGGGGGAGGAGTCAGGTTAGTCTCCCCCGTTGAGTATGTAGGGGCGAACGGTTGTTCGCCCTGGGCAGCCACCGCCGTTGAGTATGTAGGGGCGAACCGTTCGCCCTGGGCAGCTTTCTCCAGCACGCGGCAGGCGCGGGCGTGGGCATACTGGATGTAGGGTGCGCTCTGGCCCTCGAAGTTTAGCGCGGTGTCCCAATCGAAGACGATCACCTTGTTCAAATCCTTGTTCAGCATCTCGAAGCGCAGCGCACCGAAGGCGACCTGCTCGGCAATGTCGCGTTTGGCGATGTCGTCGAGTTCGGGGTTCTTCTCATTGATGATACTCAGCGCCTTATCCACCGCGCCAGCGGCAATGTCCTCATAAAACAGCACGTTGCCCTTGCGCGACGACATCGCCCCCCCCTTCATTGTGACCATCTCGTAGCCCAGGTGGGTGAAGCGGTCGACGTTAGGGAAGCCGAGCAGCTCAATCAGCTTGAACACCTGCTCGAAGTAGAGGCTCTGGCGTACATCCACACAATAAACTAGCCGATCAGCGTGGAAGTCGGCTAGCTTGACGCGAGCGAGGGCGATATCCTTGCTGCCATAGAGGCTGGTGCCGTCGCTGCGAAGCAGCACAATGGTGCGCCACACCTCTTTCGGCGAACCGTCGGGGTTCTTCGCGTTCAGTTGCCTGGCATACTTGGCCGCCAGTTCAGGGTTCTTGCGTAGCTGCTCGTCAATCTTGACGAAGACGGTGCCGGTAGGTCGCTCGTCGGTGGCAATGCCGCGCTTGATTAGCTCCTCGGTCAGCGTTACCCCTTCTACCTCTACCTCGCTCTCGAAGAACCATTGGTCGAACTGCACGTTAAGCTGTTGATAGATGCGGTAAAACTCCTCCATGCTCCACGCTTTGGTGCGTTGCCAGAGCGCGATCAAGTCGGGGTCGCGAGCCTCCCACTGCCGCCACAACGCAGCCTGCTCTGCCTTCCAGCCGTCTACCTGCGGCCACCAGTCCATATGCGCGTCCAGCCTGGCGTACTCCGCCCGATCCTCTGTGTCAACATCAGACGTTGGCAACCACTCGCCCAGCCGCGCCCACGCCCCAAGTAGGAGGTCGTGATCGGCGAACGCGCCGTAGTCAGGCCTATCCTTGCTGGGTAGCGAACTGATCAAATAGCTGGCATCAGGGTGGTGGGCGCTTGCCTCTTGCAGATAGTCGAATGCCGCTGCCTTCGCACCAGCATGGTCACGCACCAGTCGCTGGCTGAGTGCCAGCACCTCATTCTTGTATTCGGTGCGGGCGTTACCCTCGACGTAGACGCGGTTCAGCCAGATGCCGCGCTGGTGGGGCGGCTCTTCGTCCTTGTGGAAGCGCAGATAGCACCACAGGCTTTTAATCACGTGTGCGCCCATGTCGCCAATATAATTCGCGCCAATCACCTCGAAACCAGATGCGCGCAGGATATTGACCACGCTGCTGCCCAGGCAGGCATTGCGTAGGTGGCCGACATGGAACGCCTTGTGCGTGTTCGGCTGCGAGAACTCCACCATGATGCGCTCGTTCCTGGTGGGGCCGTTGCCGTAATAATCACCCTCATTGTCTACTGCCGCGATTACCTGATTGGCGAACCACGAGGTGTTCAGATAGACGTTGATGTAGCCATTCATCGCCTCGACCCGTGCCACTTCGCGGCGGGTGGGCAACGCGGCGACAATGCGCTCGGCTAGCTGCGCCGGATTGGTCGCCGCCTGCTTCGCAAGCTGGAAGCTGACGCTGCAGGCATAGCCCCATTTACCTGCGAACTGGCCGGACAGCGGCTTCAATTCGATATTCTCTGGGGCGTTTAGCCCAATCGCGCTGATTGCTGTTATTATATCGCTGGCAAGCTCACTGCGGATGTCGTTGTACATATCGCTCAATCCCCAATCAGTCAAAGTTCAAGTTAATCTAATTATACCATATCTAACTCCTCGTAGAGATAGCTGCATCTTGAAAACGGCACGAGATGGGTTATAAAAGTTACCTTATCGGTAAGGTAGGGACGGATAGGCAAGGTCGAGCAGGCCAGCTTCATAACGAGGCTGGCTCTTTCTCTTCCCCCGGCCTCCTGTTCCTGGTTGCTCTTAACAACCCCTTAACAAACTCTTTACTTACCGTTAAACTGAACTTAAACCGAGTTTAATCCCCCTCGCTTATACTACCCCTGCAACCATGAAGCAACGTCAACCCAGCGGCAAGCAGTACCCAGCAATTTTCGTTCTCTATATCTTCCACCTCACTACCCCGCCTCAGTTATCCCCTCGCTTGGCAGCCAGTGCGCCCCCCGCGCTGTGCTGCTTGGGGAAAGAGAGCAGGACTGACGTTAATATGAGTGCAATCTTGCTAATCCAGGACGATACCAGCGTGCAGCGGGCGATCAGCCGTCCGTTGGAGCGGGCGGGCCATCGCGTGGTGATCCTGGAAGAGCCGCTGCTGGCTATTGATCTGCTGGATTACCCCAACATCCACTTCGACCTGATCATTGCCGATGTCGCCAGCTTCCGCTATGCTCACCACCAGAATACGCTGGGCCTGCTTTATCGCCGCGCCAGCGCAGTTGGCAGCCAGGTGCTGGCCTGCACTACCCGTGGCGACCTGCGCCTCTGCGGTCGCTACAGCAACTTGCCCAATCCGTTGCTTACCACCCGCTTTCTGCGCCTGGTCAGCGCCCTGGTCGCTCCCGATGCGCCACTGGCCGATACGTCAGATATGCCGCCAAGCGAGGTTGCACGGTCGGAAGCCTATACCTGTCTGGGTAGCGGCAAGTAGCCTAATTCGTGATTAGCTGAATACAAAATGTGTTTACTTATCAGCGGTCTGGATGTATAATTGCAGCGCAGGGGCAATCCGATGGCAATGCCACCCGCCCCCACCTGCAACCTTATACGTTTTCTATTGAAGAGGAGGAAGTCCAGATGACCGCTTTCACTTTTCCCACCGTAGAGCCGCCCTATCGCCCCGCTCTCATCCCGCTGCTCGGCAATCTCTCATTGGCCGATGAAGCCATACCTGCCGAGGAGTTGGAGGACGAGGAGTTGGATGACGAAGAATTGGATGACGAGGAGTTGGACGACGAGGATGACGATCTCGACGAGGACGATATTGACGGCGATGACCTCGACGATGATGACGACGAAGAGTTTGAGGAGCTGGACGACGATGACCTCGACGATGAGGACGACGAAGAGTTTGAAGACGACGAAGACCTCGACGATGAGGAAGAGGACGTAGTAGCCGAGGGTCAGTAAGCGGCTCGCCATCGTTATTTTGCAGATGGGCGGGCTGATTGTAAGCGCAAAGAAAGGCGATACTACTATGCCCGCCCATCTAGGCCGCCCCTTGCGGGCTGCCAGCTTCACCACGATTGTCAGCATCTTCCTGATAATAGCTACTTTGGCTAGTTGTGGTGGGGATAGCGCCACCACTGCGACTCCTACCACAACCACCAACTCCACCCCTGGCGCTACCCTCTCTTCTAGCAGCACGCAAGCCCCCCCGATCAGTAGCACCCCCACCAGTAGCGCCTCGCCAACTGCCACCAGCAATAGCCCGATCAGCAGCACCCCCTCTACCATGCCTGTTACCAGCACGGCGGCGATTTCCAGCAGCGGCAAGACCACCATCACCAGCGTCGGCTCGACCGCGCTCTACCCTTTGATTGTCGAGGCGGCCAAGCAGTTTAAGGTGCTGCGCCCCGATATCGAGGTGCTGATCGACATTGGCGGCAGCGGCGCGGGCCTCACCCGTGTCGCCGCTGACGAGGTGAATATCGGCAACTCAGATATATACGCCGAAGATCGGGCGGGCATTGATGCAAGCTCATTGGAGGATCACCAGGTCTGCGGCCAGGGCTTCGCGGTCGCGGTCAATAACGATGTCAAGGTTGACAATCTGACTCGCCAACAGGTAGTAGACATCTTTACCGCAAAGGTCACTAACTGGAAGGATGTTGGCGGCCAGGACCTGAAAATCCAGATTATCGCCCGCCCCAAGGGCAGTGGCACGCGCACCACCTTCGACCGCCTTGCCCTCAACAATGCCAAACACAATGGCTCTGTAAACGAGGCCAACGGCATCAACCTGACTCAGGACTCGAACGCCACCGTCGCCAAAGCCATCGCTAGCACTCCTGGTGCGATCGGCTATCTCGGCCTCGCCTATCTCAACACCAGCAACGCAGTCAAGAAGGTGAAGTACAACGGCGTAGATGCGACCACCGACAACATCATCAACGGCAGCTATCCGATCTGGTCCTACGGCCATATGTACACCAAAGGCACGCCTGACCTCGCCTCGCAAGCCTTCATCACTTTCATCCTCAGCGACAAGTTCCAGAACGAAACCGTTGGCAAGTTTGACTACATCCCTATCAGCAAGTTGCAGAACGTGAAAGCGCCATGACAGTTGCATTAAGCAGACTGGTGTTGGTCGCAGGTGGAATAGCGGCTCTGTCCTTCTCTAAATCAGGTTACTCGGAGCAAACCACATGGCTCGGTATCTACAACGCCTGGGCATTCGTCTTTCGGTCAAGCTGGCGATTAGTTCCATTGCAGTAACCTCTCTGCTCATCATCATCAGCGTGGCGATTGCCTTTGCGCTTGCCAGCGCTACTGGCAGCATCAACCACTTTCAGATCCTGAATCAGGAAATCGTTTACTCCACCCAGCTTAACTTCGCGCTAAACTCGGCGATTGATGCCAGCCAGCGCTTGCAGCAGCAGGATCAGCCCACTGTAGCTAACCGCGTGGATTACTATGCTGCACGCAAGCCGCTGACCGATGCACAGAGCCAATTGCAGAAGTTGACGGGGTTGCGGGCCGACCCCCAGTGGCAGCAACTAAGCGGCAAGATTGATGAGTTGCTAGTCGTCCTGGATCAGATTGCCACTCTTGCCCCCACCAATGTGTTCAAGGCCCGCGATCTGTGGAATGTCTCCGCCTTCGACCTCGGCAACGACGCGAAGGCCCGTGCCTCGTCCTTCAATACTGCCATTCTCGATGAATCAAGTCACACCCGCCAGGACGCACAATCGGGGATTACGCTCGCTGCCAGCGTCCTTGCCAGCCTGGCGCTAGTCGCAGTCATCGTCAGCATCCTGTTTGGGGTGCTGAACAATGCGGTGTTCGTGCGCCCAATTCGTAGCATCAAGTATGAGCTGGAGCGCATCGCCGCTGGCGATCTCACTCACCAGTTGAACGTGGACAACAACGACGAGCTTGGCGACCTGGTGCGTACCTTCAACCGCACCGTCTCAGAACTGCGCGGGCTGATTACCGAACTGAAGCACCAAACTGGCGACATCGAAGGCGCGTCGGTGCAGGTGACTGCCATCTCCCGCCAGCAGTTGGCGGGTAGCCACGAGCAGGTGCTGGCCCTAACCAGCGCAACCCAACTGGTGGGCGAAATGAAGGCGGCGGCAGCCTTGATCGATCGTAATGCCTCGTCGGTTGCCAGCGCCGCTCGTCAGGCGTTGGACAGCGCGGCGGCTGGCAGCGAGTCGATCACCGCCAACCTCGTCAGTATGCGCCAGATCGAGGGTAAGGTCTACAACATCAACGCCGAGGTCAAAGCGCTGAACGAGGGGCTGACCCAGGTGGGCCGCATCCTGGAGCTTATGGACGACCTGGCAACCGACAGCGAGTTGCTGTCGTTTAATGCCTTGATTGAAGCAAGCGGTGCCGGGCCGCACAGCCGCCGTTTCGCCATCGTTGCTACTGAACTGAGCAGCCTGGCGCAGCGTTCCAAGGATGCGACCAAAGAGGTGCAGGACATTATCACCTCGGTGCAGGCGGCGATGCGTAGCTCGCTCGATGCCACCCAGGAGGGCTTGCGGGAAGTGGCACGTGGCACTGAATTGTCGCGCCGCAGCGAGGTTGCCACCCGCGAAATCGTCAGCGCTGTCTCGCATACTGTTGTGCTGGCCGATAGCATTCTCAATAGCACCACCAAGCAGCACAATGCCAGCGAACAGGTTGCCAGCACCATCC
Source organism: Chloroflexota bacterium (assembly GCA_025355955.1). GTDB lineage: Bacteria > Chloroflexota > Chloroflexia > QHBQ01 > QHBQ01 > QHBQ01. The sequence continues at coordinate 41,825 of JANXYP010000242.1, forward strand.
AGGCGGTCAACCTGGTGGCCGCCAATAACCTCGGCACCAGCGACAAAGCGGCCTGCACCGCCAGCCGCCTCACCGTCATCGCTAGCCAGCTACGCGATGCCGCTGGCAACTTCGAGGTAAACTAATAGGCTGTCTGATAACTCAGTTGACCGTGCCGGGCAGCAGCGCGGGCCACCGCCCGCCCCTACGTGTAGCCCAATCCGTTTATCCGTTTTTACAATCCGTTGGCTAAAATCCGCTGGCCGTCCCACCCCTTGACATAACCCTCGGCACACGTCTATACTGCCCCTATCATGAGCGATAATCAGCCGCCTGTGTCACCCGACAATCTACCTAAACGCAGCATCACCTTTTCTCTTGCTGCACCAGATGAACCAATGGGGCCGAAGCAAGATACGGTGGCACCTGCGAAGCCAGGACGGGATAAATCCCCCTACTACATCGTGCTGATCGTCGCCTTGTTGCTGTTTGCAGCGGCAATCGGTGGTGTGGTTGTCTATACGCAATCTGGTAGCAATCCCCCGCCGATTCAGCATACCAGCGTGCCGGGCGATGGCGCGAAAGGCGCAAACAGTGTGGCATTGCCGACCGCGCCGCCTGCCCTCACCCGACAACCGACCCTCGAGCCAACTGCCGCCGCGTTCGTGAGTTATTACGATGCAGCGGTTAATCGCCCCGACCGCGACCCTGCTTTGCTGCCTACCGATGCCTACGACCAGCGCCTCAGCGTGGCTTACCACAGCTTGCAGCTTAACGGTCACTGGGAGCAGGCGGTCAACGAATACCGCACTATTATCGCCGACCCTGCTGCATCGCTGGCCGCCCGCCGCGAGGCGTACTGGCGAGTGGCGCAGTGCAATTTCCTGGGCGGCAGCTATGCGCGGGCGATTGATGCCTATGCCCAGTTCCAGCAGCAGTGGCCTACGGACGAGCGCAGTTATCGCGCCGATTATATCATCGCCGATGCCTACAACTACCTCACCGATTATGGTAATGCGGTCAAGCATTGGCAGGCGTATCTGGTCCACAGTGGGCCGCTCTACAGCTTCACCCTGCTCCGCATCGGCGCGGCCCAGGTCTACCTCGGCCAGTACGATGCTGCCCGCCACACCTACAGCGATGCGGTCAATCGCCAGCAGAGCAGCGACCGCGAACGCAGCGAAGCTCTGGAGGGGGTTGCCAGCATGGCCGCCGCACAGCATGACTACGGCAACGAACTGGCCGCCTACGAGTCGCTGCTCACCATCGCCACCGACAAGGACTACCGTGCCGACCTCGAATATCGCGCCGCCGTCGCCATGCTACACAACGGCGACCGCAGCGGCGCGTTCAACCGCTTCCTGGGCGTGGTTCATAACTATCCCGACAACTACCGTACTTACGGCGCGCTGCAGTCAATGCTGCAGATCAATTCCACCCTATTCGATCAGGGGATACTCGATCGCTACACCGCTGGCCGGCTGGCCTACAACGTGAACAGCTACCAGGAGGCGATTGGCTACTTTGCCGATTACCTGAACAAGCAGGATGGCGCGCACCATGCCGCCGCGTTGCTCTACGCTGGTCTCAGCTACCAGAACCTCGGCAACGACGACCGCGCCCTCACCAACTACAGCGTGCTGCTGCGAGATAGCCCCACCAGCCCCGAAGCGGTCAGCGCCCACTATCGCATCGGCGAATTGGCCGAGCGACGCGGCGCGTGCAGCACGGCGGTGAACGATTACGCGGCTGCCGCCAGCCATCAAGACCTCGAAGATGGTCGCAGCGCTGGGTTCCACCTCGGCCTCTGCCACTATAAGCTGGGCGACTATGGCGCGGCCAGCGATGCCTGGCAGTCGCTCACCGCTGCCAGCCTGCCCGCCAATGTGCGTTCTAAGGCATACTTCTGGCTGGGTCGTGATGCTGCCACCACCACCAACGATGCCACCGCTCTCTACAAATCGGCGATCGCCGCGCAGCCCGGCGGCTACTACGGCTACCGCGCCTCCGCCAAGTTGGCGGGCGAGGATAAGGCGGGCGCGATGGTTAGCCCGGCGCGGCTGCCCAGTGTGGATTACAGCGCAATGTTGGTGGATGCCGCCAGCGAGGAGGTGCATCAGCAGGATTACGCTACCTGGCTAGCTGGCTGGGCGCAAACGCCACTGACTGCCAGCCTGGTGATTATCGACCCCACTGCCCTGGCCAACCCCGATGCAGTGCGCGCCCTGAGCATCGCCCGCGTCGGCGAACGCATCTACGCCAAGCAGGAGCTTGATTACGTGCTGCCCCGCCTGGTCGCCAGCGGTGATGCCTTCACTCTGGCGCAGATGACCCTGTATTATCGCTATATTGACGAGCCTTACCTGTCGCTGCTGGTTGCCAGCAAGCTGGCGGCAATGTCGCCAGACCCTACCCCCAGGCTGCCCACCCTGCTGGGCCGCAGCATCTACGCCACGCCCTTCACTGCGGCAATGATTGAGGGTGCAGACCAGGCGCATACCGCCCCGCTGCTACTCTACGCCATCACCAAGCAGGAGAGCTACTTCAACCCGCTGGCCGACAGCAGCGCCGATGCTCGTGGCCTCACTCAGGTGTTGCCCTCTACCGCCGCCGGTATCGCCGCTAACCTCGGAGATACTGGCTTCACCGCCTACGACCTCTACCGCCCCTATGTGGCCGCCCGTTACGGCGCGGCCTTCCTTGCCGACAGCCTCGCCAACCAGAACGGCAGTGTGCTACGCGCCCTGGCCGCCTACAACGCTGGCCCCGGCAGCCTACCGCAATGGAGTAACGGTGCAGCGGCCAGCGATGGCGACCTGTTCGTGGAGAACATCAGCTTTGCAGAAACCGCCGATTATGTTAGAATTGTCTACACCAACTACGCCGCTTATCTCGATCTCTATAGCCAGCGGTGATATGACTCCCCTCCCGCCGGGAGGGGTTGGGGGTGGGTCCATGCCACCAGCAAAACCTTGTTTTCAGTAATTAGGAGTTTCCACTTACCGATGCCCATTTATGAATACCACTGCGCCGACTGCAAGCGCAAAGTCAGCGTCTTCTTTCGCAGCTTCAGCGCGGCGGAGGATGCTACATCCGTAGCCTGCCCCCGCTGTGGCGGCTCCAACCTCAGCCGCCGCCCCTCCAGGGTGCGCGTCCTCAGACACGGTGGCGCATCGGCCAGCAACGATTTCGCCGCCGATGACGATCTCGGTGGCGACGATGAAGATTTTGGCGATATGGATGGCCTGGGTGGGGTGGGTGGTATGGGGGGGATGGAAAAGATGATGGCAGGCGTGGATGAGAATGACCCGCGCAGCATCGCCCGCTTCGCCCGCCAGGTGCAAGCCCAGGGTGGCGAGGACATGGATGCCGAAATGGATGAGGTGCTCACCCGCATCGAACATGGTGAAGACCCCGACAAAGTGCTGGAAGGCTTCGAGGAAGCCGATGCGCCGATGGATGACGAGTTCGACTAGCTCTGCTTTTATACCAATTAGGCGAAGCGATGCTATAGTTCTGTAGGGGCGAACCGTTGTTCGCTCTGGCTCAAACTATAGTGACACCACCGCTAATTGGTATTACTTTAGTTTGATCAACCCTTGCAGCTTTCGTAAGCACGGTTTAATACCAACCGAAGAAGTAAACGAGCAAGACTACCGCCAACGCCATGCTACTCAACTCCAGCCCAGCGTTATGCTTAATCGGTGTTCGACCGGCACTGCGGGCCGCCCGCGATTGGAAGAAGGCGAGGGTGCCGAGCATAAAACCCAGTAGCGACAAAGCAAATATCACCATCCCCACCGGGCTGAATACTATTACATGGATGGTAAATTGTCCCCTGTTAAGATTAATAATACTTGGCAAAAACAGACCCGCCAATGCGATAACGCCGCATACATAGCTGATATTGGCCCAACTCTGGGCTTTGTTCAAGCTAGAGCCAGCCTGGGTTCGGGTGATGTCAGGTGCTTCCTGTTTAGCTTCAGGTAGCACAGTGTTCTGCCATGCCTGCGGTATAGCTGTTGGCAATACTACACCAGGGCCACGATAGTCCTCAATCACTACCCGCTCCGGGCGGCCAGCAACATCAGCATCGCTATCGTGGTCGGTCTGATTAAGCATTCCTCACCGCTAACTCCTCACTGTATCACCAGCACCGTCTGTGCCTTGCTCCACAGCCGTTCCAGAGTGTAGTATTCGCGCTGTTCGGGGGCGAAAATGTGGACGATTATATCGGCATAGTCGATCAGCACCCAGAGCGCTTCGTGCAAACCCTCGGTGTTACGGGCGTGGATGCCCTGCTTGCTCATTGCCTCATCCAACGCCCCGGCCAGCGCCTTCACCTGGCGGTCGCTGGTTCCCGTGCAGATCACGAAGTAATCAGCGATTACCGACACGGCGCGAATGTCGAGTACAATTATATCCTCAGCCTTTTTGTCCGACAGAATCTGCGCGATCTCGCGGGCTATCTCATTTGGTTCCAGAATCGCTTCTCCTTTAATTTGACGCTAATCACAGCTTTTATTGCTTTCGGCTGCTTATCAAGTATAATGTAATTATAACCTGAACCGCCCGCCATTTCAAGCCTTGCGCTTTGGTGATTGCTAATGAGTAACCCACCCCCGTCGCGCCGCAACCCGGTGCTGATTGGCGCAACCGTTGCCATCGCTGCGCTAGTTGTAGCTGCGCTGGTCAGCGGCTATATGCTGTTCTCCTACGTCGGCGACTACGGCCAGCGTGTGGCTGCACCGCTGGCAACGGCGGCTGCCGCGTTGACTACCCCTGCCGACTTGCCCAGCCCCGCGCCTGCTTACGACCCCAGCATCACGCCGGTAGTCACCCAGCTAATCGGCAGGCCGGTAATTGCCCGCAGCAATGTAACCCTGCTGGTTGGCCCGTTCACCGATGCGCCGCCGGTAAAGGCCAGCGATGGCACACTCGTCACCGTCGCCCAGGGCCACGGCGCAATCGCGATCGCTAGCACCAGCGATGGCTGGCAGATGCTGCACCTCGACAATGGGGCCGAGGGCTGGGTGCCACCCGACGCGCTAAAATGATGATATACCAAATAGCTTTGGTATGAGTGTAAGTTGGGCGAAGGCGAACAACGGTTCGCCCCTACAGAAATACGCCACCTCCTGAGTTAATTGGTGTAAGTTGGGCGAGGGCGAACAACGGTTCGCCCCTACAGAAATACGCCCCCCTTGGTTAATTAGCATTATATTCTTCTTGTTTTTCATCTGATTTTAACCAAATATCCTCCTTCTTCTCTTATGGTGGCACGCATCTTGATATACGTAATACACCAGCGGCTTTTAACCAGAAGGGCGCGAACTGCCTGGCTTCTACCCAGAAGAGGGCTTGCAAAAGATGCTCACTTCATGTATAATCAACAAAGGTACTTGATTGACCTGCAAAAGGGTCTTAGTAGGGACCGAAGGGTCCACACAAAAGAGGAGGCTTTACCGATGGTACAGCAACACAATGAGACACACGCACAGGCTGGCGAACTCAACGAGGGTGACTACATGAGCATCAGCCAGGCAGCCGCCCAACTCGGCCTCACCCAGAGCGCCATCCGCCAGGGTGTCCGCAGTGGCAAGGTACACTCGGTTACCCACAAGTGGGGGATGCGCGTGCTACGCAGCGATGTCGAAAAGCTGAAGGAGACCGCCCCGGCCGCCAGCAACAAGCCGATCGTCCAT
>JANXYP010000192.1 GCA_025355955.1 Chloroflexota bacterium
TGCCGGGCTTAGTGACCCGCTGATACATACATAAAAATTGGTGAGGTTATGGTAAGGTTGTCGGTACTAATGGATCATTGCATATACGCGATCATTGATTTATAATTTCCACGAGGCGAAACAATTGCATCTGCTACCACATCGAGTACCCACGAGCCAACAGGACTTGCAACCTTGGACAATTCACGGTACATAATTGAGCGGATAGCACAGATACTCAAAGCAGGACAGGCAGCGAGCGCGTCAGAGATCGCTGCTATGCTCAATGCGGAGGATGATGAGGGATTGGAGCTTTCCACTGCTGAGGTAGTGGTGGAGCTAACCACCAACCCTCTGTTTGTGGCGCAAGGCGAAGCCTCGCGTTTTATGCTTGGTGAGCAATTCACTGCCTTCCAAATGCTTGCAGAGCCGCCACCAGCGGGAGAAAGCAAGCTTGCCTGGGTACGCGAGGTGATTGCCCAACATGGCCTGGTTCTATTCGATACGGAGGCGAGCGGGCGCGATCACGACAGCGCAAACCTCATTGAAATTGCGGCGCGTAAGCAGTTGCCCGACGGCACCTGGGCGGCCGACTTCTGCACCAGGGTGCGCCTGCCTGAAGGCCACACCCTCGACCCCGAAGTGAGTGAAATCACCCACATCTACCCTGCAGACCTTGCCGATGCGCTCGATCTCGACACTGCACTGCGCCAGTTTGTCGCCTATGTCGGTGGCGCGGCAGTGGTGGCGCACAACGGGGCCAGCTATGACGCGCCACTGCTGCAACGTCACCTTGCCCTAATGGATAACCCTGCGCTAACGACCCCGCTGCACCACGCTCTCGATTGTGTCCTTGACACCCTGCAACTTGCCTACCTCGTGTTGCCCACAGCTGCCAATCGCAAGCTAGGCCAATTGTATAAAGCGCACACTGGCACTGAACCCGCCGAAGCCCACCAAGCTCTTGCCGATGTGGACACGATGCAGACTGTATTGTTCGATTACTTGCTCGGCGAGTTGCGCCGTTGGCCCGTCGCTCGTGCCGCGCTGATTGCCAGGCTACTGCATGGGGCGGATTGGCCAATGCTGGCCCTGCTCGAACTGCGGCTGCCCCACCTGTTCGCCGCTGGTTCGGCCTTGCGAGCAGAAGATGCGGCCGCGATTGACCCACTTGATTTGCCCACCCAAGTCAGCCTCGGTCGTGTAGAGGAGGACGCGCCGATTACCCGGCCCCAACTTGATGCCGATGATATGGCCGCCTATTTTTCGGGGGATGAGCTGGTCGCCGCGTTCGGCAACGAGACCCGCCCTTACCAGGTGCGCCCCGCGCAGCAACAAATGGCCCGCGCCGTGGCCGAGACGATAAATCGGGGCGATGCCCTCGTGGTAGAGGCGGGAACCGGAACCGGCAAGACTCGCGCTTATCTCTATCCGGTTATCCGCGCTGCACAGCGGGGCAACCGCGCCGTCATCTCGACCCACACTCATCTGTTGCAAACCCAGCTGCTGGGCGAACTGCGCGACGCGCACCAACGCTTGCGCCACCTCAGCGACGAAGGGTGGAATTACGCCATTTTGCAGGGGATGAGCAACTATCTCTGTCTCCGCAAGCTCGATCGCTTGCTTGAAGATGCCAGGGTGCGAGGCAGCACGCCACTCAACCCTGACCAACGCGACTTCTTCAAACTATTCAGCCTTGCCATTTACGCGAGTTGGGCCGCCGAAGTTGGGGCTAGCGTCGGGGATGAAGCAGGGCAGCAGCAGGGTTATTTCGAGGAACTACGCATCTACGGCTGGGAGCAATTCTGCCGCGATCAACTGGGCGACAACCCCGCCCTTATGCAGCAGAGCGTGGCAGCGATAAGCGCAGATTGTGACCGACGGCAATGCCCCTTCTACCAACGTTGCTTCTACATGGCAGCGGTGGAACGGGCGCAAACGCGCAATATAGTGGTGGTCAATCACGCGCTGTTGCTTACCGAAGCGATAAAGAAAGAGCCAGAGCAAGCCAGGCTACGCTTCGATATGCTGGTTTGCGACGAGGCACACACGCTGGAGGATGCTGCTACCGACGCGCTGACCGTGCAGTTTGATAGTGGCGCGGCATGGGGGCTGATTGACGAGGTGCGTCACCCCCGCGATGGTGGCGCATCGTATAGCGGCGTTCTGAACAATGCCAGTCACGAACTGGGCTTTAGCCTGCAAGCGGGCGCAGGCAACAAGGCGCGACAGAGCTGGGCGGCCGCCCGTACCGCCCTTGCTACATTCGGAGAGGGCCTACGTAGCTTTCTCAAGGTGTATGCCCAGGACGACGACCAGACCGCCGCCCGCTATGGCTATCGCTATACCCTCACCCCCATGTCACGTGGGCGGCGCGAGTGGCTGCGCGTCGAGGGAGCTGCCGAAACACTGGCCTATCATCTCACTGCACTCCGGCTTGCCCTTGAGGGACTATTCCCCATTGGGCGTGAAGCCCTCACCTACCATCAGCGCGTGGCAACCGTCGAACTCAGCCGCCTGATTCAGCAACTGCGTGAACTGGTTGACAAGCTGAAGTTCGTCCTCTACGCCGGTAGCGGTGAGGATTACGTCTACACCACCGAATGTGACCCCCTGCTGGAGCAACGCGAAAGCGCGGAGCTGGAGGACAATACTACTACCCGTCTGCCACGCTGGACGTTGCGCGGGCGGCCAATCGAGGTAGGTGAAGCGATTCGCACGCGGCTGCTCGGTTACCATGCCGGGGTGGAGAGTTTGCCCCGCCCAGTCATCCTCACAACCGCAACCGCGACGATCGAGGGCCGCTTCGATTACATCAACACGCGGCTGGGGCTTGAGCCATTGCTGAGTGCGAAGTTGCTGCGCGAGGAGACGATACTTGCCGATTTCGACTACGCCAATCGTGTCATGTTTATGATGCCCGGCCACCTACACCCACCGCGTCGCACGATGATGCGCGAGTTTGAGGCTGATGTCGCTGCTACCATCACCAACTTGTTGCACATTGCGGGTGGTCACACGCTGGGATTGTTCACTTCCAGCGAACAGCTTACCAATGTTAGCCAGCAACTACGCCGCTTGCTGAAAGGCGATTATCACCTGCTTGCTCCAGGCAGCTACGCGAACACACTGAGTAAGGCCGAGGCGGTGGAACAATTCAAGGAGAATCACAGTGCTGCTGCCCTACTCGGCGTGCGTAGCTTCTGGGAGGGACTGGACGTGGCGGGCTTGCGAGTGGTAACGATGAACAAGCTACCCTTCCCCAGCCTCGGTGACCCGCTGCTCCGCGCACGTATGGAGCGTCTGGAGCGCAAGAAGCGCGACCCTTTCCTCGAATATTACTGCCCCTCCACCGTAATCCTCTTCAAGCAAGGCTTTGGCCGCCTGATGCGCGAGTCAGACAACAAGGGAGTAGTGGTGTTGCTTGACACGCGCCTTCGCGCTGCCCTTTACACCGAGGTATTTACTAACTCGCTGCCGCGTGGCTTGGGTGGACAAGGCCCGCGCATTGACACCCACTCTGGCAGCGAGGCTTACCAGGAGGTAGCAGCATGGTTGGATCTTCCCTTCGACCCTGCCCAAGTGGTGAAGAGCGACAGTGAGTATGCGGCCAAAATAGACCCTCTGCGCCTCACCCCTACTGAGATCGCCTCAATACGCGATATGGCCGCCTCCGATTCTGCTATCTTCAGACAAATGCTCGCCGAATTGGAAATGTGGCGCGAACAAGGGCTTGAGCTTGTCACATTGCTTGATCAGCACTACCCAACGCTTGCCCCAGTCGTGGCAAAGTTGCAGCAGGCGATGCGCGACCTGCTCCACCACAAGAGCTTCCTACCCAACCAACTGCCGATTATGCTTTCCGCTTTGTCGGGATATGATACCTTTGCGGTACTGCCTACTGGTGCGGGCAAATCGGCCTGCTTCCAGTTGCCTGCCCTGCTGCGCCCGGTTGCTGAGGGTGTGACCATTGTGATCAGCCCACTATTGGCCTTGATGAAAGACCAGGTTGATAAGTTGCGCGAGGAGCAAGGGGTACGCGAAGCCTTCTTCATCAATACTAGCCAGACCGGAGCGGAGCGAGGCGAAATCATCGCCGAGGTCAGTAGTGGCCGAGCGCGGCTGCTCTATATTGCCCCTGAACGCCTGCGCGACCCTCTGGTACGTAAGCAGATTATCGCCAACCCGAATCTGCCAATTGCCCAAATTGTGGTGGATGAGGCGCACTGTGTCAGTTTGTGGGGCGATACCTTCCGCCCTGATTTCCTCGAAGTTGCCAACAACGTTGAGGCAATGACCGCCCGTTCTGGTTATCGGCCTCCTGTCTTTGCTCTCACTGCCACCGCCACGCTAGACCACGAAGACAATCATGATTGCCCACCGCCGCATAGCGGCCGCAGCGTTGCCCACGACATCATCTGCGCCTTGCAAATGCGACAGCCCTTGCAGTTCGTCGGCAGCTTCGACCGACCCAACCTCACCTTGGTGGTGCGCCAAGTGGCGAAGGGCAAAGAGGCGAAGGATGCCGAGCTGCTCCGCCTTGTCTCCGCCGCTGTGCGAGAGTCGCAGGACGGGGCGATCGTCGTCTACTGCAGGGCAACCAAGACCTGCGAACGTGTCGCCGCGCTGCTCAATGCGATGCTAGCCGATAGCGGAACTGCTGCTCGCCACTACCACGCACAGATGAATCCGCGCGAACGTGATAACGTGCAGGATCTATTCATGGGCGATGTCGGTGGCCTACGCATCATCGTTGCCACCAAAGCCTTCGGCATGGGCGTGGACAAGCGTGACATCCGTTACGTCATCCACTACGATATGCCCGCTGCAATTGAGGATTACTATCAGGAGGTAGGCCGCGCCGGACGCGATGGCCTGCCCGCCACTGCGGTGTTGCTCTCTCAGCTTACTGATGCCGCCGCCCAGAAACAACTCGCCAATTACGGCCTCCCCGATGCCCGCTTTGTCATCAGCCTCCACGCTAAGTTGCAACAGCTAATCGCCTCCTCCGACAAGAAAACGCAACGCGAACGCATCTACTCAGGCAAACTGTTCGTGACCGTCAACGACCTTGCCGCGCTGCTCACCAACACAGTCGCCACCCCCGCCGACTACCATGAACGCAGCAAGAACGTGAACAAACTAACGAATGCGCTGCAATGGCTGGTTCGGGTTGGGCTGGTGCAACGCGAGACTGCCAACCTCAGCCGACTCGCTTCGTTGCGTCTGCGTCTACCAATAGAGGCAATTCGAGATAACCTTGCGGCGGAAGTGGTAGAACTGCAGGGCGAAATCCGCGATGCCCAGCGGGTCAGCCGCCTCCTCCACGCGGTCTGCTTCGTCGCCAACCTCGAATCCGACGATACTGGCACCGCTGCCCAACTTAACCTGGTTGCCGCTTCCAACCGGCTGCGCCAATTGGATGAAGCGGTCACTCCGGCCCAGCTGCAAGATCTGCTCCTGGAGTTGCACCTTGCCGAGCAGATCGTCTTCCGCACCTTCGAGCCAGCGATGAGCCTTGCGGTTAGCTCGATCAACGATACAGGACGTACGCTCGATGCGCTGCTGCATCGCGATCCACCCTTCGCCGAGCAACGCCGTGTCGCCGCTGAACGGCTGCGCCAGATGCTCGACTACGTTGCCCACCATCGCTGTCGCCGTCGCTATCTATTGCAATACTTCGACCCCTCCAGCCAAACCGCTGACGGCTGCGCCCGCTGCGATAACTGTCGCGAAGACCTCGACCTACCGTGGCAGCGCGACGATGCCGCCGAACTTGCCCGCGCCAGGCATAATGCCTATGATGTGCGCGCCACTGTGCTATTGGCAGTGGCCGAATTGGCCGATGCAAAGCGGAGCGGCAGTTTTAGCTCGAACAGTATTACCCGAATGCTGCACGGCGATGCCCCCCCGATGATGAATAAGCGGCTGAAGCAGAGTCGGCACTTCGGTAAGTTGCTGCACATTGCTGAAGCAGAAATCATCACTACAGTTAATCAATTGCTTGCTGAACAGTTGCTAGAGCGAGTTATACTTGATCCAAAATATTCGTCTCCCTCGCTCACCATTACTGCTGCAGGACGCAAACTAATTGAGAAAGGGCAATAAGCATGGATGAGGAAGCAGCCATTCGCAGGATTGCCCTGGCGGCCTTGCGCGATCACCCAACCGTAAGCTTGCGCGAGATCTACGCGCAACTGACCGATGGCGCGGTCGAAGCGAACGCCGCTCACCACCTGCGCCGCCAGCGTATTGTCCAGGTGCTGAAGCGCAGCCTCAGTCTGACACCGGTCTATTTTGACCGCAAATCGCAAGAGTCGCTGATCTGGGCGCGCAGCGATGCCATTCTCTCGCCACCACGAGTGCGGCTAGAAGAGGTAATGACCACTGTAGCACATCAACCTGCCAGCGGTCAGGCCAGCCTGGACATGCGCTATCGTCATTTGCAGATGGGCGTGCTGCTGCTCTCCCCTGCCGACGCACACAACCTTGAACTGAGCAGTGGCCCACAACCCTACCGCCGAGCCGTATTCCTACGCATTGAGGATGGGGATGCAGCCCGCCAGTACCTCGTATGGTACGATGCCGCCCAACAACTCCTCTACGACCTGGCTTATTTTTATCGCCAGGAAGGGGTTAAGATAAGTAGCTGCCTACATCTTAACCTGCTGGAGCAACCCGCCACCTATCGCGTGCGCTACGCAAAGCGGGAACCTGATGCCGCCTACGCTGCTGATCTAGAGATCATGCAGGCGGCCAGACGGGGGTACGACTTCACCCCGGCCAACGCCCCTGCCGATCAGGTTATCGGCTTGCGCCGAGCCATAGAACTACAGGTGGATGATCTGGAGCAGCGATTGAGTAATTTGCAACGCCTGGTTGCCCAATTGTGGAGCGATGAGGCGCGAAGATGAGTGAAAGCACTGGGCAATCGTTTAGTGACCAGCTTAGGCGATTGTACGAGCTTGAGCAACGGGTTCAGACGATGCAGACGCAGATAACGCAGGCTATCGAGTCCGCCGCCCCCGCCAGCAGTGGTGAGCTTGCCCGCATCCGCCAGCAGTTGATCCGCGTTGAGCGCGAACGCGATGATGCCGTCGCGGCGCTGGAGGTGCACAACCGCCAGATTGAGCAGAGCGAACGCACCAGCATTGACCTTGCCGCCCAGCTAGCCCAGGCGCAGCTTGAGCTTGATCGCGAGTACCAGCGTAACGCCGCGCTAATCCAGGCGCTGGAGCAACTGGCCGCCGAGCGCGACACGCAGGCTCATCGTGCGCTCACTCTTGCCCGCGATCAGCAGGAACAAGAGCGCAGCGCCATCGAGGCGCAGGCCCAACTTGATCGCTTGCAACGCGACCATGACGAAGATTCCGCCACCTGGCAAACCCAGCTCGCCAATATGCAGCAAAACCACGCTGCCGAAACCTTCGCGCTGCAGGCGCGCCTGGCCGCCGCCGAGGCCCAGATGCAGGCGCACCACCAGGTACTTACCATGCTGCATGAAATACGCCCGCTGCTCGATCAACTTGCTGACCCAATCCCTACCAACGACAGTCCTATCCTGCCCGCTGACGTTAAGGCAACAAGCCGCGAAGATGCAGACGAGATACAGATTGTGTCTGTCGACCCCGAAGTTGGATTGCCCGAAGCGGATACCCCGCCGTCTGGGGTGGCCGCGCCCATCGTTGCCTCAGCGTCTATGCCGCAGCACGATGAGCAGCAAGACTTGCAGCGGGCGATTGGCTATCTTCGCAGCCGCCCTTCAACCACCCATCGCCAGTTGCGTACAGATCTGGCGCTAACCAGTTCAGCTACATCCAGACTGCTCCACACGCTGGAGGCTGGACGCATCATTAGCCCGCGCCAATCTGATGGCCGCTACCTGGTGCTAGATGACGCTACCCCCACACCGTCACGTGACCACTCGATGGCGCTGCCATCCGCCCGCACCGCCGACGGAGGCGAGTTCAGACCTTACTTGCTAAACCCTTACCGCTGAAAACAAAGGATGGCCGCCAATGAGCGAACCGCAATCCAACAGCCGCCTTATTTTCCATTTGCCGCCCGATGCCGGGCCGCTGGATACCGCCGCCCTACTCGGTACTTTGCAGCGCTACCCCCAACGGTTCACCACCTTGCGTGACCTCTGTGCCGCCGCTAGCCAGGAATATGGTGCGGGCGAACGCTACCAGGATGCCAGTACGATTGCGGCCCTCACTGACCTGATCACCATTCAGCCTGAAGGACCAGCCCTCACCGCGCTGGGCCAGCAGGTCGCCGCCGACCCTGACCTGCAAACCGACCTCATCCACTTTCTTCTATATACTGGCTGGGATGAGGCTGCCCCCGCCCATGCAACCCCGCTGTGGAGCTACCGCGCCATTTGCAACCTGCTCTGGCAACAGGGCGAAGCTGATGTTAGCTCCGCCTGGTTGGTAAGGGAGACGATGCTGGTCCGTGAGGATCAGTTCGCCGCCATCTCCGCCTATCGCCAGCATCCCACTTCGTTCAGCGGCAAGTCTGTACGAGGGGTGCTTGTCTGGCTGGAGCAGTTGCATCCGCCCGCCATAGTGGGGAATAACTTCCGCCGCCGTTCGCGGTGTTCCTTGCCCCTCTTGCTACTAGCGCTCGGCTGGGTCTTCCGCGATATCATCGGCGAAACCGATGACCCTGACCGCCTCAGCAGCGTCGAGCTACTGCTGCGCGAAGACCGCCGCGAACGCCTCGCCCAACTCTGCCTGCTTGACCCTTCCAACCTGGATCGTCTGGTTGACCTCTTGCTCGATACCTACCCCCAATATCTTAGCGAGGGAACCCAGGCTGGCACCTATGGTCGCTTCGTACGCCTCCGCCGCGTACCCCGCCTCGACGACCCCACCCTGTGGGACACAATCGCGTAAAGGAGAAGTCCTGTGAGCCTAGCCGATCTGCAAGAACTGCTCGACAAAGAGGAAGTGATCGTCACGGCCAGCCTGGGTGATCTGAAAGATCGACCCGATGAGGTGGAGCGTACCTACCGCCAACACCTACGTACCTACCTGCCCTTGACTGAGGCAGAGGGTGGTGATCGCAGCATCACTCAATACCGAAAGGAATTGCTGGCCCGGCTACATGGGGAGCAGGGCCCAGCCATCGGCTACCTCGCCGCCGAGTATGGCTATGGCAAGACCAGCACCGCCGCCTACCTATGGCAAGAGTGTCACGAGCAAGGGATGCTGGCAGTGCCGCCATTTGAGATGAAGCGGCTTACCGATCTGTTTACTGCCGCCTACTTCTGGGGTAGGCATCAGTTGCTAGCAAAGGGTTGTGCCAGCCTCGCCGCCGAACTGGACGAAAGTTACCAGCGCCATCTTTCCGACGACTCATCGGTAGAGACCGGCAGCAGCCAGGAGCTAGCTACGTGGGTCAGCAATGCGCTCGCCAGCGGGCGCATCATTGTTACCGCCGGTATCCCTAGCCTCATGAACTTTCTCACCGACTATTACCATATCGCCGTGCGATCGGGTTATAAGGGGGTGATTCTCTTCCCCGATGAGGCGCAGCAGTATGTCAAGGCGGCGGGTGAGCAGGATAGCCAACGCACCGAGTTCTTCGAGTTGGTCAGCGGCCTCACCCATCTGCCCGAAGATATGCGTTTCTCCGCCATCTTCATCTTTCCCACCAAAGAGTTGCAAGCGGTGCGCGACATTCGCCCCGACATTATGGACCGCCTGCAGCGGGCCAACATCTACTACGACCTCAACAATATCTACAACGCAGGATTTGCCAGAGGATTGTGGAACCTGCTAGCCGATAAGTTTGGCTTTGGTGCGGAGCGTGATCGTATTGCCAAACCGCTTACCTTGCGGGCTTTGGGCGAGATCGCCGCCAGCCGCGACTTTGGCAGCGGCCCCCGCACGGTCATCAGCGGCTTCAAGTACATGGTGCGCCGCTACCAAACGGTGGGCAGCCAAAGTGAGCCGCTCGACCCCGGCCAGTTGGTCGAAGCCTTCCGCCGCAGCGAGATCAATTACGATGCGGCGGGTCGTTTCAAGCAAGTGTTGGACGAGGTTCTCAGCCATCCGCAGGTAGGCGGCAACCGCGAATTGGAGCGACTGGTCAAGGACATCGCCGCCTTTCCCATTTACGGCTTGCGCGAACAGAACGTGTCTGATCCCAGACTGCTCAACACATTGGTCAAGGCCGAACTGGTCAGTCGCCGCGAACGTAGCGGCACGGATGAAGTGTCGCACACCTACTACCGCCTGCGCGTGCTGGAGCCACGCCAGCAGTTCACCGGCGACTGGCTGAACAATACGATTGCCCGCTTCCTGCTCGACTACACCCAGAGCAGCGCCCAAGCGATGCAGGCGGCTATCTCCGCTTTCGTCCTGATGCTGCGCCAGTCTATATTCCGCGAACCCGACTGGAAGATGCCCGCAGGATTGAAATCGGGGCAGGTAGTGGGCAGCTTCGCCAGCACCAAGGCACAGCACCATCAGCGGCGTATCCAGTTGCAGGTACATAGCGAGGCCCAGAGTTTTCCTACCCAGCCAGCAGAGGCATCAGATATGAACCTCGATTTCGCGCTGGAGCGCAAACCCAATCCCGATGGCCGGAGAGGCAACCTGGACACCAGTCAGCTGGGACACCCTATCTTCAGCTTCAATCTCGCCGCCGAGTTCGACCTGCGCCGCCATCCCGACATTGGGCAGCGGTTGCGCGAGAAGGGCAACCAGGCTAACCCGCTGATGTTGCTCAACATCTACCTGCATCTGCGCGAGATGAATATCCGCAACGAAATCCCCGGCACCGAACGGGCAGGGGTGGAACAGTTCCAGGAATCCTTGCTAAAGGCAGTATCGAGCGAATTGTTCTCCGTGCTAGGGAACACCAAGGTTGTGCCGATCAGCGCGGTCGAGACGGTGGTGCGCGACGAACTGGC
>JANXYP010000301.1 GCA_025355955.1 Chloroflexota bacterium
CAGAATTAGGGCAGAATAGGGGTGGCTGGTTCATGTAGTCCTCCTCAAGACAGTGTTCTTGGTAACAAGGAGATTCTACATGAACCTGCTAACTTATTCTAGTTCCTAACCGACCTTTCACGGTTATCCGCATACCTACCGGAAATACTGCCAACCGTACTACCCTCTATATTAAAGTGGGAACCTGCTGTGGAATATAGCGAATACCGGAATTATCTTATCAAGGCAGCAGCTGTGGCAGCGTTTTTGTCTATGCCACTAGATTTCGTGCTTGGCAGAGATAAACCTCAAACCACGATGGTTTGGATCATCTACGTTATTGGAATATTGAGCATCATTGTGGCTACAACAATAAGAGAGTACACTAACGGCGCTGAGGAGTTGCAACGTTATTTCTCAACGGGGGCAAAGGTTATTGCTGGCAGTACTTCACCACTTGTTGCAGGATACTTGTTGACAGTTTCGGGCGAACATCAAAGCCTGATCGATCTTTTTCCTGAAATTGAAAAGGACCCCAGCAACCTATTTCAGGTTCTGTTTAGTTGGCTCTGGGTTGTGGCAATATTTATAACCCCTCCAGTGATCTACATTGTTCTTACTCTAACCCTGAGCGCAGCGTGGCGATATATTAATTCAATTAGCGACCCGCTTAAGCAGCAGACGTGGTCCGAAACTAGAAAGCGGAAGCAGGATAGACCACTGCCCCCCGTAGCTCCCAATCAGCGAGTTCTTAGGGAAAGAGACAATAATCTCGGGCAGCAAAGTCAAGCTGCACCCAACAGTGAAATGGCCTTCACAAGGGCAGTATTGGCATCTAAAAAATTGCTAGCTGCACAAAGAATGGGTTACACAGTTTCAGCCGAGCCTGTCAAGCAATCTCACCAAGAAATAATTCAGGCAGAAAACCCACCGACGCACTCAGAGCCCGTAACGCAGATTGCGTCATGGCTAGTCGAGCAATCCCACCAAGAAATAATCCTGCCAGATAAACCACTGACGCACTCAGAGCCAGAACAGCAGATTGCGTCAGGACTAAAGGAAGAACTCAGCCAGCCAACTTTGGTGCTAGAGCCGCAGCAAGAAGTAGGGCAGCAGATTATTGCGACCGCTGATCATCCGGGCTCCCCTCATCAGCAAGGTGCAAGGATAAGAAGAGAGCCTGGCATCTGGCGAGATAAAGCGCTGCCACACTCCGAGCAAACCGCTGCGCCATATGTGGCTACAGATCGGTTGGCGCTACTGTCCGAGGACGTATTGCGCCAGATTGATGGCATGATTGGCTAGCGCCTTATAGCGCGAAAACTGCCACTTAACTCTTAACTTACCCAACCCTTATATTGTGATTAGATATTGTTTGTGACCGATTCACGGAGCCGTATGTTTGGGTGATGCCGAATGCTGAGACCCAGCTATAGATATTGCTAACGGGGGATGCTGCATGGATAGTGGCTAAGCGAGTGGGAGTGGCTGGATGAGCGGTGTCCTTATCGCTGGTTGATGGCGGTTAGAGATCTCACCTGTTGGCGGTAAGGCTTCTTAGCTGAAAGGGCGAGAGCGTTGCGATGTGCAGGCGAGCGATTGCAGGTTGTAATGGTTGTGGTGTAATCGGGCAGATCGGTTGGAGAGTTATTTAGCTGGATGGGGCGGTCAGCAGTTGGTAGAGCCTATGGTTGATTTGGCGGGCAGGGTGATGGCTGCTGGTAGGTTGCGGTAATGTGGCAAAGGTCTGACATTCTCACCCATTCCTAATCCGCACATTGTCAGATGCTACAAAGCTGGGAGATAGTTATATGGCTTGGTACAATGACAGCAAGAGGGAACATCGAACAGGTCAGCAGCCGGGCAAGGTCGCGCGACAATTCGAGCAGCCGACCTTGAACGCAGAGGCCGTGGATAAACGTTGCCGGGATGTTGGGAGCAACAAGCTGGTGAGAGAGGTGATAAAGGCGGTACACGCCTACGGCCCGATTAGAGCGGATCAGTTGCTGGATGTTATCCACAGCGTTGGGATTGGTAACACCATAGATCATAGCTTCATCCAACGAATGAGCGAACAAGGCTTTCTCGCCGAACTTGAACTCCAAAAGGGATGGGGTAGCGCTTACGTGCTGGGCAACACTGGCCGATGCTATATGCTATGGCGAATGGGGCGGAGGAGCCTACCTATTGACCGGGTTGCGATGTACAGTCCCAGGTATTCCAGGCTCGATCATGACGTGCTGATTGCCGATGTAATCGTGCCGCTGATGCTGGATATCCGCAGCCTGGGAGGCAAAGTCGAGTGGTACAGCGCCGAGCGCAGCCCCGACCGGGGCAATCACTACGGCGCGCGCTGGGATGCCTATGTCAAGGGTGAGTTGCAAGGGTTGTCCTTTAGTTTTGTGTTTGAGGCTGATCGCGGCACCGAGCAGGAATCTGAAATCAAGGCAAAGGTACGCAAATATGACGATTACCTCAGCCGGGGTACGTGGCAGAATGCTCTGGATTGCAGCGATAGTCTCCCCATCCTGGTGGTCACCACCGGCAATGAGCCGCGCCTGCAAAATATGCGCGGTGCGATCGCGAGTGGACTTGCTGAAATCGAATATGCCCGCGAGCAGAACTGGGTAATCACCACCGTCGAGCGCCTGGACATGGCAGCAGCGGAAGGCATCGCTAATCCTTTGATCGCACCCGTATGGGATAGCCCTTACAATGAAGCAACCTGGCTGCCGGTGCTGCCCTGTACCGCACCAATGGAGCGGGCAATACAATCTGCACAGGCAGCGCTCACACGCTATGCCACTGTGTCTGTCGAGCAGAGGGCCGAGGCAACCAGAGAGCTACGTCAGCTTAGGCGCATTGTAGCGGGCCTGCAAGACAGGTCACAGCTACAGACAATTAACTTTCAAGCGAAGCGAAAGCGAATCGCCAGATAAACAAGGAGGCAACAATATGTCACATTCTAATCGTGCAGGGCGGGCATCCCGCCAATCCCCGCTCACTGTGGTTGAGTTGGAGCTCGACCTCATTCGCCTGGATCCGACCAACCCCCGCGGTGTAGTTGGCGATGTGAGCGCCCTGGCGGACAGCATCCGTGAGTATGGCGGAGTTAAGCAGCCCATCTATGTGCGGCCCGAGGGAGCGCATTATGTGGTGTTCGAGGGCAACCGCCGCGTCACCGCTGCACGAGAAGTAGGGTTGAAAACCATCCCCGCGATTATCAGCTACGTCGGGGCGGACGCGGCGATGGAGCTTGCCCTGATGCTCAACAATCAGCGCGAGGCAATCCCCACTGATCGATTCGCCAGGTTGCTGCGGCAGCTAAGCGAGGAACGCAAGGCGGACGGCTCTGCACGGTACACCCAGCGGCAACTTGCAGCGATGTTTGGCTACAAGAGCCACACCACGATCGGCGCAATGATCAGGGGTGTCGAGGATATCGAGAAAGGTAGCACGATCAGGGATGTAGCGCATGGCCAGGCACGAAATCTGGTCGACGGTCGACCAAAAGACGTGCCTACATGGGTTAGACTAGAGGGAGATGTGGCTAAACTGGCGAAGAAGCTACAGCCTATCGTTGAAGCGTCGAGGGAACTCGGCTCGGCAAAATCGGTTAAAGTTTTCTCTCCACTACGGGCGATAATAGAGGGAGAAGCAAACATACCGCAACGACAGAGCCTGGTAACTGACAAACTGCTACGAGCAGCGATAAACCAGCTAGAGCGTTTGAGGGGCCTGGGTTACTGTCCCCACATTGACGACCACTACACCGGGCGGCGCAAGATCGGCCTAAACCTCGCCCGGCGGCTCGTAGAGCTGGGGTTGAGCTACGAACAGGCTTGCGAGGTCATGCTTAATTATCAGGCAGCCGCTGAACTCAGCTCCAACCAGCATACCGATTGCAAACACCTCACCGACCTTCCCAATGATGCAGAAGTGCCCCACCCTTCCACGCATTTTGTTCAAAATAGCGAGGGGATAAGAAACGATCAAGATGCACGCCTGGCTACTCCACGTATTGAACGCTACACCAAACGCGAGGCTATCGGTACCCTACGCCGCGTCTTTAAGCACAGGGAGAAAGCGCAGATTAACAAACGGCGTAAGAGCGAAAGGAATTTGCAAAAAAGGTCTTGACAGAATTACGAAAGTGCTGTATATTAAACATGACCGCGAGGACGGCAGGGGGATTGTACATCTTCGCCCAGTCGGAGGTTATGGGTAGCGAGCGGCCGGGCCGAAAGGTTGCACGCCCTTACGGTGTGTAGGCTACTTGACGATATCAGGAATAGATGGGTCAGAATTGAGTAGCGTTGAAGTTCCGGGATACCGAGGTAACCCGTCAACGCCAAAGAGGATGATTTCTGTCTTTACCTAAAATTGTGGCAACTCTGGCGGTGGCTACGTACCACCTACCAGGCCCACGAACCGCTGTGCAGGAATGGCAGCGTAGAACACGCACGCGAGCGATGAGCGCAGCTACTCTTCCCATCGCAGGCAATACTTTAGCTGCATCGCAAACTTCAACGCTCAGGGAATCGCGACTCGATAGCGTTGTAATTTGCCAGTAAATGTGGGGCAGCGTGCAGTAAAGCTGCTTACACCGCGCATACACTAGGTGGTTTCCCAGGCCGTGGCGCTGCTTCCCCACCAAACAATGGGGCTGTGGCTCACACGACCAGGCCGTACTCAAGGCAGGTGGCGCACATGATGCGCCGCAAGCTATTTGAGCATCGGCCAGGCGCGAGGCAGCGTTAGGAGCGACAAGAAGCATAGCCCCAACCCCCCGTGCCAGTAGTTTGCAATACCAGATGTGCATCCAGTATCAACTTGCGATGATGTTGGTTAACATATGTCACCGCAGGCGGTCAGAAGTGGACGTATAACTTCGGCTCCAGACCAGGCAAGCAATGAATTATCCCGCGAGCGCGCTGGCAACGCCAGATGCCCCCGCCGGGCGGCAGAGACGGCACCAGTCCGCTCGAAGCCAAACGCAGTAAGCAATACCGCAGTTAACACAGCTTTACCCATGTTTAGGACATCCGCAAGCTCTGTCTTAGTGGATGCAGGCTAAACATCTAGAGGGGCTTCTTGCTGGAAGCCAATCGAATCCAGCATCACTGTCCTCTCTACAAGGTGACGTTGCGGCACCGCGTTCGGTGTCCCAGCCCAACACCTGATCACAGGTTCCAGCTTTAAGGAGTAATATTCGGCCCCTCGAAGATCAGCTCAGAGCGCCGAACATCACCTGTGCGGAGGCGAGGCAGCTTTAACCATAAACTGCCTCCACCTCGGCGGGTCAATCTGGAGAGTGTCAGCAGTTCATAGCACTCACTACCAGATATCAGTATCACCAACGCAGTGGTAAGGCGGCAACTGACAGCGTCTTTGCGGCCTAACGACTACTGCGTTGGGTGGCTTCTGTAGCGAAGCCATTAAGCTTCCCAAGAGGCGACGTATCCAGCCACCAGCGTGGTTGGGTACGTCGCCTCTTTGTACCTGGTGTACCTTCATCACCCTATGCTGGCATTGTAGTCGGATTCGGGAAGCGCCCACCCCGTGGCGTAAGCAGCGGCCACCATCTGCGTCGGCTCTTACCCACAAGCCACGGCACCGGGTGCGCTCCACCATAATGTTGTTGTTGGCGCAATATAGTGAGGTGGCGAGGCTCTCTGCTTAGATGCAAGAGCGACAATGCTTGCAAGTAGCCTGGTGATTACCAGCGCAGGCGGAAAGGAGGAGGTTGCGGAGATATGCGTAGCTCGTGCAAAGCCCAGGCCCAATGTGTAGACCATGCGAAGTTGGACGCAGTGCTTGAAGCACAGGCTATCTCACCCATCTCATCTTGATGTCTAGTGAACGGTTCTTGGCTGCATACAACTTCAGCCAGAGAATAAGACTCAGGCCGTCGAACCGCCCGCCGCTCGCTGCGCTATCGCCAGATTGTAATCAACCTGCACAACTAGATGTGTAAGTCCGAGGCGAACCAGGATAGCACGTGCTTCCCGATAGTAATTAATCGCCTGTTCATAATTGCCCAACTTGCGGTGCGCGATGCCGAGATTGACGAGTGTAGTGGCCTGACCTTGGCGGTCACCGATCTGCTCTTTGATTGCCAGGCTGCGGGTGTGGTAGTCAATTGCCTTGTTGTAATCACCCAGGTTGCGACTTGCAATGCCGAGATTGCCCATGGCAGTAGCCTGGCCCTGGCGGTCGCCGAGTTGCTGGTTAATTATCAAGCTGCGCGTATGGTAGTCAATTGCCTTGTCGTACTCGCCCAACGCGTCGTATGCAATACCCAGATTGCCGAGGGCTGAGGCCTGGCCCTGCTTGTCACCAAGCTGCTCCGCAAGTACCAGATGACGGTTATAATACTCGATCGCCTTTTGATACTCACCCATATTGCGATAGACAATGCCGAGGTTGCCAAGATCCTCGGCTTGCCCCTTCAGATTGCCAACTCGTTCATCAATTTTTAGAGCCTGGGTGTGAGCCGGTATCGCTTTGTCGTACTCACCCAGCCAGGTATGCACCAGACCAAGGCCACCCAGGGCGTTAGCCTGGCGCTGGTAATCGCCAATGCTGGTAGCTAGCTCAAGACTATCGGAGTGGTATCTAGCCGCCTTTTGATACTCGCCCAAAGCAAAGTAAGCAGTACCAAGGTTACTAAGGGCAGTGGCGCGGTAGTTGTCGGGCAGTGTCCTAGGCGGGGAGGCGACCAGTCGTTCTAGCATAGCCAATCCGCGGCTGAACTCGCTCCAGCGATCCAGCAAGCGGTACAGGCTTTCTCTACTGCCAATGCTAAGGTACCCGAACGGTGTACCCATCAGCAAAACAGCCGCAGGCAAATACTCGCCTGCGGTATGCAGCTGATCAAAGGCATCAAGAAGCGGCTGCACGTCGGTGAGGCTCTTAGCTGGGTGAGTGTGTGCATCGGGATGATGGATGGTATACCGGTCCTGGAAGAACGTCGCCGCAGCGCGGTGGTGGGCAGGCCGATCGGCTAGTCGTTGGTAGGCATAATCGCGGATAACCGCGTGCATGGTGTAGCGGCCCGCTTCGGGAGTAATTAGCGCACGGCGGCCCAGTTCGAGCGCATCCTCCGCCACCCTCTTTTTACTCCAGCGGAGAGTATCAGATGGCCGCAGGCTAGAGTCGAGTTGAGCGACCATCCCCACGATATCTTCGATGCTAGCAGCGTGACGAAAGTAGGGCGGACGGTCATAGATGCTAAGATAGCAGATTAACTGCTTCTGGCGGGTGGGCAGGCGCTTGTAGACCCTATCGAGGAGGTTGGTAGCTACTTCCTTCTGCCATAGATGCGGATCAGCCAGCAGCTCCTCCAGTACGAGCCCGTCCTCGGTCACCAGTTGAGCGAGTAGGATGAGCGCGAGCGGGTGTCCCTGGCACCTGGCGACCGCCTCCTTGAGTAGATGCTCTTCGTAACCCTCTAGCCCCCAGAGCCGGAGCAGCGCGACCCCGTCCGCTTCGCTGAGGCCCTCGATCTCGTAATTGTGGACTCGCACGCTCTTCGCGCGGATATGCTGACGACTGGTCAGGATGAGCCGGGCACTGCCCAGATCCTGCTCGGCAAATAGAGTACGCCAGCCTGGCCCCGCATTGCCCCCCTCATCCAATACCGCCTCACAGTCGTCAAGGATGAGCAGGTATGGTTCGACTAGCTCACGAAGCCAGGTAATCAGCAGCATTGCCTGGTTGTCCTCATTCGGCACCTCGCGGGGATCGAAGGACTTACCCATCACCTCGGCGATAGTGCCGACCATCCCCCCTATGTAGGGGTCTTTGCCGAGATTACGCCAGTACACCTTGGCGTAGCGCTGCTGGTATCGGTAGTAGTACATCACCGCCAGGGTGGATTTGCCAATGCCCGCTACCCCGAACAGGGCCGTCGCGGCCCCGCGCTTGACCAGGCTAATGATGGTGTTCTCCTCGAGATAGCGAGCCAGTTCCTCTAGCTCATGGTTTCGCCCGACCATCTGCTTCACCGAAGGTAGCGGGTGCGAAACCGCCAGCAGCTTCGACAAAGTGGTCTGGTAATGATTGATGTTGACGTTACCCTCGTATCCAGGGTAGTTGTGGATTGATATTACCCCACCGACGATGCTGATGCTGGGCTGGCCGAGATCAGCCTTCCATTCGACCTGCTTGCCATCCTTGAAGATAAGGGGCGAGGGAACCGGGGCTGGCTGAGGAGTATGGGAAGCAGACTCGGCTTGCCAATCCCGCCAGCGACTCAGTAGCTGATCGTCAGGGTAGAGATCGAGTAGCTGGGTAAGGGCGGGGTAGTTGGCCGCGAGGAGGAGCAGGTGCGCGCCTATGGGGTCGAGTTTGAGGGCGAGCGCGAGCCGGATCACATCCTGCCAGCGCTGCGGGAAGGTAGAGCCTCTCAGCCAGTTGCGCAGGGTATAATAAGGGATGCCACTGGCATCGGCCAAATTATGTTGGGTAAGGTGCTGGCGCTGATAATGGGTACGCAGTAGCGCGGCGAAATCTAGTGCTTCGGTCATATGCTTTCCTTGCTGGGGCATCGGCTAGATAGTGATGTGGCGGTGATTAGGGCATCGCCTGATCTTTCCAGCACTGACGACTACTAAACCCCAGATAACTAGCGCGGTGGCCCGGTCAGGGTAAACGCACGTTCCAGATATGCGATACTCTCCACCACCCTGCCCCCATCTTTCAGCGCTATGGCATATCGAAAGCAGGCCTCCCCCAGCGGCTCTCTTGCGCCCGCCGCTTCCAGCCTGGCGATTGCCTGCAGGAACAGCACGCTGGCTGTCTCACTCTCATGCCGCGCAAGCTCAAGCCTGGCGCGGAGCAGCAGAAGTAGCCCACTCACCCGCTCATTTATCGGCTCCTCCGCCAGCGCAGCGCTTGCCTCGGTCAGTGCTTCCCCTGCCGCTGTCAGTTCGCCACAGCCCAGGTGGAAGCTGGCAAGCTGGCCTCCTGCCTCGGCCATCCGTCCGGGAATACGGCTACGCCTTGCGTAGTCGAGCGCCTCATCGAGACTGCGCCGCGCCGCTTCCCTGTTCCCCTCGGCAATGTATAGGGTGGCGTAGGAACTAGCGGTGTCCTGCGCTATTCGCAGGCTCGCTTGCAACTCGGCCAGCGCCAGGGCATATTCAATGTGCCTCTGCGCTTTAGTGGCGCTACCGGCTAGTCGCTCTATCACTGCCTTTGCGTAATGTGCCGCAGCAAGGGTAGAAGTGTCACCCAGCTGCTGGCTTAGTCTGACCAGCACTGGTTCGAGCGCCAAAGCTTCCCGACGGTCATTAACTACCAGCGCCTCCTGCAGCTTGACCGTGATAGCCAGCTCCCAGTGTAGGTCACCTGCTTCCAACCCCTGCAGTGTCACTAGCGCCTGCCGTGCTGCTTTGGCTGCGGCTTGCCACTGACCGCGCATCAGGTAGCAAGTAGCGGTCAAATAGTCGATGCGGGCCGCTGACAGCGTTCCCATCTGGCGACCTTGCTTCGTCATCACCCCGATTAGCACGCGTTCAGCGGCTTCGGGGTCGTTACCAGCGAGGGCAAGCTCGGCACCGAGTATCTGTAGCTCCTCTTGCTTCTCCCCATATAGTGTGTTCGCATTGATGCGCTCAAAGCTGCGTTTGGCGGCGGGGTAATCATGACTAAGCAGCTGGTAGCGAACATCTTCGAGCAGCACCAAGTCCCGCTCCTGCACATTAGCCGCATCGTCTTCGTCCAGTAGGTAGGCCAGCGGCAGGTCAAGCCGGTTGGCGATATAGGTAAGCGCGCGCACCGAAGGATGGATCCTACCCAGCTCCACCGCCGAGATGTAAGTCTTGCTGAACTGCCCGGCGGCAAGCTGGTCCTGGGTTAGACCCTGACCCAGCCGTGCATCGCGGATCTTCTGGCCCAGCTTATCGCTAGTTGGTTGCACCATCATCAACCCCTCTTCCTAGATAGTAGGTGCTCAAGTAGCCGTTAGTTCAGGCAATTCCTCTCTGTCACCATCAAAGGCTTTTTCAGTTTGTCCCTGGCGGACTCTAACCTACTCCTTCAGTCAGGGCAAGTTGCGCGCAGATTACTTCATCGCCGCTGGTGCGCTGGCCGCTGAGCAGGGAATATAGTACCTTGTAGGCTTCCTCATACGGCTCCGGTATAGTTGCATCGAGGTATTCGGTTCTGGAGAGCGCGGCCAGCACTTCTTTCACCTGTTTCTGTCTGCTACCAGCCTTACCCAGGGACATCGCTGCCGCGGCCCTCACATCGGCGTTTACGTCCTGCTGCAAGGCTTGCCAGAGCGCATCCCTTACCGCTTCGTCAGGTGTCTCCACATCGCCCAGCGCATCAGCGATCACCCAGCGCACATCATCGTCTTCATCACTGTTTAGGTGCTGATACATTACCTTCAGCACCGCTTCATCCCGTACCTTGAGCAGGTTCAAAGTGGTGACCGCGTTCAGGCGTACCATAGCATCTTGATGCTGTATTAGCAGCTCTAGCAGGTCATTTATCACCTCCGGGCTATTTACCTTTAGTTCGCGTAGTCCGGTCATTGCCCCAATTAGGGTGACAACATCTACACCCTGATGAAGCTGTTGCCTCAGCCGCTCGGAGATAAGTTCATTATCCGGCGCTAGTTTAGCCAGTGCCCTCGCCATGTGCCAGCCTACATCCCCATCCTCACTCTTGAGCAGTTGGTCGGAGAGAGCATCGTTTATAGCTTGATCATGTATCTCCAGATCTTCCAGTTGCTGGGCTATAGCAATGAGGGTATCACGGCTCTCCACAATGTACAACCTTTCCAGCAGCGCCGCCGCCGCCAGTTCCCCTTTATTTAGTCTCCCCAGTGCCGCAGCCGCACTAACCACCATATCGGTATCGGGGTCGTTATATAGCCGCTCCTGCAAGGTGGCGATTACCGCTTCATTACCTTTGGCTACGTAGCCCAGATTACTCGCCGCGCTGGCGCGCACACTGGCATCCTCATCATTTAGCCGCTGCACAAGCGCGTTGACCACGCGACCACCAGATGCCTTCATTGTGCCCAGCGCATCTGCTGCCTGTCTTCGGATGCTCGCGGCTGGGTCGTTACCCAGCGTCTGAATCAGGCCATCCACTACTTCAGGGTTGGTTCCCGCCAGGTCTCTTAGTGCCATAACTACGTCTCGTCGCACACTGACATCATCCTCGCTTTGCAACTGGCGTAGCAAAGCATCTACCGCTTTCTCACTCGCGATGCCTAGGTTACGTAGCGCATTTGCAGCGCTCAAGCGCACTACAGCCACTGCATCACTGGTGAGACGGCTAACCAGCGCATCTACTGCTTCAGGGGTAGTCACCAACTCACCGAGTGCTGAGGTCGCACTGGAGCGCACATAGGCGTCTTCATCGTTACTCATTCGCTTCAGCAGCGCAAAGAAAGTTGTCTCACCAAATGCGCTGTTGGCCACCATGGCAAAGCGGGTCTCGATCTGATCGCGGAGCAGTTCATACCGCCCTGCCCCCTCATTCTCGTCGCGGTCAAAGTAGATGCCCAGTACCTCACTCACCATCGCTTCAAGAACCTCGTGTCTGGGGGTGATACCGTCGCCACTGGCGCGTAGCGCGAACAGCAAATCGCGGTGGAACAATTCTTCGTACTCGGATACCTGGCGGTGGGGGTCGAGGCAGAGCTGTTCGAGCAGCGCCCCGGCCTGCTCGTGATGCTCATGGATGAAGGCAACATAGCCAAGGGTGAGCAGTAGCGCCTCCTCCCAACGAGGATCGTAGCGGTGACGGCGGAGGAGCTTCAGTAGCTCATCCCTCTGCACGTGCTTGGTCGCCAGATAGCGGGCGGCGTAATATTCCTCGAAGGTCAGGTGCATGAAGCTATAGAGGCGGCGGCTCTGCTCATCCACGCCGCGCTCGACGAACAGGCCAGTGAACTCCTGCACCCGGCGCAGAAAATCTTCCGCTACTTCGTTGAGGGTGTTCTGGTCATCGGGGTTGCTCAGGTCAAGCCCCCGCCTTCTGGCCAGGCCGCGGCGGAGGAATTCGCGTACTTCGCTCTCGTGTACCATGCCGTCGGCGCGGTTGGCGTGCATACAGTAGGCCAGCGGGCCAAGCACATCGGCCAGCTCCGCCTCCTTGATCAAGGCTTCATATGGGAAACCCGGCTTGGCTGCCTGCCAGTCGTGGGCCAGGGTATCGGCCGCCAACTTGTACAGCTCGATGCGCCGGTCAGGCAGGCGGGTGTGCTTTTCGTTAATCAGGTAAATAATTGTTAGCATCAGCGGGTTGGTTGCGAGGCGCATCACCCCTTTGTTGTTGTCAACTGCCCACATGATCCTCTCGATCTGCCGTTTTGCCTCAATCTTGCCCGCTTTCTCACCGCGCTTCTGGCGCTCCACCTGACTACTCCAGATGGTAATGAAGGTTTCGATGTCCGAGCGACTCATCCGCTCAATCTGAAAGTGCTGCCAGTTCGCTTGCAGAGGAGTAACATCGTAACCGGCAATTCGGCTGCTGACGATGAAGTGGTTGCCTGACGCGCTGTGGCGGCGGACGAACTCCTCGATGCGCTGGCGGATCTGGCCGCGCTGCTCCGGCACCGCAACCTCATCGAACCCGTCCAGCAGTACGATCGCCTCACCTTTTAGCAGGGCATCGTTAAACAGGGTGGCTAGCTGAGTATTCCGAAACTCACGCACTGCCTCGGCCAGGAAGTCGGATAGCGCGATGTTGGGGTTCTTGGTGAACGCGGTGGCAAACTCACCAATGCGCACAAAAATTGGTAGCCGCGCCGCGCCGAGCGCGGCTACCTCGTACTCTCCTCTGCTAAGTGCGGCAGCGTGCATAGAGGCGATGTAGCGTAGCGTGGTGGTCTTACCCGCGCCCGGGTCCCCCAGCACCACCATCTGACGATAACCCGCGCTTGCGTCATCCAGCTTGACTGGTGGGGCGGAGCGCTGGCTACGGTAGCGGGCCAGAATAGAATCGCGCAGGCGGCTGTGTTCTTCGCGGGATAGATCGTCGCGCCGCTCCAGCACCTCCAAATCGCGCTCCGCTTCGAGGGTGCTGCGGGTGCCTATTCTGACCGGGGCCGCGGAGAGATGGAAATACACGTCCCCCAGCCTTATTGGCACCTGAGTGTCGAGCTGACTGATGCCTACAGCTCTGAGTATACCATGCTCGCTCTGCACGTAATTGAGGTAATTGGTGCGGCAGGCTTCAACCAGGGCTGCGACTGGGGTAGCCTGCGGTTCAGCCTTGGGTGCGGGCTCCCATTGCCAGCTCCGCCAGCGCTCTAGTAGTGGCTCCCGGGGGTAGAGGTCTAGCAGTTGATTAAGGCTGGGGTGGTTAGCGGCGCTCAGGAGGCGGCCCAAGGCGGGGGGATCGAGTTCCAACGCCAGGGCGATCTGGGCAACATCCTGCCAACGCTGCGGGAGGGTAGCGCCTCTCAGCCAGTTGCGCAGGGTATAGAAGGGAACGCCACTGGTAGCAGCCAGCTGCTTTTGGGTAAGTCGGCGGCTCTGTGCGTGAGCCTGCAGCATTGTGGCGAAATCGAGTTCGGCAACCATAGTATACCCCTTGGTTGGCACGTAGTTGTATCTTGTGCGGCGAGTCCAATTATACCACAGTTAAAACTCAAGTGTAGGTGAGAAGCGCAGCAGCGGAGAGGGAGGCCAGCGCGGTAAAGTTGGTGGTATAATGTGGGCGGCAGAGGTTGTATCCGATAAGTTTTGTTTGTAAGGATGGCGCTGAAGTGACCAGGAACGAAGACATGAGGCGACGACGGCGTGAGGCGGCGGCGGTGGTAGCCCTCGATCAGGCGCTGGAGGCAACCGCGCAGCGGGAGCCTCAGCGAGCGCTTGAGATCGTTGCGCCGCTTGATCTCGAAGGGCTCGCGCCCCGCATCGAAATGCGCGCTGATTACCTGTCTGGCTGGGCGCTGACTGAACTGGGGCGGCTGGGGGAGGCGGTGACCAGGCTGCAAACCGCACTGGCAGTGGCACAGGAGATCGGGGAAGGTGAATACAAGGCGCGCATCAGTAACCGTCTGGGCATCGCTTACTATAAGCAGGGAAAATTGGTGATGGCGGAGCGCTGCTTCATTGCTGCCTGGAATGGATGGTATGAGGCCGAGATAATCGATATCCGCTTTGCGATGCTGGTCAGCCACAATCTGGGTAATGTGGCGCTCAGACAAGGCAACCTCCCGATGGCGATTGGACACTACCACGAGGCGCTGCGTTACGCGCTTGACCTGAACGATACCAAGTGGATAGGCGCGATCTACTGGGGGCTGGGCTTGGCCCACCTGCAAAGTAAGGAGCTAGAAGAAGCCTACCAGGCGATGACCGATAGCCTAATGCTACAAGAGGCTAACCCAAAAGACTCCTTCCTTGCCGAGGTCAGGGGGATGTACGGCGCGGTAGCAAATATGGTGGGGCGAACAGATGAAGCGCTCGCGGAGCTGCGCCACACCGTCTATCTGGCTAAGGCAAGCGCGGCCTGGCAAGCCCTGGTACTTGCCCATGCCAACCTGGCCGAGACGTATCTCAAGCGTAACGAACCTAATAACGCGCTGGGTGAGGCGGAGGAGGCGGTCAGCTTGGCCAGGGACTTCGGGCTCGGCGATCTAGACCGTGCTCAGGTGCAGCATACTCTTGCCCGAGTTTACGCTGCACTGGGGAGGAGAATCGAGGCCGACCAGCAGTTTAGCACAGCGGAACACCTGGCGGAGGGGCAGGGGGAGCGGGTGACCAGGGCGGATATGCTCTACGAATATGCGGTGAGCCTGGTTAGCTGGGGGGAGGCGACGCGAGCGGCGCAGAAGCTGGCCGCGGCCAACCGTCTGCGTGATGCCCGCCGCGACTAGGGCCATGGCAAAAGCCTGCCGCACCGGAGGCTAGCCTTTCCGGTGCGGCGAGGGTTTGTATGAGTACACAGGGGTTAGCCTCTGCGCTCAGAGATTGGTGATACGCTTAGGGCATCAGCCGCCGCAATCGGGATACTGGATGGGGCAGGCGTAGGCGGGCGGTGCGCCAAAGGTAATCGGTTGGACAACCCCCACTACTATGGGGCTGGACATGATGCAGACGGTGAGCAGCACCGCGCGGCCATGCCGCTTAATCCACTTGATCATCGGTTTTCTCCTTCTTGGCTATAGAGGTGAATTGGTTGGGTGAAGGGCACCGGCCGGTTGCTCTTGCAAACTCATCTTACCCGTAAAGGCGTGACCTAATCTGCCCCACGCATGGGTCAGATTAAGGGTCAAATGGCGGGCAGAAGTGAAAACCCAGCATCAGGGACCTAAGCCTTGCGCCCTTTTGCTATCGTAGTGGGAAGGGACGCAGGCAGTGAAGGCTGAATGATGTATGGAAAAGTCTGATAGGGAAGAGGATAGCCACAACTTCGCTCGGCTACTTCGTGGTTATACCAGAAGTATGCAGCTGACCTATGCTCAGCTAGCTCAGGCCGCCGGACTCTCATTCGATACCACTCGCAACTGGCTGCGCGGGGTATCCCAACCGCGTGCATGGCAGGATGTGGTGCGGCTTGCCCAGGCCCTGGGGCTGGGGGTGGCAGCATCTGACCGGCTGCTACGCTCGGCGGCGCATCCTGACCTTGCCCATCTCCTGCGCGAGAACCCTGAGGCGAAACTACTTTCGCCCTGGCGTAGCCCGACGGAAGCGCAGGCTGCGCCCCTGCCAGCCTCCGTTGTGACTGGACCAGGCAGCGTAGAGGAGATTGCGACATCAGGACAGACTACCCCGACCGTCCTGGTTAGCGACGCGCAGGTAGATGTGTACAACTACCCAGGGAGAGGCGGTGATGTCAGTGTTAACTACTACCAGTCTACCCCGACCAAGTTGCTGCCGGTATCGCACGCGGTACCCTCGGTGGGGCGGGTCGTCGGGCGCGAACGTGAGCTTGAGGAGCTGGCCCAGTATCTGGCGGCAAACACCACCCTTAGCATAGTGCGCGGACGAGCAGCAGCCACCCTCTTTGGGGTGGCGGGTATCGGCAAATCCACCCTGGCCGCCATGTATTACCATCGCTACCAGCAGCGCTACGCCAAAGTGTACTGGCGCAACCTGGCCCGCGACCCATATATTGGCGGAGTAGTCAATACCATCGCCGAGAGCCTCGGCATTACCTTCGATCCCAGGGAGGTGCCAGACGAAGACAACCAGGCAATGCTGCTGATTACCTGGCTTCGTGAGCTGCGTGAGCCGTACCTGCTCATCCTTGATGACTGTGAAATCGTGCTTGATGATGAGGGCAGCGCTGGCCCAGGCTGGCGGATGCTATTTGCCGAGGATGATCTGGGTAGCACAAAGCTACTACTGACCAGCCGCCATCACATTCGCGCCGGGCGTAAGCAGGTTCACAGCTACGAGATCGAGGGTCTTAGCGAGGCGGACGGCATTGCGCTGCTCCGGCTCTGGGGGCTGGCCGGGTACAGTGAAACCATCCTCAAGCAGGCGGTGGCGAAGTGTCAGGGCCACCCCCTGGCGCTCATCCTACTCGCTCAACTGGCGGTCGAGGACAATCGTGAGCTGGAGGGTCTACTGGGTGAGCAGCGTCTGTGGGAGGCAGAGGTAGCGACGAACCTCCTGGACGAGGTGTATCAGAGGCTCCCGGTAGAGGAGCAGCAGCTAGTCTGCTACCTGAGCCTCTTTGACCATCCGCCGTACTTCAGCCAGGCGGTCACGCCAAAAGACGTTGCGGATATACTACTAAGCTACCGCCGGATGCGGCACATAGAGAGGGTAAGGAGCGGGCAGGAAGAAGCGGCCCTACTTCGGCGCAAGCAGCAGTATGCCTGGGGCTGGCGACCACAGGATATAGCCGCTCATGCGCTGAAACTCAGCCGCCGAGCGCTGCTGCATCCAGAAGGTGGCCGCTACACCATGCACGCGGTGGTGCGCGAATATGCTTACCCGCAGCTGCGCGACCAGGCTGGCCATCACCGCGCCGCCGCTGACTACTTTCAGCGCCTCTACCAGCGTGACCCTCTGACTAGCCCGCCTACTCAGATCGGCGAGGTAGCATCACTGCTAAATAGCTTTGACCACTTCTGCGCTGGTGAGGGTTATGAAGATGCGGCCAGGTTGCTGATGGGAACGGTGCTGGGATATTTGCAGGGTGAGAACAAGGTCAGCCTGAGTGACCTGCTGGATCGGTGGAGCGAGTTTCGCCGCCTGGCAAGTATGACCGAGCGGCTGGCGGGTGTGCCTGCGGATCGACTGAGCGCCAAGGATCGGGCCAGCGCCCTGGGCAACCTGGGCAACGCCTACCGCAATCTTGGCGAATATGGGCAGGCGATCAGGTGCTACGAACAGGTGCTGAGGGTTGCCGAAGAGACGAGCGATACCCAGCTCGAGGGCAGGGCGCGGGGCAATCTGGGCATCGTCTTCGTCTCGTTGGGTGAGTACGCCCGCGCGCTTGATCACTATCAGCAGGTGCTATCGATCGCAAATCAAGTTGGCGATACGCGGATGCTGGGGCTAGTGGTAGGTGACATTGGTCTGGTATACGCCAATATGGGAGATTACGAGCAGGCGATCGACTATTACCAGCAAGCGCTAAACCTTGATGAGCAGGTAGGCGATCTCCAGGGTAAGAGCACCGACCTGAGCAACCTGGGGAATGTCTACCGCGCCTTGGGGAAGTATCAGGATGCCCTCGCTTGCCATCAGGAGGCGCTTAGTCTCGCCGAGCGCCTTGGCGACCTGCAGGGCAGAAGTAACGTTCTGGGCAACCTGGGCACTATCTACGCTGTGCTGGGCGATTACGGGCAAGCGGCCACCTGCTACCGTGAGGCGCTGACCATCGCTGAGCAGATCGGCGACCGCGCGGCAAGCGCCGATCATCTGGGCAATCTGGGCAATATATTTTTCTTTCAGAAAGAGTATGAGCAGGCGGTTCGCTATTACCAGGAAGCGCTGCTTCTGGATGAGCAGCTAGGCGATACCCCGACTAAAGGCACCAACCTCAGCAACCTGGGTAGCGCGCTTTTGGCAATGGGGGCATACCCGCAGGCGGCGCGCTGTCAACTCCAGGCCCTGATCATCGCCGAGCAGATCGGCGACCAGTTTGGGCAGGGTTCGGCCTGGAACAACCTCGGCGTGGTGAATGAAGTGCTCCAGGATTACCAGTCCGCTCTAGCTTGCTACCAGCTTGCCCACTCCCGATATAAAGAGCTTGGCAATCAGGATCATCTGGTTAAGGTGGAGCGCAACATCGAGCGCGTTCGTATCAGAGTTCCGGCTAGAAAATGGCGAACGCTTACCCGGCAGGCAGATAAACTTATCTCTACTCCTGGCTGGCGACCAGCCCTTCTGGAGCAAGGGGAATAGCTATGGGTGCTAAGAAGAAAGTGGCAGAGCTGGGCATCGAGGAGCTGACCAGGCCATATGATACCCTGCCAGGCGACTGCGGTGATATTACCCGCGTGCTGCACATGGTGCTTGTGGGTGCAGGGGTGAAGCACAGAGTAATGCTGGGGTATCTTCTTGACCAGCGCAGCGGTGAACAGTACGCGCCTCATTTGTGGGTAGAGCTAGCAGATGGGCGGGTAGTAGATTATCGAGCAAGGGTGTGGCTAGGTAATAAGGAATACGTGCCGCACGGGGTGTTCCGGCCTGCTCTCTACCCAGGGGTTGAACATCATGGTAGAGAAGTGAAAATTAGCACACACGAACCTCAGAAATTACGTGTGTGTATACAGATGTGGGCCAGTGAGAAGAGCGCGCAAGGCGAAGGTGTCGTGCAGGCGAGGAGCGAGGGACACAGCTAGGTGAAGTCGCCAAAGCAAAGGGCGAGTGGCGGGGAGGGGTGAGGAGTCATCCTTGCACCTGGTGGCGGGGGTAGAGCGCAGGCAGGCGCTTCGTGGTGCGCGGAGGCGGTTGTGGAGGAACGCGAAGGGGGTGCGAAGGGGAGGGTGAAGCCTAAGCGAAGGGGAAGCACAAAGCGCTGACGTGGCTGTGGATGGCAGGGAGGCAGGGGCAAGCGGCGGGCGCGGCTGGGAGGTGGGGCAAAAAGTAGAGGCAGGGCTAGCCGAGGGTAGATACATCTGTGTTCTTGCCCGCTAGCCACGTCTTTGGGTGTGCTTCACCAGCATTGTTGTTGTTGGGAGCTATCGTGGTAAGTACGTATAGGTCTTGTGGTCGTAGGTGAACAACTCCTTGCCCTCGCGTATGAGCACACTGCCGACCAGCGATTTGTCCACCCCTGCCATCCCCTGCTTTGTAAGCTCGGCAGCAATCTCCTTTGCGGTGCGGGGTTTACCATCGGCGAAGAGTTTTCGACAAGCAGCCATTAGCGCATCACGATTAACCTCAATTTGGCTCTCCGTGTGGTTAGTGGGAGCTGGGGCTGCAGGCGCAGCGGGGCTAGCCAGCGCGTAGGTGTAAGATGTGCGGTCGTAGCTGAAGCGGCCCTTGCCCTCAATGGTGAGGACGCTGTTCACCAGCTTCTTGTCCACCCCGACCAGCCCACCTTTTACCAGCGTAGCGGCGATGTCGCGGGCGGTCATAGAGCTGCCTCCTGCGAGGAGGTGGGTAGTGCGGGCGAGGATCTCGGCGCGGAGGGTGGCGGGTTGGTCGTCCATGGACGATTCCCCTTGATTGCGCTATTCTTATCCTATATAGCTACAGAGTTATGAGCCTCCCGCAGATAAAGCTTGAAATCCCCCAGTGGAAACCCGAACTCCACAAGCAGCTTTTCGATGTTGTCCCTGATAGTGTTGGCAGAGAGGTTCGTTTCAGCGTATACCCCTTCGATTATCTGTAGCGGTTCGCGGACGCTGGTAGCGGTATGGGCGAAGGCGCGACTGCCCTGATTGCTGATGAACCTTTTGCTCTCGCACAGGCTGGCAAAATGTGAGGGGTCGCTCGAAGCCAGGTAGACGCAGACGAGGCGGTATAGCTGCTTCCAGGTGACAAGTTCTTTAGCAGCGTAGTCGCCGATGATGAAGCCGTAAGGCCGCTTAAAAGTAAAGTTCTCCGCCAGGCTGTGTGATGCCTCTCTATCCAGTTCGCGAATGAGGCGCTGACGCTCGTCCTCAGCTTGCTTTGGATTGTCCGCAACTTCTTCAGCACTAGGGCTGACGGTCTCAGTATCGAGCCGCACATCGGTGAATTGCTGCACTAGGGCGGATAGCTCGGTAGCTAGCTGGCTGAAGTCCTTGACCTTCTTGTTATACTCGCGTTTAAACTGGATACCCTGCTCAAGCGCGGCATCGTCGTTGTGATCTATGCTTTGCCAGATGTCGTCTGAAAGTCCTAGCAGGTTCTCGCGGGTGGCTTCCAGATCGGTGAGGATGGCGCGAACGCGCTCGTCACGTTCCATGGTAGATGACCCCTTTCCGTATGATTAGAGCAGATAAATCTTGAACAGGTTAACGTCGAGGCCAAACTCGGCCAGCAGCTTCTTTATGATCCGAAGAGTGTCGCTGACTGACCAGTTTATATCCACATATATTTCCCCGATGCTCACTGGCTTATAAAGTCTGCCCTGCGCATCGGAGAAATACCTATTCACCCCTTTACGAAGGAACATTTCGCTCTTTGGAAGAGCATTGAAGGTTGCGGCATCTTTGTCGAGCAACCAACCACAAACCCTTTGATAAAGCACATTCCATTTCTTAAGCTCACTCACTCGGTAGTCACCATAGCTGAAACTAATGGGCCGTGTGCCGGTCAAGTCTTCATCCAGCGAATGAGATGTATCATTGCTCCCCACCGAAGCTGATGCTGCTGCCTTAGCTACCGGCTGGCGGCCATCATTCGAACTGCTGGGCTTGGTTCGCCGACGCTTTTTGTCTGGGTTATCAATCAAGTCAGGAGGAATATCCGGCTGCGCCCAAACTTGAATGGCTACATCGGCTAGCCTATTAGCCCTTTTAAGGATTTCGGTTTCATTCCAATGGTCTAGCTCACGCAAATCTCGATTGAGCCAGAGGCCACTGGCGGTGAAGCCTTTGTCTCCGTTGCGCTTCTCGATGAAAGATTTATTGCCCATTTCGGAATTGTAGAAGGTGAGGGCAAGGTTGCCAATGGTGTGAAGGTAACGTTCGTAAACCGCCTTCCAGCTAGGACCAAGCTCCTTCTGCCAGTCGTTAGAGGGATCTTGAGGCATTATATGTTCGATAGTAGTGCTATCCAGATTGAATTGCTCCTTGTTCTTATACCTTTCAATCCGCGCCAGCAGGTATTTGCAGCGCGAACCGGAGCTATATATGTCCCGCTCAAGCAGTGCAGGGTGGAACTCGGCGTTTCGCGGAAAGCGCTGGTTCGACTCTTTGCGCATCAGTGCTAGCTGCAAGCTTTTCAGATAATCGCTCTTGTTCAACTCTTTGCTAAGAGTGGGGAAGATCTTGTTCAGTGCGTTGGTGGGGATGCCACAGATGAAGCGCCTGAACACGTAAGACTCGATCAGCCTTATCACCGCTACGTAGTCACTCGCACTTAGCTGACCAGTATTGTAATCACCATACGCTTCAAGAAGGAATGGATAGGCTACTTCAACCTTAAACTGGTTCAAGTCGGTGATGGCGCTGAGGATTGCGGGGTTGGGTTCTTCCTCGCGGGCAAGATTTACGAAATACCCAGCATATCTGGCAATGTCAGTTAGTATCTGTTCGGTGCTGTCACCATCGTTGCGCCGTTCATGGGCATAGATCTTGAAGTCCAGGTACACCCGCTCGATGTTAGGGATGTGTTTGCTCTTGCTCTTGAGGGTCAAATAATCACGCATGAAGCGGTCGAACTGCGCCGAATTCTCATGATCGAAACGTTGCTCCATTGGATACCAGTATTTCTCGTATAGCCTGGTCTGTTCCTTCGTCTCTAGGTCCATGAGTAGGAAGTTGCGGATGAGGTCGGTTTGAGATAGGTCGAGGCCAGTGGAATTGAGGCTTTCAAAGATTAGCTGCGGGTTGTCCTGCCCTTGCTTCAGAATGATAACCACAGCTAGAAGCCGCTCAAGCGCTTGGTACAAGCCCTCCAGATCGTTCCCCCAGGTCTCAATGTGCGTTCGGAAGAACTCGTAGTTCACCCGGATATGCTGTGGCATATCCTTGGGTGGGGGTTGATCCTTGACCAGCGCGACGAAGCCTTCTTTGTCACCTTGGGTGAGTAGCAGTTTGTATTCGCGGTCACCAGATTCGTCCGAATTGAACAGATAATAGCCGAGTTTCTTTGGAGTAATTTCTTCTTTCTCCCCATCCTTTGCGACGTGCAAAGTTGCTCCCTTACGCATAAGGATGTTTCGCAATGCGGCAATTAGCAGCGAAATAGTGGTCAGCCGCTGCTGCCCATCTATCACTGATGCCGATCTAAAGGTGGGGCTATCCGATTTTACGATGTAGACGATCGAGCCGATGAAGTGGCTGGGAGCGTTCTTGTCGTTGGCAATTCGGGTAATATCATCCCAAAGCTATTGACATTGATCGATGTTCCAGCCATACCTACGCTGGTAGATAGGGATGGTATATTGATGGTTGCTGGTCAGCAGGGTAAGCAGGCTGAGGTTATCGGCTTTCATTGGGCGTTCCTTTCCAGTGTGGTGAGCGGTAGCGGATATTCCTGCGCTCCCAGCGCCAGCAGATTGGCGTTGGTGGGGTGTGCGAGGGTGTAGATGGGTTTGCCCCAAGTCAGGGCTTCGCGGCAGAGTTGTTCGGTTTTGCCACCGGGCTGGGCGTGGAGGATGAGCAGTTCGTCGGCGAGGGCGGCGACGAAGCGGTTGCGCTGGGCAGCGGTTTCCGCAGTGATGCGCCCTACCTGGCCGAAAGGCGAGAGCAGCAGCAGGCGGTCAGCAGTAAGGGCGGGCTGCCATGCAGCGGATACTCGCATCCCCTCGAGGCGGCGGGCGGGACAGATGACGACGGGGCCGCGCCCTTGCAGCAGCAGGCGGAGGCAGCCTTGCTCCGGTGGACTATGGAAGCCGCCGACAATCGCCACACCGGCGGCGGCAAGCGCAGCGGCGGTGTCGTAGGCAGGCAGCAGCAGGCTGGCGGGGCAGCGTGACGAGCAGAACAGCCCCAGCAGCTTGCCGCCCAGAAGCGCCAACTCGCCCCGAGCCTCTAGCGCCTCTGGTGCGGCGGCGTAGGAACTCAGGCGGGCGACGGGGTAGTGCGGGTTAGTTGGGTTAAGCTGCATTGTGGTGGCGCTGGTCATGAACTCCTGCTTACTTGGCGCGACGGTCAGGCTGCGCCTCGGCGAACTCGATGAAGGACCTAACCCCGTTTATCAACTCAGTTACTTCGTCTTTGGTCGGTTCGCCTTCCTGTGCGTCATAGTGCGCCGATTTGTTGCGTATCTTGTACCATGCGTTTATCCGCATTTTCCATGTTGCGCTCTCTATCGGACTGCCTTTGCCAAAGAGGATAGTGTTGAACTGGCCGATGTCGTGGTCTGTTTTCCCATATTTGATTTGCAGCTTATCGCAGAGTTGGCGCATCTCACGCTCTAGCACTACACCAGCAACTACGCCAGCGGGACGTAGTTCGTTGTTGTCACGGTAATGTTCAGCAATACCCAGCAAATCACCAGCGTAAACTCTGAACAGCGCGCTTTCGATACTTCTGGCGTGTGCTTCAACGTACCCAGCAGCAGATTGGATAATCCCTTGAATCTCCTTAATATTGGCCACTGCACCAGCTTGGTCTTGTTCACTCATGTAATCATTTTTAAAGAACCCGGCCAAGGAAGTATCAATCACCTTTATAGTTCTAGCCTTAGCATGGACGTGTTCTAGTTCACCCTTGCGACCTGGGGAAGTGTCTTCGATGAAGGCTGAACACCCTCCATACCAGTGATGGTATTTATGGGCCAGCACCGCCGGTATTCGCCTCTTGACAGTTGGACTTATGCTACGTAGCAGCCGCTCATTGGGGTCTTCTACTATTTCATTAGGACGTTCATCCTTCCAACCTGCTTCTTCCAAAGAGCGTGCTATTTCATCGCCTTCCTCGATCAGCTGCTTGGCGCGGCTTCTAATATCCTCAATCAGCGGTTCAATCAAACTGGTCATTCTACTCCGCCCCCTCGTCGGCATCCTTGCCCATGCGGTACTTGATGTCATAGTTGATGATGAAATCTAGCTCCTCGTCGGTGAAGCCGTAATGCTGCGCCAGCACACGGTCTATTTGGTCAATAATGGCCTTAGACAGGCGAGGGTAATACTCAT
Organism: Chloroflexota bacterium; assembly: GCA_025355955.1. Classification (GTDB taxonomy): domain Bacteria; phylum Chloroflexota; class Chloroflexia; order QHBQ01; family QHBQ01; genus QHBQ01. The sequence goes on from JANXYP010000301.1 coordinate 24,151, forward strand.
CATAAACTACCTCACCTGTTGTTTTGTAGTACGTAGTCTTACGTCTAGCATTTTTCTGGTAATCAAACATCAGCTTGTCGTTAAGTGACGACAGCGCTTCTTGATGCTCTGGCTTCATGGTGTCTAGTTCTACTGGGAACCTCTCAATTTCCCTCATATTCAGATGTCGGCAATCAGAAAGTACAATGAACCACCAATAAAACAGGTTACTGTTAAGTATGGCGGATACTACACTAGCTCTTAGATGAGTGGGTAGGGTTAGCGTTTTTACTTGAGTAGAAAGTTTCTCCCCTTCGCGTTCGTTTCTGAAGTAGGGAGCGAAGGTCATTGCTCGTATCCAGTATTGAGGAGCGTTATGAAAGTACACTTTGTTTTCCCCAAGCAACTTGTTAGTAACTGTCGTGTGTCCGCTTATCTTCCTTGCGATATTCAATTCCAAGCTCTCACCCACCTTTGGGATTGCACCAGCGTAATTCCAGCCTGCAGAGTTAGCGTAATCTATACTGCTGAACAGCACACTTCGCGCTTCGGTAAGCCAGCGATTGTATTTCGTCGTCCATATATTGGCATTACCCTGATGTGTGCTCCTCTTGAGGAGAATGATACTAGCTCTTATATGCTCAAGTCCATCGAACAGCCTAGCAGGTCTGTCATCATAGTTTGAAATCCACACAGCACTACTATTGCTACGAAGCGTCTTTTGAGCTGGTATCATTCTATCAGTACAAACTATTGGTAGTTGCACAATCATGCCGTTGTAACCATTTTCATGTGTTATCTTCATGCATCTCTCCAAGACGTTAGCGTAAAGGTTGCCGCAAGACTCTGTTTCGTAACCTCTAATCGTATAATCTCCCTTTACCTTACTGTACTCCACGTAAGGAGGGTTCCCCACGATCACATCAAACCCACCGGCTTTGATGATGCCGTAGAACTCGACGAACCAGTGCAGAGGCTGATGGCTGGCCCGCCATTGCTTGAACTTCTCGACGAAGCGGGGGTCGTAGCCGTACTGGGTGGAGAGGTAACGGTCAAGCTGGTCGTTCAGTTCATCGAGGCGGTCGCGTAGCTGCTGCTTGAAGGCAGAGTCGTGTTCGGCTCCCTCCTGCACCTGCTGGCGGCGGAACTCCTGAAAGGCTTCGTCGGCGGCATCGGCGCGGCGCACGATGCTGTCCAATGCGGCGCTATCCTCGCCCATCACCAGGCGCATCTGGTTTCCAGACACCGACACCGCCTTACGCACTTCCTCAAGGCTGACGTAACCGACAAGCGTGTTGCCCGCCACAATGTTGAAGTCAATATCAGGCAGCGGCTCGAGGCCCATGTTGGGTTTGTCGGGGTCGAACTCTACCTGCGCGGCCAGCTTGAGGAAGAGGCGCAGGCGGGCAATCTCCACCGCTTCATCCATGATGTCCACGCCGTAGAGGTTGTTGATGATAATGGATTTGTAGATAAAATAGGCGCGGTTGGGGTGCTGGGCGATGCGCTGGCGGGTGGCACGGAAGTCCCGGTACTGGCCCGTCGCCTTGTCGGGGTCGAGGCGATCGGCATCGTCAATGAAAGCATCCATGCGGCGCAGGCAGGCATCGTAGAGCGGCTCCAGCACGTTGAGGGCGGCAAAGAGGAACGCGCCGCTGCCGCAGGTGGGGTCTAGCACGCTGATGCCCTGGCGGTAGTGTTCGTTCGACTTCTCCGGCAGCCGCCCGGCAATGGCGTAGTAGAAGGCGCGCACCATATCCGGTCCCTCACTGGCGGTGATCGCGTCCTCGGCAAACTGGCGGATGTTCAGGTTGTAGGTGATGAGGTCGTTGATGTCGTGAACCTCGCCCGCTGCCAGTTTGACCCGCAGTTCGGCACAGCGCAGCCGCCGCGCCTTGTATTCGCGCTCAGTCTCGGTCAGCAGGTAATCCTCGGTCTTGACTGCGGGGTAGATGTAGCGGTCGGGGTCGTCGCGCAACAGTTGCCACACCACGCTATCGGGGCGGAAGGCAATCGGCACCTCTTTGGCCGCCGCATCGAACAGATAGGGGATGATGGTGGACTGGGTGATGTAGCCGGTGATGTCCTCTTTGGTATAATACGCGCCCATCTGCTTCTGGTTGATGTACTTCTCGAAGATGTAGCCGAGAACATCGGGGTTAATCTCGTTGTCTCTGCCAATAGGTCGCTCATCCAGCCGCCACTGGTAGTTGTCGAAGAAGGCGAAGATGCGCTCGAAGGCAGCATCAGGGATGGCAATTTCGGGATTGTCGCGCTCGATGTCGTGTTCGCCGAACAGGCCGCCATTGAGGTATGGCACGCGGCCCAGCAAGTCGTCATAGCGACCTGGCTCGGCGGGGCGCTCATCTGCGGGCCGGTTCAGATAAAAATGGAAGAGGCGCAGCAGGAAGTGGCGATAGAAGTCCTGATACTTACCGCTGCCGTAGCGGGCCTGCACCTGCTTCAGCCGGTTGCCAAGATAGTTGGCATCGCCATCGAGGAACTTCTTGCGCTGGATGAAATAGATAAACATCAGGCGATTGAGCATCAGCGAAGCATACCAGTCGCGCTTATCCTCGGCAATGTTGGCAATATCGGCGCGGAAGCGTTCGTGTTCGCGCTTAAACAGGTCGTAGAACTTCTTGGTCACCCGCTCGACATCGAAGCCTTTAGTGATGCGGTCCACCACGCCGGTGATAGTCAGGTTCTCCTCTTCGCTGAGGCGGAAGCGCACGGCATCCAACTTATCGAGCAGCGCCTCACCCCGCTGCCCGCTACGATATTCCTGTTCGCGGTAGGCAGCGGGCTGGCCGGGGCGGCGTAGCACCCACTGCCACACCTGGGTCTTATGATCGCCGCTGACGAAGACGATGATATGCTCCTCGGCGGACTTGCGGGCCTCGCGCTCGATGCGTTGGCGGTCGGCGTAAGCGGGGATGCGGCCCCCTATCTCAACGGGAGTACACTCGAACACGTAAGCGCCGCGCTTCTGGGCAACAGGGGTAAGGCGATACTGCTTCTCCACCGTTGCGTCGCCTTCCCCTGGCTCAGATACCGTCACGATGGTGGGGCGCAATTTAGGGTTATCCCAGCCCATACCGAGGAAGAGGCGGTAGATGTCGGCCTCGGCCAACAATTGGCGATTCGTCTGGGTGTTCAGTTGCATCGTGTGTTCTCCATGCTTAGTTTTCAGGGTGGCGCAGGCCGAGCGAACAAAGGATCTCCGGCTCACTCTGCTCATCGGCCTCATTTATGACCGAAAGTTCGTCTTGATTGTAAAGGTTAATTACCATATCGGCAAGGTCATAGTTATCAATACCGCTCCGCAGTTGGCGGTTCAACTTATCAATCGCCGACTGGCGTAGCTTGAACTGGTAGATTGTATCAATTGCCTTGTGCAAATCTTCAGTATCCCACAACGTTCCCTTTACCTGGCGGATGTGTTCCTTCAAACGCTCATAGACGCGGAACTGTGCGCCGCTGGGCCGCCCCAGTTGCCCGCTACTGCTCCGCACCTCGCTGGCAATCTGGGCGACACCGGCCTGCACCAGTTCATGGTGGTTGGCGGCCCGCTCGATCGGCAGGGTGTTGGGGGCGCACTCGGCGGCGCGAAGGATGGCGAACTGCGATTGGGTGACGGTGCCACCGTCGGTGTCAATCCAGGCCAGCGCATCGGTGCCTTCGGCGGTGCGAG
>JANXYP010000201.1 GCA_025355955.1 Chloroflexota bacterium
GGCGTATGCCATGCGCCCCTACGCCAATTCGACTGCTTTCCCTAATATGCGGTTGTAATATTATCCGATGGTCATATCCGCTGGCTAACCTATTACAGCCTCAGTTGCTGGGCAAGATAACGTAGTTACGATTGGCCGGGACACTAGGCGGCAGGGCGTATGCGATTCGCCCCTACACCAATCTGGCGCATTTATGCTAACTGAGGCTGTATAAACCGGCCTGCGTTGGGCATTGATGTGCTGCATCTGGGCGTATGCCATGCACCTCTACGCCAGGTGCCTGCGATTGGCGTTGGTGCGGGGCATCTGTGGGCGTATGCCATGCGCCCCTACATTCAGCACTCAGCTACTCAGCACTCAGCACTCAGCACTCAGCCACTCAGCCACTCAGCCACTCAGCCACTCAGCCACTCAGCACTGGCGTTAGTATTACAGCCTCAGTTGGCATAAATGGGCCAGAATGGGGTAGGGGCGAATCGCATACGCCCTGTTGCCCAGCGTCCAGGCCAATCGTAACTACCGCACCTTGCCTGGCAACTGAGGCTGTAATATTAGAACGCCCGTAGGGTGGGGTCGCCATAGACGACGAACTCCAGCAGGGTCTTCTCGTCATCTTCGTCGAGCGAACCGTGCTGCTGCAGCATGGTGCGGGCGTAATCGCGGCGGGCTTCGACCAGGGCGCGGCCCGCCGTGAGGCCGCTGTAGAGATGCTCGAAGAACAACACCGCTAGCAAGTCGGCCTCGGACAGCGGGGGGTCGGGGCGGCCATAAGAGGTGACGGTCGAACCAACGAACACTGCCGCGCCGCTGGTGAGGAAGGTCAGGCAAATGGCCTGTTCTGTCGCCTTGCCGGTAATATACGCGCCGTAGCAGGCTTCGCTGAACACGAATGGGGCGAACAGGCTAATGACGCTCTCGCTGGCCCGCAACTGTTCGGGCCGCAACGCCACCGGGTAGCTAAAGGGGTTGCTGGCAAGCAGCGGCAGGCTCTGGCCGAACCATGGACTATTGTCAATCACCCCGTGCAGGTTGAAGTAGAGGAAGCGATTCTGCAACCACTGTGGCTGGAAGTCGGCGTTAGTGGTCGGCGGGCAAGTGCGTAGGTCATCGCCACCCGCAATGCGAGTGACAGTCTGATAGATGAGCCGCGAGGAGTTCTGCCAGATCTCCGCCGCGTAACCAAAGCCGCGCTCATTGGGGACAGCAGGTAGGTTGGGCGTAATCAATTGCGCCCCTACCGGGTTGGTAATGGGGGATATGGCGCTGCCAGTGGACAAGCCCTTGTCGGCCACGCTAGTGGCAAAGGGATGCAGGCAGCCGGGGCGGTCAGCAGCAGTCGCGGCGGGGGCAGGGTAGGGTTGCCTGGGCGCGGGCGGCACCTGGATGCTGCGTAGTGCAATGGCGGTTTGCAGGGCGCGCAGCAGGGGGGTGGCATCGGGCGGTTCGGCATCCGGCATCCGCCCTACCGCCCGATCGGGAACCAGATGGTCATTGCCACGTTCGCCATAGGGATTATCAGACAGCACCTCATGGTCGACATCCAGCACCGGGTTGGCAAGGCTGAAGAAGGGGACCACGTTGGGGCCGCCGAGGATGAGCAGGTGCTCGACCTGCTGCCCGCGTGCTTCGAGCGCGGTGAGCAGGTTGCAAATGGCGGTGGCTTCATCTTGGTCGGGGGGCACGCCGCTGGCGACAATCGGCTGCAGGCCAAGCGGGGCCAGGCTGCTGGCATCGTCGACGTAGACGAAATAGGGGCGCTGAGTGCGATCGTCGGCCAGCCACGCCTGGCGTAGTTGCTCGGCGCTGGCGGCAATGCTGGCGAGGCCGGTCTCGCCGTACCTTGCCAGCAGGTGGGCGCGGTTGGTGATGATCAGGTTCATGCGGGACGCAGCTCGCTTGCAGCGTTCGCCTGCTCGTGCAGCACGATCGCGATTGCGCCCAGTAGTCCCACCTGATCGCCCAGATGAGCGGGGACGATCTCCACCGCGTTGCGGATGGCGGGCATGGCCCGTGCGGCCACGGTCTGGCGGATGGGGTCGAACAGCAGCGCCCCCAGGTGGCTGACCCCACCGCCGATGACTATCAGTTGGGTGTTGAACAGGTGGATGAGGTTGACGATGCCCACCCCCATGTAGAAACCGGCGCGGGCGATGATCAGCTGCGACTCGCGCTCACCGCGCTCGGCAGCCTCCTGTACCAGCCGTGCGGTGACGGCGCTGGCACGTTGCTCGGCCAGTTCGCTCAGGATAGGGGCGCGGCCCTCGCTGACCAGCGCCGCGCCGTAGCGGGCAATCGCCGTGCCGCTGGCAAGCACTTCCAGGCAGCCGGTGTTGCCACAGTTGCAGCGCGGCCCTTCCGCCTCGATGGTCATGTGGCCGACCTCGCCGCCCATGCCGTGTGCGCCGATGAACAGCTTGCCGTCGATGATGATGCCGCCGCCCACGCCGGTGCTGACCGTGATGTAAATCATGTTACGCACCTGCTCATGGATGCCGAACAGATATTCGCCAACCGCCGCCGCGTTCGCGTCGTTGGCAAGGTAGATGGGCAGACCCAGCCGCTGGCGCATAATCTCGCGCATTGGCACGCCATCCATGCCAGGCAGGTTAGGTGGCGAGTAGAGCGTGCCGCTGAAGGGATCAATCGGCCCCGGCGCGCCGATGCCCACCCCGATGATGCGACCAGGGTCTACCCCGCTCATCACCTCGCGGGCAACCCGCTCGATGCGCTCCAGCACCACCTCGGCACCCTGCTGCGCCTCGGTAGGCAGGGTGGTATGGCGCAGGATGCGTCCGCTGGAGTCGCTCAACCCGCCCATAATCTTGGTGCCGCCCACATCGATGCCCACCACCAGCCCGCCGCTCGTCAGCAACGGGTTAGCTTCATGCGTATCAATAATCCGGCCCGTCATTGCCAAGCGCTAGCCTCCCGCTTCAGTTATGTCCACCCACCGCAGTTTGTGCCGCCTAGTATACCTCGCCGCAGGCACGATGTCAATTCGGACATAGAACAAACGAACGGGGGAGTTGCAAGTTGCAAATGGCGAGTGGCAAGGAGTTTTCGTAGGGGCGGGCGGCTGCCCGCCCTGCTGAACCGCTATCAAGGTTGATGGTGCCATCGTAGGGGCGGACGGCTGCCCACCCTGCTGAACCCCTATCAAGGTTGATGGTGCCATCCGTAGGCGCGGGCGGCTGCCCGCCCTGCTGAACCCCTATCAAGGTTGATGGTGCCATCGTAGGCGCGGGCGGCTGCCCGCCCTGGCGAAC
>JANXYP010000374.1 GCA_025355955.1 Chloroflexota bacterium
CATCTCGCCCGGCCTCTACGTGGCGGTGGAGACTGCTTTGCTAACCGAGGTAAATCTGCCCTGGTTTACCACCGGCCTTACCGACATCTTCAGGGGCGAACTAGAGGTGCTGCAGGACTTCATCCGCACCTGGACCAGCGAAGAGGATCAGCACGGCAACGTGCTGAACACCTACCTGCTGCTCACCCGCAACTCCGACCCCAACCGGCTGCACCAGCTACGCAAGGCGGTAATCCGCAACGCCTGGGAGCCGCCCACCGCCACTCCTTTCCAGGCGATGGTCTACACCGCCATCCAGGAGCTTGCCACCAAGGTTTACTACCTGAACCTGGCGCGGGTTGCAGATGTGGAAGACCCGGCCCTGGCTCACATTCTGCGCTCGATCACCAAGGACGAGACGCTGCATTACGCCTTCTACCGCGATGCGGTCAAGGCCCACCTCGAAGTCAACCCCAACTATGTCGAACCGCTGGTAGAGGTGATGCTCGGCTTCTCCATGCCCGGCCACGGGATGCCCAACATCGAGGAGCGGGTGCGCCTTACCGAACTGAACGGCATCTACACGTTGAACGATTACTATAGCCAGGTGCTGGAAACGGTGATCAAGGTGTGGGGCATTGACGAACTGAAGCCCGAAGCGGTTGGTGCAAAGGAAGCGCTCGACCGGTTGAACCAGCATATGCGCCGCCTTGCCCGCCTGGTTGCCTTCAGCGAACGCCGCCGCAAGGAGTCCAACCCTGAAGTGAGCTACGCCGCTGAGATGATCGCGGCTGGCTGGCGTGGGCCGATGTGAGCGATCAGGGCTGAGTGCCAATGCAACTCCCTCTCCCCGCCGGGGGAGAGGGTCGGGGTGAGGGGCAATGGTGGAGCGTATCAATGCCATCGTGACGTGCGACTGGCGGATTCGTAGCACCAGATAATATTTACAACCGCAGCTATAGGGGAGCAGAGTCGACGGGAGGCAGGGCGTATGCGATTCGCCCCTACACCAATTCGACTGCTTTCCCTACTATGCGGTTGTAATAATAAGCGGATAAGTCAACGTAGAGGCGGGCGGCTGCTCGCCCTCATACGTATACGACTTTCGGAGATTAAGAGGAAATATGCTATCCACTGACCAGATGATGCAGCTTGCCAACCAGCTGATCGGCGCGGAGCAGACCCCGGCGGACTCGGCTATCTTCGTGGCGGGGCAGAACATCCAACGGGCGCTGTTCGGCGTTGACATCAACTCGGCGCACCTGCTGCTGGCGAAGCAACTCGGCTTCGACGCAGTGATCGCCCATCACCCCTACGATCGGGGGCTGCTCTCCTGGCCGGTCTACCTCAAGCATATTGATCTGATGGTGAAAGCGGGGGTGCCGCAGGCGGCCGCGGAGGCAGCGGTGCTGCCGCGCATCGAGATGCTGCGCCAGGCGGGCCATAGCGTCAACAACGACGAAGTGCCATCCACTGCGCGGCTGCTGGGGATCCCTTTCCTTAATGTGCATAACGTCTGCGACGAGTTGGGGCGGCGCGAGTTGCAGCGGGTGGTGGATGAGACGATTGCCCGCAATGGCGAAGACACGCTGCTCGACGATATTGTGGGCGCGCTGAACCAGAGCTTCGGCGAGTTCGGTCACGCTGCTGCCCGCGTAGAGGTGATGCTGGGCGAGACCGACGATTATGCAGGCAAGACAGTGGTGGCTCACGGCGCGTACACCAACGGTGGCGCGGCGGTCGCCGCCGCCTACTTCCGTCATGGGGTGGACACGTTGCTCTACATCCACATCCAGCCCGAAGAACTGAAGAAGCTGAAGGATATGGACTATGGGCGCGAGAAGGGCAGGCTAATCGTGGTCGGCCACCTAGCCGCCGACAGCATCGGCATGAACGTCTATATCCGCGAGCTGGAGAAACAAGGGGTGGAAGTGACGCGCTGCAGCGGGGCGCTGGAGCCGTAAGGGTAGTTGAAAGTTACAAGTTGAAAGTTGAAAGTAAAAGCAGATAATATTATAACCATATCAAACAACGACCTCGGCCATATGGGCCAGTGCCGGATCTTCCTGGTCCTGGAAGGTTGCGTATGGTATTGATCGCTGAGGAAGATCGGTGAGATGCGCTTCCAGTTGCTCAATCTGGCCGAGAGTGACAGCGCTGTAGAGTTCTATCGCACACTCCCGGCAGGTAACTAGTGGTACGTTTTCGACAATGATTAGATTGTCACCCTCGCCAAACGCCGTGGTGCTGCGGCTAATATATGCGGTTGGCTCTCCACAGTTTGCACACTTCATCACTTTATCCTTTGCTAGAGCAGGTAAGCAGTTATTATAACCGTATTTGGGCCTCTATCTTATACCAATTAGCCGAGCAGATAGTATAAATTGGGCCAGGGCGAACAACGGTTCGCCCCTACAGAAATTATAGCGGCACCACGGCTAATTGGTATTAGCAACTACTTCCATGGGGCGACCAGCATATGTCGAACCCAGAATCCGATATTTATATTCGCTGGTAGCGAAATCGCGCTGGCGAACTATAATCTTGCCTACTAGGATGGCGTATTCAACATCGTAGCGGCCAATCCCGTCGTCCTTCATCGCCCGTGTAGCATGAGGAGTGATAAAGTACCATTGTTGGCTAATACACTGGCGCATCCGCTGCAACACATCGTCGTACATTGTCGTTCTTTGTGGCTATGTTGTGCTTTCATTATACCATAGCGCGCAAACGCAACCCCTACCGCACCACCCCATTGGTCAGCGGCAAGGGCAGGGGCGGAGTGGCGCTGAACTCGTAGGCGGCAAGCAGTTGGGGGGCAATGTCACGGGCGGCTGCGTCGCGGGCGGCATGGATGGTGAGCAGGGGTTCGCCCGTGGCAATCGCGTCGCCAACCTTCTTGTGCAGCACGAAGCCGACGCGGAAATCTATGGCCGCACCCTTGACCGTGCGACCCGCGCCCAGCGCGACCGAGGCGCGACCCAGCGTTTCGGCATCGAGCGCGGCGACGTAGCCAACGGCGGGCGCGGGCAACGGCATCTGTATCGGCGCGGTGGGCAGCAACGCCGGGTCGTCTATCACCCGCACATCGCCACCCTGGTTGATGACCATGCGGCGCAACATATCGAAGGCCGCGCCGCTGTCACGGGCCTGGTTCAGCCGCGCATCGGCATCCGCCGCATCGCTAGCCACACCAGCCATCAGCAGCAGTTCGCGGCCCAGGGCCAGAGCCTCGGCCCACAAATCGGCGGGGCCGCCGCCACGCAGCGTCGCAATTGCCTCACCCACCTCTAGCGCGTTGCCAATCGCCAGACCGAGCGGCTGATCCATGCTCGACAGCACCGCCCGCACCGGCAAGCCCACCTGCCCACCCAGCGTGACCATCGTTTCGGCCAGAGCGCGGGCGGCAGCCAGCGTCTTCATGAACGCGCCGCGCCCATGTTTGACATCGAGGACCACGCCGCTAGCGCCCGCCGCAATCTTCTTCGACATAATGCTGGCGGCGATCAGGGGCAGCGACTCCACCGTACCAGTAACATCGCGCAGGGCGTAGAGCTTGCCATCGGCAGGGGCTAGCGAGGCTGATTGCGCGGTAATTACCAGGCCAACGTTCTTCACTGCGGCGATAAACTGTTCGCGGTCGAGGTTGACATTGAAGCCGGGGATCGACTCCAGCTTGTCAATCGTGCCGCCGCTGAAGCCGAGGCCGCGCCCGCTCATTTTGCCGATCGGCACGCCCGCTGCCGCCACGGCGGGGGCTACCACCAGAGTGGTCTTGTCGCCCACCCCGCCGGTGCTGTGCTTGTCGCCCACGAAGGGCAGGCCGGTAGCAAGGCGCAGGTCGAGGTGGTCACCGCTGGCAACCATCGCCATGGTCAGCGCGGCAGTCTCCGCCGCCGTCATGCCCTGCCAACAGATCGCCATCAGCCAGGCGGAGATCTGATAATCGGGGATGCTGCCAGCGGTGTAGCCCTGCACCATGTAGCCAATCTGCTCATTGCTGAGGGATTGTCCCGCCCGCTTGGCGAGGATGATGTCTACTGCGTTCATCGTTCATCCTCGTCGAGGTCGCGCAGCGGGGTGGTGCCGCGCTTGAAGTTGATGCGCCCGCTGGGGGTAGGGGTCACACCATCGGTAGGTACGGCCAGCGCTTCGCTGAGGCTGAGGTCTTCACGGCCCAGCAAGGTAGTGGCATTGACCAGGGTGCCGCCGCGATAGTAGAGACGCGGCACGCGAGGGGCGATCGCGCAACTGAGTTCGTAGCTGATCGTTTCGCTGAGAGCCGCCAGTTCATCCAGGCTGATGCGGGCATCGCCCTGGCTACCGACAATCACCACCTCATCGCCCTCGCGCACGTTAGGGATGTCGGTCACATCGGCGGTACATTGATCCATGCTGATGCGGCCAATCAGTGGAGCGCGTTGCCCGCCAATCAGCACTGCCGCCTTGCCGCCCAGGTTACGGCGGTAGCCGTCGGCGTATCCCAGCGGCAACGTAGCTACGATGGTGGGGCTGTGGGCGACGAAGGTGCGGTTGTAGCCCACCGTATCGCCAATGGCAATCTCGGTTAGGCGGGCAACGCGGCTGCGGATGGTTAGTACGGGAGTGAGGCTGATATCGCTGGCGGCAGCAACGGCGGGCGAAGGGTAGAGACCATGGAGCAGCAGGCCACAGCGCACCAGGTTGAAGTGGCTATGCGGTGCGGCGATGGTGGCGGCGCTGTTGTCGGCGTGCAGCACGGCGGGGCGCACGCCGTGTTCGGCCAGTTCGTGTCGCACCGCGTTGAAACGCTCAAGCTGTACGGCCACAAAGCTGAGGTCGGGGTCATCGGCGGCGGCGAAGTGAGTGTAGAGACCCTCGATGGTGAGGTTGTGCATCTCCTTGACCGCGAGGGCGAGATGCTCAAGCTGGTCGGCAGGGCGGCCATAGCGGGTCAGACCGCTGTCGAGCTTGAGGTGAACTGCGCTGTTGACCCGACACTGGAACGAGATGTTGTCCAGCGCCCGGGCCAGGGCAATACTGTTGACGGTGAGGGTGAGATGATGGGCGACCGCTGCGCCTGCCTCGGAAGGAGAGGCGTAGCCCATCACCAAAATCGGCTGGCGGATACCAGCCTGGCGCAGTTGCACCCCCTCATCCACCACTGCCACGCCCAGCCAGCTTGCGCCGCTATCCAGCGCGGTGGCGGCGAAGGCGCGTGCGCCCAGGCCATAGGCGTTGGCCTTGACCACCGCCATCAGTTCGACGGCATCGCCCAACCACGCCTTCAGCGCCCGCGTGTTGGCGGAGACGGCATCGAGATTGACTTCGGCAACCGTAACCCGACCTGACCACATAGTGTCACCCCAGTTCGCTCATCGCCAGCGGTATGTACATCAACAGATCGCCCGCCAACAGCCCGGCGGCGCGGGTTAGACCCATGCTGTCTGCGCCAAGCTGGGCGGCGCGGGCGTGCAGGTGAACCCCGGCGATGGCGGCATCGTGAGCGTCCAGCCCCTGGGCCAGCAACCCGCCGACAATCCCCGACAGCACATCGCCGCTACCGGCGGTGGCGAGCAATGCGCTGGCGTAGGGGCTGCGGGCGTGGCGAATCGCCTTGCCGTCGGCGGTGGCGATCAGGGTATGTGCGCCCTTGAGAATGATGGTATGCCCAAAGCGGCTAGTCGCCTCGGCTAGTGCGGCCTCGCGGTCAGCCTGCACCTTTTGCGCGGTGTAGTCGCCGCCCAGCAGGCGGGCCAGTTCGCCGGGGTGCGGGGTCATCACCGTGTTCGCAGGCAGATGCTCCCACCAGGGCTGGTTCTCCAGCGCGGCCACGGCATTGAGCGCGTCGGCATCCAGCACCATCCGTTCGGGCAGGCCGCTTTTGTGCGCTTCTTCGCTATGCTCACTCTGCTTGTCGCTGGCATGACCGGAGCCGAAGCCCATCGGCTGGGCGGCACGCGGATGGGCAACGGTCGGTTCGCGGCGAACACCTAGCAGGCGGTAGACGAAGTTCTGCGTCTCCTTCTCCCCGCCGATGCCGGGGCCGAGGATCAGTGCATTGTAGCCCTTATCGACAATTGCCTTCTCCACCACCAGGTTGGCGCGGGCGGCGATTACCCCCATGTCGGTCGGCAGGGGAATGAAGGTGGACTCGGTGAGCTTGATCTGGAACAGCTCTAGCAAGTCGCCCGCTGTCGCTAGCGTAGTCAGCCCTGCGCCGACGCGCATCGCCGCGCTGGTGGATAGATAGGCCGCGCCAGTATAGTTGATGCTACCGGCAACCACCAGGCACTTGCCGAAGCTGCCCTTGTTGGAGTCGGGCTTGCGCTCAGGCAGCAGTTGCGCCACCAGGTTGCCGCTGATTTCCTGCCAATCATTCGATGCCAAGTTGTAGCCTCCC
>JANXYP010000391.1 GCA_025355955.1 Chloroflexota bacterium
CTCGCAAGTTTTACATTATACTCATGCAAATCCGCACGAATGTTCTTATTAGCGAGGCGCAATGGTAGATAGTACCATCAACTCTGACGAATGGCTGTTCGGATGGGATGACACCCCAGGCATCGTGTCGGTCTGGGCTGACCGCTCTGGCCGCGCCCTGATCTGGCGGCGCGTGGCCGGGCAGGTGGTTTGTGAGCGGGTGCGCTACTGGCCCTGGGTGTTCGCCCGCAACCTTGATGATGCGGTTAGTCTACGTGATGTTCAGTGCATCAGCTACCGCAAACTCACCGAGGGCCGGGCAGGCGACTATCGCTACATCATCAGTGCGCCCCACTTTCGCACCCTGGAACGCGCCATCTTGCCAGGCGCAGCAAGACGCATGGGGGTGCCGCTCCGCCACCTCACTGAGCTAGAAGACTACCACAGCCTCGGCCCGATCGAGCAATACCTTATATCTACTGGCCGCACCTACTTCAAGGGTATGGCGTACTCAGATATGCACCGGCTCCAATTCGACCTCTCTGTAACCACGCTCGACCCTGCTGTAGGGCATATCTTCATGATCGCGGTCAAGGATAGCTACGGCCTGGAAACGCTACTCGAAGCAGACACCGCCGACGGCGAGGCCCAGCTTATCCGCGACTTCTGCGCGCTTATCAAGGAGCGCGACCCCGACGTGCTCGAAGGCTACGGCATTTTCGGCCTCGACCTGCCGTTTCTGGAAGAACGGGCGCGGCGGCTGGGAGTGCCGCTAAATCTTGGCCGCCTTGAGGGCGAGCGCGGTGAGCTTGTGCGCGACGATGTGGCGGCCAGCCATTACCACCGGGCGCAAACCCGCTACACCGTGGCCGGGCGCGAGATTATTGATGTGCTGCAAGCGGTGTGGCGGCACGATGCTGGTTCGCGAAACATGGGCAGCTACCATCTCCAAGCGGCGGCCCACTTTTTCGGCCTCACCAACACCAGAGGCACACCCATCCACGGTCACAACGCCCACGACCGTTTCCAAGCCCATCCTGCTCGGCTGCGCCGTTATGCGATGGACAACGTGCGTGCGGTAGACGGCCTCTCGCAGGTCTTGATGGGCGCAGCGTTCGCCATCGCGGGGATGACCCCCCGCCCCTACTCGAAGGCGGCCAACGCTGGCCCCGCAATGGGCATCCTGGAGCCGATGTTGGTCAGAGCCTATTACCGCGCTGGTGTAGCGCTGCCCCGATCATCCGACCTGAACAATCCTGAACTCAGGCGCTCACAGGGTGGGGCCAGCTACCTGCTTGCCGGTGGCCTGGCGCGGCATGTGGTCAAATGTGACGTGGCAAGTATGTACCCCTCGATTATGACGCTATATGGAATTGGCCCGCAGTACGACCATCTCGGTGTCTTCGTTCAGCTCGTCGAGCAGATGATGAAAATGAGGTTGGGGCATAAGCGGGCGGGCAGGGCGGCAACTGCCGGTTCCATTGCCGCCGCACAGTATAAGGCAAAGTCGGCGGGGCTGAAGTTGGTAATCAACGCCGCTTACGGCTACCTGGCGGCAGGCTCGATGGCGCTGCTGGCCGACGTGGACGCGGCAGACGCGCTCACCGCGAAGAGCCGCGCTATACTCGACCAGGTAATCGCCGAACTGAAGCAGCGGGGCATGGCGCTGCTCGAAGCGGACATTGACGGCGTTTACTTCTCTGTCCCTGAGGGCTGGCGCGAGGACGAGGAACGCGCTCTGGTGGCCGAGGTGGCCGCCACCCTGCCAGCGGGTATCAAGCTGGAGTTCGAGGGCAGATACGCCGCGATGTACTCGAATGAAATCAAGAACTATGCGCTGCTCACCTACGACGGCAAGATGATTGTGCATGGCAGCGGGCTACGCTCCTCATCAAGCCCGCCGTTCGCCGCTCGTTTCCTTGAGGACGCGCTGGAACACCTGCTGCGCGGCGATATAGTCGCGGTGGTAGGGCTTTACCAGGCAACCGTGGCGATGCTGCGTTCCCGCAAGTTCACGCTGGATGATGTCGCCACTAGAACCCGCCTGACCAAATCGGCAGGCGACTACCATCGCTCACGTAGCCGTTTGAAGGAAGGACCATATGAGGCGCTACTGGGTGCGGGGAGGTCAAGCTGGGAGGTAGGTGAGCGGGTGAGGTTCTACCACGCCCAGGGTGGGCGCTACGTCTGGCTACCTTATGCACCTGATGACCTAGACGACAGCATAAGCGGCGCTGAGGGTTCGAGCGGGGTATCAGCCGGTGAAGAATGGCGAGACTACGACGTGAAATATTATCTCCGCTTGCTGCGCGAGTCTTACCTGGCGCGGCTGAAGAAGGCGTTCCGTGAGGAAGATTACAAGAGGTTGTTCCGCGAGAAGCCGCAGCCGGGGTTGTGGGAGCGCTATCTGACCAGCGTTCATGCTGACTGGATAGAGGCAGTAGGGGTGAAATAGGGTGGCCGCAACTTTCCGCAACGCTGCGCCCGTAGCTCGCCCTGCTGGCGCTTGCGGGAAGCTGCCGCGCAATTAGTCTACAAGCGGAGGGTCCAGCACTTCTAGCAGCACCTCGTCGTCCACCATCGCCATGATCTCTTTGTGGGAGCGCCCCCTCGCGGCGTAGCTGGCGAATGGCGCTGAATAGCAGGCGTAGCGCGGTTGGTCATCCTCGGTAAACTCCACGCTGGGGAAATGGTTGGCAAGAACCCTATCTATGACTTCGTCGGTAACTTCTTCGCTGCTCATATCTGTCGCAGTGCTTAACATCGGCGCGGCCAGGTGGTACAATACAAGGCATATTCATACGAGCTAGGGGGTAGCACAATTGATCGCAGACATTCTAGCAGGTGCTGGTAGCGAGGAGTTCGGCATCAGCGAGGCCGACGCTGGCAGCGAGGAACTCACTATCGCCGAAGCCAGCCTGGAGTTCGGCATGAGCGAGGCTCTTCTTCGCCAGGAGTTGCGCTCAGGCCGCCTCGAGCGTATCCCCCACCGTTCGCGTGTGTGGGTCAGGCGGGGAGATGTGGCAATTCTTGCTGCATCGCCCCGGCTCAACGTGGCGCGATTCGGCCCGCCGCCCGCGCGTTGGCCCCCACTCCAACCACGCAGCAAGCAAAGCCATCAAAAGCCGAGCGGGGAGCAGGTACTGCGCCTGGTAGAAAAACTAGGTGAGGCGAGTGTGAACCAGGTACATCAGGGTCTGATCGAGGGTGGCGCTCAACATACCCGGTATGATGAGGCAGGTACGGTACTGCGGGACCTGGCGAAGGCGGGTAAGCTGGCGACAGAGCGTGAGGGGCATCGTCTGTTGTATCACCTGTGGACTGAGGCAGATAATATGCCAATCCCCACCCCTGAACCCGTAGCGGTCACCTCTACCCCGCGCCCCCGGCGCACACTGCCAATGCGGCCCGATACGCCGCTCACCCCGCTCGAGGAGACAGTGCTAGCGGCGATGAGGAAACCAGGTAACGCCAACCTCGACCAGCTCTACCGCTCGCTCGCTCGGCCAGTGGGCGCTAGCTATCCAGCGTTTGTCCTCGCAGTGAGGGGTCTGGTTCAGAAGGGGCAGGTTATTCGTGTTCAAGAGCACGGCCGCTACCTTTATGAGGTGGGGGAGTAGGTAGCTAACATCCTTTATTAGGCAGATGGCCCATCGTAGAGTACATATCGCGTTATTTCAAGCTGCGGGATCTTCCCCTAGAATATGTGCTTTATAAGGTGGCAGGCTTGCCGAATCCCTATCTGGGCCTGTGTAGTTACGCCTTGTTGTCTTGTGCTTGTCTAGATCCTGTCCCTACGGTGTAGTTACTCCCTTGTAGACGATCTGGGCCATCTCATCGCGGCGGATGTTATTGTTTGGC
>JANXYP010000420.1 GCA_025355955.1 Chloroflexota bacterium
GGAACAGGGTGCGTACCTCGTGGAGGGCTTCCTCCAGAAACCCGCGCTCGAAGAAGACCGCTATAGTGCGGGCGATTGCCTGCACCGGCACCACGATTGCCTCATGGTAAAGCGCAGGCAGCCCCCAGCCTTTCGCCGCCGTCGTGTACAGCCAGCCAGGAACGTTAGCCGCTAGCTGCCCCTGCCCATATAGGCGGTAGGCGACGAACAACCCAGCAAGCGCGACCACCAGGCTGATGATGGCGGACACGCCAAAGCTGAAGGCGATGCCCTCACCCACCGTACCGAAGCCTGCGAACCAATCAGTAAAGGTGAAGGCGATGATTCCGCCGCCCAGCGACAACAAGGCCAGCGCAGCGGTAGTCCAGGTCATGCTTGAAGTGGTGATATGTGGATGGGTAGCCACCTCGGAGCGCGACTGACCGCCGAAGGTGAGCAGGAAGGCGCGACCCATGTACAGTGCAGTGAGGAAGGCGACCACGATGCCCACCGCCCACAGTGCGTAATAGCCACCCGCATATGCTCCCGCCAACACCGCATCCTTGCTGAAGAATCCGGCGAATGGTGGGATCGCCGCCAACGCCAGGGTGCCAATGCCAAAAGTTGTCGCCACCAGCGGCATTCGCCGCAGCAATCCGCCCATCTTGTGCATATCCTGCTCGTCACCCAGCGCGTGGATAATGATACCGGCGCTGAGGAACAGGCAAGCCTTGAAGAAAGCGTGGCTGACCAGGTGGAAGATGGCCGCATCGCTCGCGCCCACCCCCACCGCGAGGAACATATAACCAAGCTGGCTGATGGTCGAGTAGGCAAGCACTCGCTTGATGTCGCGCTGCACTAGCGCCACGCTGGCGGCGAATATCGCGGTCAACGCCCCTACCCAGCCGATCACGTTGTGGATCAGCGCCGCATCTGCGCCAGTCATTAGCGCGGTCAAGGGTGCGGAGCGCACCATCAGGTAGACTCCCGCCGTCACCATCGTAGCCGCGTGCATCAGCGCGCTGACCGGGGTTGGCCCCTCCATTGCATCGGGCAGCCAGATGTAGAGCGGCAGTTGCGCCGACTTTGCCGCCGCACCGACCAGCAGCAGCAGCGTGGCGATTACGACCAGGCCAGAGTTATCGAGCAGGTGGGGGGCATCGTGAAGCAGCGTCTGGTAGCTGGGGTTGCCAAAGGTGACGATTAGCAGGAAGATCGCCAGCATGATTGCGGCATCGCCAATCACGTTAACCACGATTGCCAGTCGCGCCGCTTGCACCGCACGGGGGCGGTTGAACCAGAAGCCAATTAGCAGGAAGCTGGCGAGGCCGACATTAGCCCAGCCGATCAGCAGCAGCAGGTAACTATCGGCGGCCACCAGCAGGCACATGGCGAAGACAAATAGGTTGAGGTAGGCGAAGTAGCGGCGGAAGCCCTCGTCGTGCGCCATATAGCCTATGCTATAGATGTGGATGAGCAGCGACACGCCCGTGACGGTCAGCAGCATGGTCAGGCTGAGGGGGTCGACCCACAGACCAATGTTGATGCCCCCGCTGCTGCCCAGTCCATTCCAGGTATAGTAAACCTGGTCGCTGGCATTAGGTCCGCTGTAGCCAACCGCCGTCACAAGTGCGGCGACAAAAGCTAGCGCCACACTGCCACAGCCGATCAAGGCGACCAGCGGGCGAGGCATAGGCAAAAGCTGACCCAGCAGGCCCAATACAACAAAGCCTGCCAGCGGTAGGATCGGTACTAGCCAGATTGCCTCGACCAACATTCTCTCCTAATCCTCTCCCGCCGGGAGGGGCTGGGGGTGGGGTCTGCACCACTCCCCTCCCGCCGGGAGGGGCTGGGGGTGGGTCTACACTCTCCCCTCCCCAAGAGGGGCTGGGAGTGGGTCTACGTTACGCTACTCGCACCCCTCCCCAGCCCTCCCCGGAGGGGAGGGAGTATATTACCCCTTCATCTCATCAATTTCGTCCACATCCACACCCTGGCGCGGGCGGAAGATGGAGATGATGATCGCCAGACCGACCACCGCCTCCGCCGCTGCCACGGTCAGCACCAGGAAGGTGAAGATGTCACCATCGGGGTTGTCCCACAGGCGGGCGAAGGTGAGGAAGGCGAGGTTCACCCCGTTGAGCATCAGTTCGATGCTCATAAACATCACCAACGGGTTGCGGCGCAGTAGCATCCCCCCTGCGCCAATGGCGAACAGTAGCGCAGAGATAGTCAGGTAGAACTCGGTCGCGCCGATCATTGTTCACCTCGTGGCAGGCGGCCCCGCCGAATATCATCCAGTGTGTTCGAGCCGTAAATGACCGCGCCAATTAGCGCAACTAGCAGCACGAACGAGGTGATCTCAAACGGGAACAAGAACCGCTGGAACAGGGCGCGGCCAAAGCCCTCCACCGTGCCAGAAGTAGCACCGCTGTTCGGAAGCGGCGTACCCAGCCCGGTGATGCTGCCGAACAGTAGGAACAGCAGCAGCAGGCCCAGCACCACGCTGATGACGATGCCAACATTGCGTTGCCAGCGCCTGGGGTCGGCGGAGATGTGTTCACCGCCGGGACTGAGCAGGGTAATAGCGAACAGGAACAGCACGATGATCGCCCCCGCATAAATCAATACCTGGGCGGCAGCGAGGAAGACGGCGTTGAGCAGCAGGAAGCAAACCGCCAGGCCCAACAGGTTGACAATGAGGAACAGTACGGAGTAGACCGCGTTCGGCACGATCACCACACCGAGCGCCGAGCCGACCACCACCGCCCCCAGCAGGAAGAGCGCGCCCGCCTCAATCATTAGCGCCCCCCGCTTGAATGTAGAATGTAGAATATAGAATGTAGAATGTTGGAGTTGCGCTCATGGCTGCGGCTCCTCGGTGCGACCGGTAGGGCGCTGGGCGCTGGGGTTGACTGGCAGGTTGGCCTTGCCGACAGCGGCGGCGGTGGTCCATGCGCCGTCGAACTGGCCGCGACTGTCCGGCACGTGTAGATCTGTGTCGGCCCCGGCGGGGGCTGGTGCAGCCCAGGCCAGAATCGAGCCGCGTGTGGCCGTGCCGCGTGGTTCCAGTAGCATCTCTTTGGTGTAGACCATCGAGGAGCGGGCGAAGCTGACCAGTTCAGTCTCACCCTCCAACGTAACCGCGCCAGTGGGACAGGCTTGTTCGCACAGCCCGCAGAAGATGCAGCGCAACATATCAATCTCGTAGGTGGCGGCGTAGCGTTCGCCTGGGCTGGTGGGGTTGGTGGAGTCGTTCTCCGCCGCCTCGATGAAGATGGCATTGGCGGGGCAGGCCGCCGAGCAAAGCAGGCAACCAATGCAGCGCTCCAGTTCGTTCTCGTAGCGGTGCAGCACGTGGCGACCGCGAGTGCGCGGCGGGTGGGGGCGACGCTGCTCCGGGTAAGAGATGGTATCCGCCTTGCGGAAGATGTGGCTGAGGGTGATGCCCAGCCCTTTTACCGTGTCGAACATTCTTGGCATTTCACGAACCCTCTCCCCAACCCTCCCCCGGTGGGGGAGGGGCTTTAGCCCCAAATTACCTGTTTAACTCCCCTCACACTGGCGCAACTTCACCACCGCCTCTTGGTAGGGAGGGACTTTAGCCCCAAATTACCTGTTTAACTCCTCCCCCACCGGGGGAGGCTGGGAGAGGGCGCGAGTTGCGCTGCACGAACCCTCTCCCCAACCCTCCTCCGGCGAAAGGGGAATGATGTTGACCCACCCCCAGCCCCTCCCGGTGGGAGGGGAGACTTGATCAGCCCCAAATTACCACTGCGACGGCCGTGACTGCCACATTCAGCACCGCCAGCGGCAGCAGGCGGGTCCAGCCGAAGCGCATCAGCTTGTCGTAGCGCATTCGCGGCAAGGTAGCCCGCAGCCAGATGAAGATGAACAGACAGCCGATTACCTTGATCATAAACCAGATGAACGGCGGCAGAAACGGGCCGTTCCAGCCGCCCAGGAACAGGGTGGTGGCAATCGCCGACACGGTAATCATGTTGATGTACTCGGCCATGAAGTACATGGTGAAGCGCAGGCCGCCGTATTCTACGTGATAGCCCGCAACCAGCTCCTGCTCCGCCTCCGGCAGATCGAAGGGGGCGCGGTTGGTCTCAGCCACCCCAGCGATGAAGTATATAATCCCGCCCACCAGTTGCGGCACGATCAGCCAGATGTTGCGCCCTTGCCAATCGACGATGCTGACGGTGCTGAGGCTGCCCGTGACCATCACCACACCTAGCACGGCCAGGCCGAGGCTGAGTTCGTAGCTAATCATCTGCGCCGACGAGCGGATGCTGCCCAACAGCGCATACTTGTTGCCGCTCGACCAGCCGCCCAGCACGATGCCATACACGCCCAGCGATGTTACCGATAGGATGTAGAGGATGCCAATATTCACATCGGCCAGCCAGGGGGCAACCTTGTTGCCGAATAGGTCGAAAACTGGCCCAACTGGGATGATGGCGAAGGAGAGGAAGGCGATCGCGCCGCTAATCGCTGGAGCAATCCAGTAGACCGGCCGGTTGACCTCGCGGGGCGTAACCTGCTCCTTGAACAGCAGCTTGACCCCATCGGCAATCGGTTGAAGCAGCCCGAAGGGGCCGACGCGGTTCGGCCCCAGCCGCCCTTGCATCCGCGCCACCGCCCGCCGCTCAAACCAGGTCATGTAGGCAAAGCCGGTGAGCAGGAACAGGATGATGATAATGCTCTTGATAATGGCGGCGATGATCGTGTCCATAATCGCGCCACTCCCGCGAGGGTTTCGGCAGCATCAGCAGGCAGATCGGCAAGCGACGCAGGCAAAGCAGATGGTAGCGGGCGGCGCATCCCCTTCGTTCCCAGCTTGCCCAGGGTCAGCCCGTTATAGAGCGGCACGTTCGCGGCGATCTCGGCGAAGACTTGCTCGTAACTGGCGCTGTCAAACCGTTCGTTCAGCGTGGCGGCCAGGGCGATAATTATATCCAGATGGCTGCGGCTGCCGGGCAGCGGCTGGATGGCGGGGCGCAATCGCTGCACCCGCCCCTCGGTGCTGGTATACGTGCCAGCCGCCTCGGCGAAGGTCGCGGCGGGCAGCACCACATTGGCTCGCTTTGCGGTGTCGGTAAGGAAGCTATCCTGCACCACCACGAACTGGCAATCCTCTGGCACGGTTGCCTCGGTGCCAACGATGTAGATCGCCTGCGTACCACTGCCCGCTTGCGACCGCGTTGCCCACGCCTGCGAACCGCCTTGACCCAAGCGCAGCCGCGTCGCCTGCAACATCTCGCGCACGCCGACCTCGTTGCTGAAATGCACCAACGGGCCAACCAGCGGCGGCTGCCCGACGCGAGTAAGCTGACCGACAAGATTGCGTAGCACAGCGATACCGGCACTGGGGTTGGCGAACAGGATGCGTTGATCGTACCAGACTACAATGCGTCCATCGTTCGCAGCCAGCGGGTGGCGGGTGGCCGCTTGCAATGCCTCATCCAGGTTCGATACGTCGAGTTCGATTGTGCCAGCAGCGAATTCGTCGAGATCGCTGGTCTCGTCGCGCAGCAGCAGCAGTTTCGCGCCACCGCGTAGCGCCTTCTTCACCCGCAGGTCGAAGACCGGCTGATGCTGGTAGGGGTTTGCGCCAATCAGGATAATCAGGTTTGCGCCGTCTAGATCGTTGAAGGCGGCGGAGTTAAGTTCGGGATAGTCGGCGGCGAGCGCAAAGTTGCCGTGCGGCGCAGTGATGTTGCCGCTGCCCAGCACGGTGCGGCAGAGCTTGCCTAGCAGGTAGGCTTCCTCATTGGTCAACGTCGGGGCAACGATAGTCTGCACCGCCCCTGCACCGTGGTGGGCCACATTCGCCAACCCCTGCGCGGCGGCGGCCAGCGCCTCGTCCCAGGTGGCAGGCAGCAGTTCGCCATCCTTGCGTAGCAGCGGAGTGGTGAGCCGGTCGAGGCTGTTGATGAAGGTGTAGCCGTAGCGGCCGCGGTCGCAGAGGAAGCCGTCGTCTACATCATCGTTCTCACGGCTGCGGAAGCGCACCACCTCGCGGCCAAGCCGCACATCGGCCTTGATGTTGCAACCCACCGGGCAGTGGGGGCAAATCGTGCTGGTGGCGGTCAGTTCCCAGGGGCGAGCGCGGAAGCGGTAACGCTTACTGGTCAGCGCGCCTACCGGACACATTTCCACCGTGTTGCCACTGAAGATACTATCATAGGGTTGATCGGGGAAGGTGCCGATCTCCATCTTCACCCCACGCTCGATCATAATCAACCCCGGCTCCTGAGCGTACTCCTCGCCGAAGCGCACGCAGCGCTGACAGAGGATGCAGCGCTCACGGTCCAGCACGATCTCGCGGCCAATATCCACCGCCTTGGCGGCGTGCTTCTTATCCTCGATGAAGCGGCTCTG
The DNA here is from genome assembly GCA_025355955.1 of Chloroflexota bacterium. Classification (GTDB taxonomy): domain Bacteria; phylum Chloroflexota; class Chloroflexia; order QHBQ01; family QHBQ01; genus QHBQ01. The sequence goes on from JANXYP010000420.1 coordinate 6,370, forward strand.
GCCCCGCCCATATGCCACCGCAAAATCCTGCAAGTCGCACTCGCCACCCCGATCGCAGATGGGACAATCTAGCGGATGATTGATGAGCAGGAACTCCATGATGGCCGCCCGTGCCTCGCTTGCCACCGCGTTGCGGCTATGCACCGCCATACCCTCGGCAACCGGCGTGGTGCAAGCAGTGGTCAGGCGTGGCTGGCCTTCCACCTGCACGATGCAGATGCGGCACGCGCCCAGTGGCTTCATCTTGGGGTGGTAGCAGTAGATGGGAATGTCAATCTGTGCCATCTGCGCGGCCTTCCAGATCAGCGTCCCGTTAGGTACGCTGACTGGTACGCCATCAATTGTCAGATTCACCAGGTTCTCAGCCATCTTGTTTCTTCCATGGTATACTCCCCTCTCGCCGCGAGGGGTTGAGGGTGGGTCTGCGCCACCTCAGTAATTAGGCATAATTATAACTGATTGTAAATGTTTTCACAAGCGCAAATTGCCGTGGGAAATCCCCATTCACGCCGCTGCGATCATCTCATTGAGCCAGCCGCGCAGGGCGGCATTCATTGGTTGCGGGTCGCGGCGTTGAGGACGCAGCGGCAGGCTGTAGACTAGCTGGCCGCTACTCTCATCGCGGTAGGGTTCGCGCTCTACATCGCCAGGGTAGATGATGCTGCCCACGTTGATACGCAGGTCGTTCATGTAACCCAGCATTTTGTACAGGTCTTCGGTCAGAGCATCCTCATTTTTGACCCGATACTTGACATCGAGCAACAGCCGTTTGCCACCAAGCTGCAGCACAATATCGGGGCGCATACCGGGGCTACGATGGCGTGACAGCCAGCCCGACTTTACCGGCTGGTCGTAGTAGAGGGTAGTAGGCTGGCCTAGATAAGCGCCAGTAAAGATTGCGCCACGCCCGAAGTCGCTGGTCGCCTCACGCAGGCCGAGCGCGGCAGCTACCTCACACACGCACCACAGCTCGTAGATCTTGTGCATCGGCTGCAGGCCGGAGAGGTGGGCGGCGGGGTCGAGGCTAACATAGCGGGTGTGGAAATCGTGCCAGAGGCGCAACAGGTCACGGTAAGCAGGATTGGACGTGGCGCTCAGTTCGCGGGCTGCATCTTGCAGCGATATGGCGCGTGGTGGCAGCGCGGCCAGCGGGGTAAGCAGCCGTCGCTGCAGCCAGGCATCGTGGCGATGGGCATTAGTTTGCATTGTAGCAATCAGCGGTGTGCCGGGGTCGCGCTGGGCAAGCTGGTGGGCGAGAGTGCGAAGTTGCTGCGCCAGGCTGCGGTGCAGTGCAACGAGCATAAGGTTGAGCGCGGTGGCGTAATCCTTAATCTCGCGGCGGCACTCGTGGGCGAGGCCGACATCAGCAGGGCGGTTGGCCCAGCGAGTGGCGGTTGCGGCCCAGCGCACTGCGCCTCGAATATTGCCGATGGCGTGCAGCTGCTCGGCCTCGCTGCGGTAGGCAAGGCGGTTGTAGATACGCTCAGATAGGGAGGCAGCGCCAGTGGCGGGGTCGAGCAGGTGGACACTGAAGTGAAGCAATCGCTCCACGCTGTAATCGAGGCTGTAGAAATGGTAGAAGCGATTGGAGTCGTCATCATAGCGCAGGCGGATGGCGTTGCGTGCGGCAAGCTGGGCCAGCAAAGTAGGGATGCGCTGCTCCTTGATGAAGACAACATCGGCGCTGCTCAACTTGCGCGGCTGCACCTCGAGTTCGGCGGCAGCAATCGTGGTCGCCTGCTGGCGCAACTCCCAGCGCAATACCCCGACATAATCATCCACGTTCCAGATAAGCGAGGGCATATTCGCCCGCAACTCGAATGGCCCGGCCACCAGCGCCCCACCAACATAGAGATAGACAAGCGTCAGCGGCGGCCCAGCGTAGCTAATCACCACCTCGATGTCGCTATACTCACTTACAGTGCTGACCGTTTGCGCGGCAGCCGAAAACGGCCCGCTGATTGGGCGAAAGGAAATATGAGCTATGGGCATGGGGGCGGACATGAGGTAATTATAACGCGAAATGTTGAAGTGATGCAAAGGCTTGACAAGTAAGCCGGAAGTCCAGTAAAATAGCAAAGATGGGTGTATAATCATCACCAAACTTTGTTATGATGAGGACTTCCTAAATGTATAGCAAAGTGTTGGAGAAGATGCAGCGTTGTGTTCAACAAGGACAGTACGTAGTTAGGCCGCACGTACATAAAAGGATGAGAAACAGAGGACTGGCTATTAAAGATGTGGAACGTGCAATACTTACGGGCAGAATCATAGAGAGACAATGGGACAACACTTATCAGGAGTTCAAGTATATAGTGCGTGGAATGGCGATGAGCGGAGATGAGATCGAGGTAGCCGCCAAGATCGATTCGACGGACGCAACCATAATAATAACCATCTACCGGACATAAAAGAGGAAAAATCATGATTTGCCACAACTGCGGACAAGATAGCGCATATATTGACGAGACGAGTGAAACCTACGGCGAAGGTGATAAGCTCGTGGTTATTGAACATATACCGGTAATAAACTGTCGTAACTGCAGTGAGGAGTTTTTTACTGCCGAAACAACGCACGCATTGGACGAGCTAATAGACTACCTACAACTCAATCCCGCAGCCCGCGTTTATGAACAACCCGTAAGGGTTGCGAGTTTCCAGGGAAATCCGGCGGCAACCCAAGTATATAATCACCCGGTTACGGCTGATAGCGGCGGAAGATAATCGAGGAGTTGTGGCCGCCCAAGCCGATCGAGTTGGACAGCACCACGTCCACCTTGGCGGGGCGGGCTACGTTTGGCACGTAATCGAGGTCGCAGTCGGGGTCGGGGGTTTCGTAGTTGATGGTGGGAGGCAGGGTCTGATCCACGATGGTCATTACGCTGGCGACCGCTTCGATGCTGCCCGCCGCGCCCATTGCATGACCGATCATCGACTTGATGCTGCTGATTGCCAGCTTATAGGCGTGGTCGCCAAACACCGTCTTAGTAGCGATCGTCTCCACGCGGTCGTTGAGCGCCGTGGCGGTGCCGTGCGCGTTGATGTAGTCCACCTCTTCTGGCGCGATACCCGCCTTGCGGATTGCCATCTTCATGCAGCGAGCCGCACCCGCGCCCATATCATCGGGCGTAGCGATATGGTAGGCATCGTTGGAGCTGCCATAACCGATCATCTCCGCATAGATGCGTGCGCCCCGTGCCTGGGCGTGTTCAAGCTCTTCGAGAATCAGGCAACCCGCACCCTCGGAGATGACGAAACCGTTGCGGTTCTTGTCAAACGGGCGGCTGGCGCGGGTCGGTTCGGGGTTGGTGGCAAGCGCCCGCATCGAGATGAACCCCGCCAGGGTGAGCGGCAATAGCACGTACTCCGCGCTGCCAGTGACTGCCACATCGGCATCGCCGCGCCGGATTGTCTCCCACGCCTCGCCCACGTTGTGACCGCCAGTGGCGCAAGCGGATACCACCGCCATGTTCGGGCCGCGCGCCCCTAGCTTGATCGCAATGTAGCCGCTGCCAGTGTCAGGCAACATATTGGCGATCAGAAAGGGGCTGACCCTCCGCGCCCCGCGCTCGTTCATCACTGCCTGCTGCGCCAGCAGGGTGGAGCTGCCACCCGTGCCGCTGCCAAATATTACCGCGATGTTGTCGCGGTTATCGTCGGTCACTTTCAACCCACTATCGGCCAGCGCATCCTCGGCCACGGTGATGGCGAAGGTAACGTAACGGTCGAGTTGCTTCACCTCTTTGGCATCCATGTAGCCGGTTGCCTCCGCGTCAAAGCCCTTGACCTCACCGGCGAAGCTGGGGTTGAACTCGGCGGAGTCGAAGCTCTGGATGGTGGCTATACCACTGCGCCCATCCTTTAGCCCCGCCCAGGTTTCCGCCAGATTGTTGCCCAGGCAGGTAATCGTCGCCATGCCGGTCACTACCACTCGTCTGCTCACCGTAAAATCTCCTTACTAGTTTTACCAGGGCGGGAAAAATCCCACCTCTACATTGCCGGTCTATTCCAGCGGCTATCTTCTACCCTTTACCTTCTACACCTTGGCAACATCAGCATCGCTGAGGGTCATGGTTTGCACATTGTCGCTGATACGGTTGATCAGGCCACTGAGGGTGGAGCCAGGGCCAATCTCCATGAAATTGTTGATACCCTCGTCTACCATCCGCCGCACTGAGCGGGTCCACTGCACCGAACCGATCAGGTGAACCAGCAATTCGCGCTTGATTTCGTCGGCAGTAGTCAACGCCTGGCCGCTCAGATTACCGATAATCGGCACCTTGGGATCGCTGAGATGCAGGTTCTCGATCAGGCGGGCAAGCTGGTCACCTGCCTGCTGCATTAGCGGCGAGTGCGAGGCGATGCTGATCGCCAGGCGCGAGACCCGCTTGGCCCCGCGCTGGCGGGCAAGCTCCATGGCGCGGGTAAGCGCCACCTCCTCACCGCTGATCACGTTCTGCATCGGGCTGTTGATGTTGGCGCAGACTACTACGCCCAACTCTTGTACGTCCTCGCAAATCTGCTCTACCTCCTCACGTCCCAGCCCGATCACCACCGCCATCCCGCCAGGGGCGGTCTGGTTGGCCTCCTTCATCAGCCGTCCGCGTTCACGCACCAGCAGCAGGGCATCCTCGAAGGTCAGCGCCCCAGCCGCCACCAGCGCGGTGTACTCACCCAGGCTATGACCGGCGACGAAACGGGGAGCAATAATCGCGCCCAACTTACCCCACTTCTCCTTCAGCGCCTCCAGAGCGGCGATGCTAACCGTCAGGATGGCAGGCTGGGCGTTGAGCGTGTCCTGCAACTCGTTTGCCGGACCCTCGAAACATAGGTTGCTGAGGGCGAAGCCGAGTACCGCATCGGCCTGGTCGAACACCTTGTGGGCAGCAGGCGAGCTAGCGTAAAGCAGTTTGCCCATGCCCACGTACTGCGAACCCTGGCCGGGGAACACGAACGCCCATTTATCGCGCAAGTAGTTTACGTCGATCATAATTCCGCCTCGATCCTCTGCCTCGATCCTCTGCCGTCTGCTGCATTCGAGCAGGTAACCACCCGTTTTGTTTCAGGCAGGCGGGAACCTATCCGTACTACATTCACCCCTATCGGCCCGCCAGCCGGGTAGGAGCGAACAACGATTCGCGCTACAGCGGGCCTACATATACATCCCACCGTTGACGCTGAGTACCTGGCCGGTGATGTAGGCGGCCCGCTCCGAAGCGAGGAAGGCAATCGCATCGGCGACCTCCTCCGGCTTGCCGATGCGCCCCAGCGGGATCTGCTTGATCATCTCTGTTTGCAGGTTTTCAGAGATGGCCGCCACGATGTCGGTGTCAATGTAGCCGGGGGCGATCGCGTTGACCGTGATACTGCGGCTGGCATACTCGCGGGCCAAAGATTTGCTTAGGCCGATCACCCCCGCTTTGGCAGCGACGTAGTTGGCCTGCCCGGAGTTGCCGCTGAGAGCGACCACCGAGGTAAGGTTGATGATCCGCCCCCAGCGGTTACGCATCATTCCACGCAACGCGGCCTGGCAGGTGATGAACATACTGCGTAGGTTGGTATTGAACACCGCATCCCATTCGTCCAGGCTCATCCGCATCATGATATTGTCGCGCACAATACCGGCGTTGTTAACCAGGATGTCGAGCTTGCCGAACTTGCCCACCACCGCCGCAATCAGCGCCTCGACCGCTTTGGGGTCGGCCACATCGGCAGCGAAGGCCGCCCCGTTGCCACCTGCCACCGTAATCTGGCTGACTACCTCTTCAGCAGGGCCAGCGCTGGCGTTATAGTTAACCGCCACCGTCGCGCCCATCTCCGCCAGACGCAGCGCAGTCGCCCGCCCAATACCCCGCGACCCGCCAGTAACTAGCGCAACACGCCCATCGAGTTCACCCGCCATTATGCGCCCTCCTCATCTTGCCTGTCATCTCATGGTAACTGCTAGCAGCGAGGAAGATGATAACACAGGGTTTTGCTAATGTCAATAAAGGCGTGGAGTTGGGGTGAGATACAAGTTATCGGGTAAACGTAGGGGCGGGCGGTGGCCCGCCCTGGTGAGGGAGCTTGCCACCCAATAACTCGTAACACACCCGTGGAGTTGGGGTGAGATACAAGTTATTGGGTAAGCGTAGGGGCGGGCGGTGGCCCGCCCTGGTGAGGGAGCTAACCACCCGATAACTAATATCACACCCGCGGAGTTGAAAACCGCAGTACCCTCCCGTTTGTTGGTGGATACTGCGTTTTACTGGGGGCGCTACTATTACAGCCTCACTTGGCTGGCATAACGAGGTAGTTGCG
>JANXYP010000036.1 GCA_025355955.1 Chloroflexota bacterium
TCATCACTCATCATTCATCATTTATTCCGCAGTTCCTCGTCCTGCGATAGGCGGCTGGCTTCAGGGCGGCGCTGCCCGGCATACTTATTACCCACCTTCTTGTGATAAGGCACCTCGACTGGCGAGGTTAGCTCCTCGAAGGTGAAGGCGCAGATACGCATCCCTGGGTAGAGTGCGACTGGCAGGCGACCCAGGTTGCCAAGCTCCATGGTGGGGTTGCCGATCCAGCCCGGGTCGAAGATACTGGCGGTGCCATGCACGATGATACCGAGGCGACCGAGGCTGCTGCGACCCTCGATACGACCCAGCAGATAGTCGGGCAACTCCAACCACTCGCGGGTGGTGGCAAGCACGAACTCACCGGGGTGCATCACGAACGGATGATCATCATCCACCTCGATGTGGCGCACCATTGCCTCAGCCGAGGCCCGATCACGGGCATCGACGTATGGGTAGGCGGTATAGTTGAATACGCCGAAGCGGTTGCCGAGGCGGAAGTCGATCGAGCAGGAGCCGAGGCGGGCCTGCCAATCGTCATCCAGTGGGTCAATCTTGATCACGCCCGCTTCGATGGCGCGGCGAATGTCGCGGTCAGAAAGGATCACTAAGGTGGTTATCTCTCTAATTTGGGATTTGATGTTCCACTGGGCTAATTATAGCCGAAGATAGCGATGCAGGGAAGGTACTTTTCCACCAATTTGGAGGCAATTCTACATAGCGTTCTTTAGGGATAAGTAGCCTGCGGCAAAAAGGCAAATGCCCCAACCGCGTCCCCGTGCGATGGAGGCATTTACCTGGAGATGAGAAAGGGAAGATGTGTAGAGGATTGCTAGGTAAGGCCCACGCTAGTTATAGACGCTGACTGCGATAGTGGGCCGCTGACAAGGGAAATTAGCTGGCAAGCGCCAGGGGTTGGGTCAGCTCACGGCGCGCTGCGTTGCGCTGCGGGCTTGCCATGCGCGATAGCTGAACCAGGTCGCGCATCTTGACCATGTAGTATTCGTCGGTAGCGGTGACGTTGAGATTGCCGCTGTAGATGGCCTCGCAAAGGTCGGCAATAGTGACGGGACGAGGGTTCGGGTTGATCTTGGTGCTGTTCATTACTGTTTCTCCTGTATTGCTGGGTCTGGCTAGGGCCAGATTACTTTCTGACTATTGTTCTCACATTATCTCTAAAAGCAAGGAATGTGCCAACCATTTTGATTGCTGATTGTAGATTGCAGATAGCAGGTTGGTAGCAAGCTGCAACTTGGCGCGCTGGGCGATTTGCCGCTGCGGTTTGTGCTTCTGTATATTAAACGCACTTTCGAGAGTAAAAGTTTCGCATCGGCGTTGGTTCTAATGCGGCTCTAATTCTTACCTTTAGGGCAGCCAAAGTGTTGACAATGTTATGTCTAGCCCCTATAATGGGTCTCACTAAAGGCAACTTCCTGAAAAGGTGGAGCAGGGGGGTAAGATGAGCGAACAACGAGCCAATCAACCGACCGCGGCGGTGGGCGGCCAGGCGCAGATGAACGGCAGCCAGCCCCAGGTGGGGCAGGGTGGGCTGCGGGCAGTATCGGCGGGTGAGGATCTGGTCTTCTATCGTTATTACGAGGGTGGCACCCGCTCTGGGGTGCGCTACGATAACAGCATATTTGGCACCGGCTTCTATATGACCGTGCCAAAGAGCGTAGAGGGTATCATCGTAGACCCCAGCCACGAGGTATACGGCTTCGCCGACGAGTTCAAGTCGGTAACCGATGCATTGAAGGCGAGCCATTGCGTCGCCCTGCTCGGCCCACCGGGTAGCGGCAAGAACATGATCGCCTCGCTCTACTGCTACAAGTATGGCCCGCGCGCCGCTGCCCCGCTCTACGATTACATCGTGCCGGTGCAACTGGGGCAGGATGGGGATATTGGCCGCGTGGCGCTGGCGGCGGCGCGGCAGTTGCGCCCCGATATGCCCGTCCCGGCCACCCGCGAAGCAGCGCTCACTTTGCTGCTGCAATGCCTGCGCTACAAGCGTTTCCTGCTGCTGCTCGACCAGTTCGCGGCAGTAATCGACCCCTATAACGATATGCTTAACGACCCGACCTATGAGGCGTTGCTGACCCAGGCGCTGACCGGCGGGGTAGGTGGCAGCCGTCTGTTGCTGCTATCGCGGCGCGACTTCGTGCTGGAGGTAAAGGGCTACGGGCGCTATAGCGATTTCGTCGAACTGCCCAAGATGAAACTGACCGACTCGGAGATCCTGCTGAAGGGACTGGCCCCCGCTGGCATCCGTCTCGATCGCGACGACTGCGACAACATCGCGCAGAAGACGGCGGGCAACCCGTTGCTAATGAGCGCGATGATGTCGCAGCTTGCCAACTATCCCACCGCTGGGCTGGAAGAGGTGATTGACCATGGCGGCTGGCGCACCCCGCTCTACAACCGCTACGACGAGATGCGTGCCGCTCTACCGCAGGCGGAGCGCGAGGCGCTCGAACTGTTGAGCGTGGCCGATGAGGATAGTTGGGCTTTGAGCGAAGTCGAAATGGTCAAGCTGGCCCAGGAAGCGTCGTTCATCGCGGGCCGCAACCGTCCGCCCAGCACTCTGTTCCACTCGCGGGTGGATGGCCGCGAGATAAAGCAGGCATTGCTCGGCCTACGCCATCGCCTGCTGGTCAGCTACGACAAAGCGGAGATTAGGATGAGTGAGCCGCTTGCCCACTATATGCGTATCAGCATGAATGGCCGCGATCGACGGCTATACCACCGAGTGATGGCAAACTATTACAACCCGGTCGATCGCAAGGATGATGACCTGGAACGCTGGTTCAAGGATAATATGAGCATGGTACACCATCTGATCAAGGCCGATCTGCTCGGTGAGGCGTGCGAAATACTGTGTCGTAAACAGGTACACAATTACGCTGTCGGCCACCCGTTGATGGGGGCGGGTCGCTATGTGGAGTTGGGCAGCCAGATCCTGTTCGCGCAGATGGGCGATGGGCAGCCTACCCCGGAGCCACCTCCACCCTGGCGGGCGTTGCTTGCATATCGGCTGGGCAAGGTACTGGAGGGTCGCAACAAGCGACGGGCGCGGGCGATGTACGAGGAGGCCAAATACTGGCTGGAACACAGCGATGGCAGCAACCGCGAACTGTACAATCAGGTGATAAAAGCGCTCGGCGGGGTCAGCTACCTGCATCGCAGCGTCACCGGCGGCCAAATCCCGGTGCAGCGTGAACCCCCGACCATCACAGGGCGGCTGCACGAACTGCCAAACCAATCGCAGAACAAAGGCATCATCTGGCGAAAGCCGAAATTATGAGAGGTGAGAAGCGATGGATAGCGATAGGCAGACGCTGAAGGTGGCGGCGCTACAGATGAATGTGGCCCTGGGCGAGAAGCGCAAGAATATGGTGCGGGCCGAGGCGATCATCAATGAGGCAGCGGCGCAGGGGGCGCAGGCGATCATCCTACCGGAATTGTGGACCACTGGCTACGCGCTGACCCGCATCGCCGCGCTGGGCGAGGAGCCAGGCAAAGGTGAGGCGCTGAATTGTATGCGCGAGTGGGCGGCGCGGCATCATCTTTACATCGGTGGGGGTAGTATTGCTGAACGCGAAGCCGATGGCAAGGTCTACAACGTCACCTATATAATCGGCCCCGACGGTGCGTTGCTGACCCGCTATCGCAAGCGCCACCTCTTTCCCCTCATGGACGAGCATATATGGATGACCCCTGGCGACGATGCAGGGTTGGCCGATACCGAGTACGGCAAGTGGGGAACGTTCATCTGCTTCGACCTGCGCTTCCCCGAAATTGCCCGCCGCCAGGCAGTAGCGGGCGCACGCATTCTCTGGGTACCGGCGGAGTGGCCCAACCCTCGCCTGGAACACTGGCGCACCTTGCTGATTGCGCGGGCGATCGAGGATCAGTGCTTCGTGGTTGCCTGCAACCGCGTGGGCAGCGACCCTAACAGCGTCTTCTTCGGCCACTCGCTGATCATCGACCCCTGGGGGCGGGTGCTGGCTGAGGGCGGCGAGGGCGAGGAGATACTGACCGCAACGCTGGAACTAGGCGAAGTGGACGCAGTGAGGAAGCGGATACCGTGCTTTACGGTCGAGGGATGAGTAATGCTTAAACAAAGTTATGATGTTGGGAGTGTAATTTCCCCTCCCAGTGGGAAGGGTTGGGGAGGGTGCGAGTCGCGGTACACGGACCCACCCCCTGCCCCTCCCGGCGGGAGGGGAGAACATCATAGCTTGGGGGCGTACCGCATTGGTGCGCCTTTTATTGTTCCAGCACTCGCAGCTTGCGCCGCAGGCTTGCTCCTTTGTGCGTGGTTGGTTCTAGGGGGTGCAGCAAAACCCGCATTGGCGCTAAACAACGGCCTGGCGCGGACTCCGCCGCTCGGTTGGGATACCTATAACCACTACCCCTGCAACCCGACCGAGGCGCTGATGAAGGCGCAGGCCGATGCGATGGTCAGCAGCGGAATGCAAAATGTGGGCTACCAGTATGTGAACATTGACGACTGCTGGGAAGCGGCGAATCGCGACGGCGCTGGCAACCTTGTCGCCGACTCTAGCCGGTTTCCTGATGGTATCGCGGCGGTAGCCGCTTACGTTCATAGCAAAGGTCTGAAACTGGGTATCTACACCGACATTGGCACCGAAACCTGCTTCAATCTGCCGGGCAGCTATGGGCATGAGGTTCAGGATGCCAACACCTTCGCCGCCTGGGGCGTGGATTACGTCAAGGTTGACTGGTGTCATACTTCGGGGCTGGGCAAGAGCGCGGCACAACTTTACGTCACCATGCGTGACGCGCTGAACAATGCTGCACGACCGATGGTGTTCAGCATCTGCAACTGGGGTCAGCAAGCGCCCTGGGACTGGGGGCCGTGGCTCGGCAACCTGTGGCGCACTACGCCCGACATCAGCGACAATTGGGCCAGTATGCTGCTAAATCTGGATGCAAACAATCAGCACGCCGCATCAGCAGGCGCGGGTGGTTGGAACGATCCCGATATGCTGGAGGTGGGCAACGGAGGGATGAGCGATACGGAATACCGCGCTCACTTCAGCCTGTGGGCAATTATGGCCGCGCCGCTGATTGCTGGTAACGACCTTACCAATATGTCGGCAGCTACCAGGGATACGCTGACTAACGCCGAGGTAATTGCGGTTGATCAGGATGCCGCAGGCAAGCAGGGGGCGGTTGCCCGCGATGATGGGCAAGGGCGGCAGGTTTGGGCCAAGCAGTTGCAGATAGCCGGGCAGCGGGCAGTCGCGTTGTTCAACCGCACAAGCATTACCACCACGATTAGCGTAAACTGGACTAATATCGGGTTGAGCGCAGGCAGCGCGACCGTGCGCGATTTGTGGGCGCACGCCAATCTGGGCAGCTATACCAACAGCTACTCTGCTACCGTCCCGTCGCATGGAGTGGTGATGCTGCTGGTAATAGGCAGCGAACCTGCTCCGGCGCCGTCGCCAACTAGCTGCGCCAACCCATTCGTAGACATCACAGGTAACGTCTTTAGCGGCGCGATTGCGGCGCTCTACTGTCGCGCTGCGATCTCAGGCACGGATGCGACGCATTACCAGCCCGCTGCTGTCGCCCCGCGGGGGCAGTTCGCCAGATTGATAGTCAAGGGGTTCGGCCTACCGCTGCTCACCCCTACAACCCCCACCTTCAGCGATGTGCCGCCCACCTACTTTGCTTACCCCTACATCGAGACTGGACACACCCTCGGCATCCTCAGCGGCTATAGCGCGGCGCAGTGTACCACAGCCGGGGCGGCCTACCCTTGCTACCTGCCCAACCAGCCAATCACCCGCGCCGAGGTCGTCAGGCTGGTAGTCAAGGCCGCTGCCTATTCGCTAATCACGCCTGGTACGCCGACATTTGTCGATGTGCCACCCAACAACTTCGCCTATCAGTACATCGAGACGGCAGCGGCGCACGGCATCGTCAGGGGTGTGGATGCAACCCACTTTGCGCCCAACCTTGATGTGCGCCGCGACGAGATGGCCCAGATTGTGTACCAGGGTGTGACTACGCCTTAGCCCATCGAGCAGCGTGCTAGCACTAATCTTCTGGCTGCTTGTGGCCCGATTGCATCCGATGCGCTGCGTCCATCTCATTGATAATGTCGAACACCTTGCGCTTGCTCTTGCGGAGGCGCTGGTGACGAAATACTTGCATATCTTCCTTGCGATGCACAGACCTCAGCGGATTCCTGCTGTCAAACAAATGGCTTCTAATCTCTGCGCCATCAGTCGGTGGCCCCCACATCTCGGCCAGGTCTTCCAGACCGAGGAACTCCCAGTGGACAATCTTCCCATCGCTGTTCGGGTATGACTGCTCTTCCTGCTTACCGATTTGCATTGCCTTCTGGTATGCGGCTTCCTCATTGGGGGCAAGCAGAATGTGAATCTGCTCGTCGCAGGTCCACTCGCGCTGGTTGTGGCCTTCAACGCGGATGCGGACGATGAGGGTGGCGACATACCAGTTGCCTTCTTGCTCATCGGCGGGTGCAGCTTGTTCACCTGTTGGTTGCTCAGTCATTTCCCATCCCACCAGATAATATAGCATTGCCCGCCAAGTAGCGCTATTATACAAAATAAGAGAGCGAACCTTCGTCCGCCCTCAGCAGTATTTGCCAGCCTAAACCGACGCACATGAGCGGGGGCAATGCCAGCTTGCGAGGCGGCAAGCGTGCCAACATAATTGGTAATTGGAGTGCCAGCCTCGTGAGTTGGCAGCAAGGTAGTAATGGTTGGGTATGGTGGCGTGCCGCCAAGTTACCGGGGGCTGGGGCGCAGCCCGATCCGTGCAATGCTATTAATGCCTATCGGAACTAGAGTTCACCTCCTCGCCGCCCTGAACACAATCGCCGAGGGGTGGATCTGTTTCCTGCGCCACCTTCCCCATCTTCAACGTATATTCCAGATATGGATACCTGTTACCGCCTCTCAACAATGGGCGGCTGCAATGTTCATAAGCGCAGCACTGGTAACTCTGCACCGATCGGGCTGCGCCCCGACCCCCGGTAACTTGGCGAAGGGTCGCCATCTCCCAACCACACACTTGTTCAAGATGGTAAGCAGAGGTTCTGCTCATGGTTCAGCTTACTCCGCAGGCATCGCATCAACCAGCGCATCGGCGGTATCCTCGATGGGTGGCGTTTCGACGGTGGGATGTTGCGCGGCGTGGAGCTTTTGGGTATCCTCCTCGACCAGTTGGCGGCGCAGAAACTTACCGATCAGGGTCTTGGGCAGGCTGGCGCGGAACTCCACCAGATGGGGAACCTTGTAGGCGGCCAGGCGGGCGCGGCAGAAAGCGATGATCTCGTCGGCGGTAGCGTGCTGCTCGTCCTTTAGCACGATATAGGCTTTGACCGTCTCGCCACGATAGCGGTCCGGGATGCCAGCGACCACCGCTTCTTGCACCGCCGGGTGCTGGTACAACACCTCCTCTACATCGCGGGGGTAGATGTTATAGCCACCGGCGATGATCATATCCTTTTTACGGTCCACAATGTAGAAATAACCCTCATCGTCCATGTGGGCGAGATCGCCGGTGTAGAGCCAACCGTCGGGCGACAGCACGTTGGCGCTCTCTTCGGGGCGCTGCCAGTAGCCCTTCATCACCTGGGGGGCGCGGATCGCCAGTTCGCCAATCTCGCCCTGGGGCAAGTCGGCGTGGCTGTTGGGGTCGACTATCTTGGCCTCGACATCGGGAAACGGCACACCGATACTGCCCGCCTTGCGCTGGCCGTACATCGGGTTGCAGTGCGTTACCGGCGCAGCCTCGGTCAGCCCGTAACCTTCCACCAGCCGCCCGCCGGTTAGCCGCTCGAACTCCTCGGCTACATCGATGGGCAGCGGAGCCGCGCCGCTGATGCAAGCTTTGATGCTGCCCAGATCGCGCTGGTCGATGTCGGGCGTGTTGTTGATCGCGATGTACATGGTCGGCACGCCGCTGAAAATGGTGGGGTGGCCGCGCTCGATGGCCTGAAGCACGTCCTCGGTTACCCAGCGGGGTTGCAGTAGCAGCTTGGCACCGCAGTAAAGCGCGTGCGACATGACAACAGTCATGCCATAGACGTGGAAGAAGGGTGTGACCGCAAAGAAAATCGCCTTGCCGTTCTTGGCATCGTCGGTGGTAAACCACTCATTGACCTGCACCGTGTTGGCAACCAGGTTGTGGTGGGTGAGCATCGCGCCCTTCGGCGTGCCGGTAGTACCGCCGGTGTATTGCAGCAGGGCAAGGTCGTCGGGTTGCATCGCCACCGGCTTGCGCTGCAGGCTATGGTTGACTGCATGGCTGAAAGCGTGGACACCGTTGGCGGGGTCGTGCTTGTAATCGCTCCAGGTATGCTCGGTCTTGGCCTTGATCGGGTAGAGGGTACGAAGGTGCAAGGGGAAGTAATCATTGATGTGGGTGACGATCACGTTCTTGACCGCAGTGCTGGCGCGGATCTCGTCAACGCGAGGCCAGACCGGATGGCTGAGGCAGATCACCGTTTCTACTCCGGCATCGTTGAATTGCTGCTCAAGTTCGCGGGGAACGTAGAGGGGATTAGTAGGCACCACGATCGCGCCCGCCTTCAACGCGCCATAGTAGGCGATGATGAACTGGGGTGAGTTGGGCAGCACCACCGCGATGCGGTCGCCCTTCTGCACGCCCAGGGATTGTAGATAGGCGCAGAAGGCATCTGCCTGGCGGTTAAGCTCTGCATAGGTAAGGTGTGCGCCGTAGAACTCGGTGGCGGTTGCCTGCGGGGTGCGATCAGCAGTAGCCTCCAGCAAGCCATGCAGCGGCACGAGTGGGTAATCGAGGGTTGAGCGGACACCCGGCTCGTAGTGGCGTAGCCAGATGTAATCAAGCGTAGCAGTAGCCCGGTCGGCGCTGACGGGGCGGGTCATGGTGGTCACTTGCTTTCTCCCTCTGGTGAATGTAGAATGCAGATTATGAAGGTTTCAACTATTCCCCTCCCTATGGGAGGGGTTGGGGTGGGTGGCGTGCGCTCTTGATGAACTCCCCTCCCAGCCTCCCCATCGGGGAGCGGCTAGGGTGGGTGGCGCACGCTTGATGAACTCCCCCTCCCAGCCTCCCCCTTCAGGGGAGGGGTTGGGGCGGGGCTTTGGTTAGGACCAGATTGAGCGGATGGCGCGGGCGGTGGCTTCAGCAGCCAGCGCGCCTAGCTGGCTGACCGCGACAGGGCCAATCTCGCCACGCCCGCCGCTGCCGATGGCGAAGATAGTATCGCCGTCAAGCAGGGTGTGGCAGGGGTGGATGGCGCGGCTGAGACCGTCGTGGGCCATGCGCGCAATCGCAGTGGCCGCCTCGCGGGTGAGCGGCACGTTGGTGGCGACTATGCCAATTGTGGTATTGCCGCCAGTGGCGGCGCGTAGCAGCGGGGTGGTGGACAGCGCGGCTACAGTATCCACAAAGCTGCCATCAGCGGCACGGGAGCCAGCGATGATGCGCCCCTGCGCGTCGCGTACATCGCCGAAGGCGTTGACCACAATTAGGGCGGCGACAACGCTGCCATCCGGCAAGCTGATGGCCGCGCTGCCCAGGCCGCCCTTGGTTGCGGCAGCCATCCCTTGCAGCTTGCCAACCGTTGCGCCCGTGCCAGCGCCAACGCTGCCAGTCTCGAACCCTGCGTCGGTGGCCCGCAAGCAGGCAGCGTAGCCATCGTCAGCAGTCGGCCAGGCGGCATCCTTGTAGCTGAGGTCGTAGATGACGGCTGCCGACACGATCGGCACGCGCAATGCGGCATCAGTATCAGGATTGAAGGCGTAACCGCGTAGTCGCTCGTGCAGGTAGCGCATCACTCCATCAGCGGCGGCCAGGCCGAAGGCGCTGCCGCCGGTAAGCACGATGGCGTGGGCGATGTCTACCAGGTTGGCGGGGTGCAGCGCGTCGGTCTCGCGGGTGCCGGGCGCACCGCCGCGCACATCCACGCCGACTATCGCGCCCTCTTCACACAACACCACGGTGCAGCCGGTGCCACGCTGCTCGTCGGTGTGGTGGCCGACGCGCAGACCGGGTAGAAGTGCTGAGTGCTGAGTGCTGAGTGCTGAATGCTGCTCCATGATGCCGCCTATCGTTTTCAATTAGCATTGATGTAGGGCGAGATTTCTCCCCCAACTCCCGCTGGGGGCTTTTTGCGTTCTGCTTTCGCCAGGCGTTGATGCGCTTCAGCAAGGCGTGATTCATCACGTCCCTACAACCTAAAATTCAAAACTCAAACCTGTGTTTTCGTCAGCCGTGCTATGAAGGCGGGTAGGGCTTCGTGCAGGTCGCCGACAATGCCGTAGTCGGCCAGGGCGAAGATGGGCGCTCTGGAGTCGCGGTTGATTGCGACGATGGTCGCGCCTTCAGTGATGCCCATCAGGTGTTCGGGGGTGCCGCTGATGCCAGCCGCGATGTATAGGCGAGGCTTGACCGTCGCGCCGAGCATCCCGATCTGTTGCGCTGGTGCAGCCCAACCAGCGCGCACCGCTGACTTGGTTGCGCCGACTACGCCACCCAGCAGGGCAGCCAGTTCGCCGATCAGCTTGAACCCCTCCGCACCTGCGCCGCGCCCGCCCGCGACAATGACGCTGGCGTGGTTTAGCTCTGGGGTTAGGGCCGGGCTGTCGCTCTTGCTGATGCTGATTTCGAGCAAACCGTTTGGCACTACAATACTGGATGTTTCGACCTTGCCGCTACGATTCTTATCAAATATAGGGCTGGCAGTGCCGGGGCGGAGGGTGACAACCTGGGGCTTGCCTGCTAGCTTCCAGCTTGCGATCGCTGCGCCGCCATAGACTGGCTGGGTAGCGATCAGCGATTGATCGCTGTAATCCACCGCTAGCGCGTTTGCGCCAACTACCAGCGTACCAGCTAGATTGCTGGCTAGCATCCCTGCTAGCGCATCCCCGCGCTGACCGCTAGTAAGCATGATAACATTGGGTGCGTATCCGCCAAGGTCTTCCCCCATCAGTTTGCCCACCGCATATTGAAAGCCACTCAGCAGGCTGTCAGGCTGGCTAGCGATCAGATAAACACTGTCCGCGCCCGCCTTGACCAGTTCGTTGCCCGCCGCCTCGTCGCCATCGAACAGGGCCACACTGACGCTGCTACCAAGTTCGTCGGCTATCTGGCGGGCGCTGGCGAGCAACGCCTTGCCCGCGTTCAGGCTATCGCCGAAGACGATAGCGAGGACACTGCCGCCTGACGCGGTGGCCGGTTCGCTGCTGCCCATGCTCCAGCCCGAGTCTGTATTCCAATAATCCATCAGTGCTTCTCCTGTGTGCTTA
>JANXYP010000040.1 GCA_025355955.1 Chloroflexota bacterium
GACTGGGTGCTGTGGAAGCTGCGTACCCTATACAACGATGCTCTGACTGAGCGACGCATGGCTTACACAATGCGCAGCGTTAGCATCAACTATTATGACCAGGCTAATCAGTTGCCTGAGATTAAAGCGGCACTCCCCGAATATGCGGAGATTGGCAGCCACGTGCTGCAAGATACGCTGCGCCGTTTGGATAAAGCGTTCCAGTCGTTCTTTCGTCGGGTAAAGCGTGGTGAAACGCCAGGCTTTCCGCGCTATGCGGGCCGTAATCGCTTCAGCAGCTTTACTTATCCTGATGCGGCGGGTTGGAAGCTGGAAGGCAACATCCTCACTCTCAGCAAGATTGGCACGCTCAGGATTAAGTTGCATCGCCCCATCGAGGGCAAGGTCAAGACCTTGACCATCAAGCGGGAAGGCGAACATTGGTACGTGATGTTTAGCTGCGTACAAGACGTTGAGGTTGCTGCGGTTAACATCGTCAAGGAGGTAGGGTTGGACATGGGCTTGGAGAAGTTCGCTACGCTCTCGAGCGGGGAGCAGATCGCCAATCCCCGCTTCCTGCGAATGGCGGCAGACAAGCTCATTGTAAGGCAGCAACAACTTAGTCGCTGTGTTCGTGGCTCGGTTCGCCGCGACAAGGTGCGTAAGCAAGTGGCTGCCCTGCACCGTAAGATTGCCAATCAGCGGCGCAACTTTCAGCATACCGTCTCTTACCGTCTGGTTCGGGAATACGATGCCATCCATGTTGAGGATCTGGCAATCAAGAACCTGGTTCGTGCGCCTAAGCCAAAGCGGGGTGATACCTCGATTGGTGAACCCGAGTACCTACCCAACGGCGCAGCGGCCAAAGCTGGACTGAACAAATCAATATCCGATGCTGGTTGGAGAACATTCCTTGAGATGCTAGTACGCAAGGCAGAATGGGCCGGTAAGCTAGTGCTGAAGGTAAATCCCCGTTACACCAGCCAGACGTGTAGCGATTGTGGTGCGGTTAAACGCAAGGAACTATCTGAGCGTTGGCACTCCTGCGCGTGTGGGGCCGAACGTGACCGTGACGAAGAAGCGGCTCGCGTCATCTATAAGCTAGGAACTAGCTTGCGTGATGAGTTCGCTCAAAGCGCGATGCCTCACCGTTTACGGTG
Organism: Chloroflexota bacterium; assembly: GCA_025355955.1. Classification (GTDB taxonomy): domain Bacteria; phylum Chloroflexota; class Chloroflexia; order QHBQ01; family QHBQ01; genus QHBQ01. The sequence continues at coordinate 1,140 of JANXYP010000040.1, forward strand.
AGGTAGTTCACGCCGAACATCTGCCGCGCCGCGCCCACTGCTTGCGCCACACCCACGGCGGTAAGCAAATAGTCACTTTCGGAGACAAGCTATGCCTCAAGCGCACTTCACAACTCAACAACCAACTGTCAGCCCGACTACGCTTTGCCTACCGGCGGGTGGGAGCGTCACCAGCGGCGAGGTACGCTTCTGCGTGAAGTGTAGTAAACCCTGGCTTTTGCTCGTGCCAGGCTGGCTGGTGCTGCTCGGCCTGGCCGGTGAACCAATTGCCCGGCGCAAGCTGCAAGGGCCACCCACCGACGTGGAGAGCTGCATTAACTGCGGCTTCGTCAACGAGTGGCACGCCAGAACCTCTAGCCCAAACGACATAAATAAGGCGCGGCGCGATGCGGCAAATGCCAACCGCGACTGGCGCGGCATCCCGCCCACCGCAATCAAGTATCCCACCCCGCCAGCAAGCAGTGGCGCTTGCCATAGCAGCCTGCTGGATAGCGGCTGACCATCAGGCCGCTCGTCTGAAGCGGCCTACCACCCCAACCAAATACCTGAGCGCGCCGGTGCATGACACCCGCGCCTGGCGACTATATTAGTCGCTTCGTCCATAGAGACGGCTCGATCGCAGTAGCCCTGGAGGCTGCTGAGGTCGAGCCGTCTTTTGTTTTAGCGGGGGAAACAACCCCCGCCGCATGGGAAGGAATACACAGTGAAGAAAAGAATGACGGTCATCAGCGCCGCGCTTAGCATCCTCATAATTGGGACGCTGCTAGTAGGGCTGGCCTTCGGCGCGCTAGCGCCGCAGCCCGCAGCATCTGTGTCGGCCCAGCCCGTGGCGCGCGGCCACAGCAGCGGCAGCGGTAGTAACGCCCAGCCGGCCAGCATCCAGAACAGCGCCAGCCAGGCGGTCAGCGGCAAGCGGTACGGGCCGCCCGCTACCCAGGGCGGTCAGCCCCCGCTCGCCCCTAACGTCTACAACTACCCCGATGTACCTGTAGGAAGTATCTTCTACAACGTCATCGAGGACGTGGCGGGTTCTGGC
>JANXYP010000067.1 GCA_025355955.1 Chloroflexota bacterium
GGCGAATCGCATACGCCCTGACAAAACATCGTTGGCAACCCAAATGCCCCACACCAACATTTGCACTATCGATTGACATTGATGTTGGCAAAGGGGCGTATGCGATTCGCCCCTACACCAGCTTTCTTGCTTTCAGCCAACGATGATATAATAGCATTACCGAAACTGCAAACATCATTCCGCGTTTTCCGCGCTACTCCGCGTTTTTCCGCGATTCAAACCACCACGGATCCTAGAGAAGCTATAACCCATGTACACCACCGACACCATAGCCGCGATATCCACCCCGCCTGGCGAGGGGGGTATTGGCGTGGTGCGCCTCAGCGGGCCGCAGGCAAGGCCGATCGCCGAGCGGTTGCTGGCTGATGGCGCAGCGCTAAAGTCGCACACCCTGCACTACGGCCATCTGCACGATGCCGACGGCACGCTTATCGATGAGGTGATGGTCGCTTGGATGCAAGCGCCGCGCAGCTACACCCGCGAGGATGTGGTGGAGATAAGTGGGCATGGCGGCGCGGCGAATATGCAGCGCATCTTGCAGGCGGTGTTGCGGGCAGGGGCGCGATCCGCCGAGGCGGGCGAGTTCACCTTGCGGGCGTTCGTCAACGGGCGACTGGATCTGACCCAGGCCGAGGCGGTGCTGGATATCATCACCGCGCAGACTCGTCCCGCGCTCGATGCCGCGTTGGGGCAACTAGGCGGGCGACTTAGCGACGAGGTGCGGGCGGCGCGGGCGCTGCTACTGGCTGCCCTCGCCCATATCGAAGCCAGCCTCGACTTCCCCGAAGACGATGTACCTGCCCCCAACGTGCAGCCCCAGCTTGCCCAGGCAGCGGCAATCGTGGTGCGGCTACTCGATAGCGCCAGGGCGGGCATTATCTACCGCCAGGGGTTGCGCTGCGCCATCGTAGGGCGGCCCAACGTAGGCAAGAGCAGTCTGCTCAACGCCCTGTTGGGGGTGGAGCGGGCGATCGTCACGCCCATCGCTGGCACCACGCGGGATACAGTGGAGGAGAGCGCGTCGATCGCCGGTATCCCTGTCGCGCTGATTGACACCGCTGGCCTGAACGCAGGCGCTACCGATATGGTGGAGCAGATCGGCATCGAACGCAGCCGCCGCGCCCTGGCAAGCGCCGACCTGGTTCTACTGACGCTGGACGCTTCGCAACCGCTCACTGAGGCCGACCATGAGGTGATTGCAACGCTCCGCGAGGCGGGAGTCGAGCAAAGGCTGATTATTGCGCTGAACAAGAGCGACTTGCCAACTCAACTTGACGAGCATAACTTGCGCGATATGTTGCCTGATGTGCCGCTAGCATATACCGCTGCGTTGACTGGCGATACCACCGCACTGGAGCGGGCAATTGTTGCTGCCGCACTGGGTGGAACGCAGCCGCTGGCCGCAAATGCGCCGCTAGTAACCAGCGCCCGCCACCGTGACGCGCTGGCGAGGGCGGCGGAAAGCATCGTGACGGCGCAAGCAGCGGTAGGCAGCGTGCCGCCCGATCTGCTAGCGGTGGATATTCGCGCCGCGCTCAATGCTCTGGGCGAGATTACTGGCGAAACGGTGGGCGAGGATCTGCTGGATCAAATCTTCAGCAAGTTCTGCATCGGCAAGTAGAAAATCGAGGGGCGCGATAAATCTGCGCCCCCACGGATAATCCACTCTCTGCTCGGCGAATTGGTATTAGCCCAGCAGCTTGCTGATTTCGGCGATATGTTCGCGCTCGTGGTCGACGTGATGCACCGCCGTGTCGTCCACCACCAGCCGCGCTTCGCTCTCTGCGGACTTACGCACGCCGCTGCGCTGCCACTGCATCGGGGTGAGGCTTTCCAGCAATTGGGCGAAGCGTTCGTCGCTGGCGGCTAGCTCCTGTAGCATCTGGCCGAGATCGTTGCGGTTGTAGAATGGCTCGTCAGCGCGATCCATGCGCGGCATGGTGGGGTTGTCTTCGTGTAGCATCAGCTCGGTGCGCTCAAGGTAGGTGGCCGCACCGTCGCGCAGGTGGCCGACCAGTTGCTTAAGGCTCCAACCACCGTTGGGTGCGGCGCGGGTCAGGGTCGCCTCATCCAACCCTTGCAGCATCGCAGCCAGTTCGCAGGGGCGGGAGCGCAGTTCGGCGATTATCTGCGCGTGGCGGATGTCGCCCGCGTGGTGCAGGCCGCAGACGCAGCCGCTCAGTGGCTGCGCTGGGCCATACGCCTCTCGCAGCCGCTTAATCTCGGCTAGATGCTGCTGGTCATGATCGATAAGGTGAACAAGCGCGGCATCAACCTGAAACTCATACTGGCTACGGTCGGTTGAACTGGCGAGACCAACCCGCTGCCACTGCGCGTCGTCCAGAGTAATCAGTATGTTGGCAAGCCGCGCCTCGTTGATAGCATATTCGTGCAGCAGCTCGCTAATATCGCGGTTATTGGCGGCAGCTTCGTCGCCACGATTAGCGCGAGGCAGCGAGGGACGCTGCTCATTTAGTATCAAACTGACCCGATCAGCGAACGTGCCACTAACCGCAGCTATATGGTCGATGTTCTGCTTGATGCTCCAACCACCATCTGGCGCTGCACTGGTCAGCATTGCTTCGCTGAGGCCATGCACCTGCGCGTTTAGCCCGACGAGATTGGTACGCAGCGCAGAAATTATCTGCGCGTGGCTGATGTCACCCGCGTGGTGTTCGCCGCAGGGACAGCCGCCTGGCTCAGGGTTGGGATTGCTCATCTTTGCTCCTTTACGTTGTCGGATTTGAGCTGCTCGGCGTAGAATTGGTCGGCTTTGGTCGTGCCGAGCTGCTCCTGGTTAGTGGAGGGCTTACTACTTTGCCGCATTGATACATAGGGAACAAATGCAAGTAGTACACTGACAATAGAAACTACTGCGCCAACCATGGTAATCGTAGTCTTTAGATCAGAACTCATTGAGGAAACTTGCGCCATTATGATGATCAGCACGGCAGTGAGGCTCATGGCCTCAAATATATAGTACAGGCGAGCCATACGGCTACTCTGCTGCACCTTGATGGTGCAAGATACGATTAGTCCGACAATTGTAACCGTGAGGAAAGGAACTAGGAGAGCGTGATCAGATGTGACAAAGAAGGCGTAGGCCATACCAAACACCCCAATCAGAATAACAGCGTCGAGGAACAGATCCAGTTTGCTCATCTTTGATCTAGGGGTTGCCTTCGGCCTGTCTTTCATTCCGCTTTTCTGCCTTTCACCCTACGTTGCCTTTGCCGCATTATACCACGATGCCGATGGCCGTGCCATCCGCAACAGGACGGGCCACCGCCCGGCCCCTACGATTCGGTTGAACCCTTCCGTTTGTCCGCTTGTCCGTTTGTCCGCTGAACAGTCCGTTGGCTGTTCCGTTTTCGCGCCGCTACCAGGGCGGGCCATCACCCGGCCCATACGCTCGAAACGCATCCGATCACGCCAAGCCAGCGGCACTGATACTGCCGCTGGCTCGATGGGGTAGCTGATTGGAGGATGATGACAGGCGATTAGAGCGGTATGGCCTCGCGGATGCGCTTGGAGGCGCGGCGCATCTCGATCTTGACGTAGCCGATGTTGACCTTGCGCTCGGTGATGACCACCAGGAGCAGGTCTTCGGCCTCCATCAGTTGAATGGTACCCTCGTTGGCTTCGACGATCGAGTTGACGAGGCCGCCCACGCCAATGCGCTCACAGGCTTTGGCGAGTGTGCCATACATCGCGGCGGCCATCGCGCCCAGTACCTCGGCATCATCCTCCTCCAGCAGGGTGCTGGCAACCACCAGTCCGTCCTTGCCCACCAGCAACGCGCCGATCACGCCATCAATGCGGATCAGGTCCTCGACTATTTTTCTCACTAGCGGCTCCTCTCCCTCCGATTATTTACTCAATAGCCAGTTGTACTGGCTGATCGCGTGCTGGAACAAGCCCTGTTTCATGTAAGCATCGCCAAGTACCCGATGGGCGCGCGGGTTGTTGCCTACGTCTTCGATGGTGAGCATATCTTGCAGGCTGCTGACCACATCCTCAAGCACCGCAGCAGGCACTGACTTGCTCTTGACGATCAGGCGATACTGCTCCAGGGCGTTGTCGTAGTCCTCATTATTCTCGTAGGCGCGGGCCAACACCAGGCGGGCAGTAACGTCGTTGCGGTTGGTATCCACGAAGCTGCGTAGCGCGCTGACGCTGTTGAGGTCGTCGGCGGGCAGGGTCGGTGCATAACTGGGCTTGGAGGGGCGCAGCGCAGGCGTGGGGCGGGTAGGTTCGATCGGGGTGATTTGCTCGATCAGCGCTTCCTCGGCAGACTGTGGTGCGGCGGACGCGCTCACTTCCCCGCCCATCTCGGCTGAGGGCTGAGTGGGGGGCAGCGTAGCGGGAGCCGGACGGCTGTCCATGTAGAGCGGGCGGGCGGGTGGCACGTAGGCGCTCGGCGGCACCACCGGCGCAGCGGGCGAGACGTAGCTGGAGGGCTGGACGGTGGGCAGTGCAGGTGGCACGTAGGTCGGAGCTGGTTCGATGCTAGGACGCACATTGCTACTCGTCTCAACGGCGGCCACGGGCTGCTCGTCGCTGACCATGTAATCGGCCTCGACCGCCTCAGACTCCACGGTGGGCGCTTGTTCGATGGCGGTTGTAGCAGCGGGCGGCTCGAAGGAGATGTCGCCTTGCTCCTCAGCAGGGGTCGCGTACATATCGGTGAACTCCGGCTCGGCCTCCGCTTGCGCGGCACTCGGCTCTGGGGTGGGGATTTCGATGGGCGGGCGCGGCGGGCTGGCGAGGAAGTCGACCCAGCGTTCGCGGCTGCTCGTCGTGGTTGGTTCTTCAGACGAAGGCGCTTCCGCTTCTGCAGCGGGGGTTGCTGCCATCTCCATGTCAGCGGCGGGCGAGGTATAGACAGGGCCGCTGCCAACCCGATCTAGCGCGTCGCGGATCTGATCGGCGAAGGAGGTAACCCCCGCATCGCTGCTTGCCGCTGGTTGATACTCCGGCGTGGGCGTGGCTTGCTGCTCGGCGATGGGCATTACGAAGTCGCGTTCAATCGAGGCGGCCAGCGGTTCGCTGGAGGCAGCTTGCGGCTCGGCTAGCGGTTGTACGAAGTCGCGTTCGACCGCAGCCTCCAACTGCTCCTCGCTGGGAGCGCCTGGCTGCTCGATCAGGTAATCGCGGGGAGCGCTTGGCTGCTCCACCAGGTAATCGCCGCTGCCCACTTGCTCCTGCATATGGCGCACCGCTTCGAGTCCGGAGATGGGCAGGTCCTCACCCAATAGGTAGGCCCGCTCTTCGGGGCTGAGGTCGAGGCCGGACAGGTCGAACTCATCGCCGCCTGCCGCCTGGGTCTCAAGCTGGTTGGCAGGTTGGGCGGGGGCCGCGCCGATCGCGTAGTCAGTGACAGGCGGGCTAATCGGTTCAGCGGGCATCGCTGCCTCTGGCGTAACCTGCGCCAAAGGTTCGCTAACCTGGGCGGTAGGCGCAGCGTCCATGTCCTGCAACTCCATCGGCCAGTTCATCATTGCCAGTTCGTTACGCTCTTCCGCGCTCAACGGTGCGCCTACGGGTGGCACGTCGGAAACCGGCTCATCGGCGCTGGGTTCATTGCGCTCAAGCTCTTCCTTACGGCGGCGCAGCTTGGCAAACATCGAACCGCCTTCATCTTCGGCGCTGGCTGTAACTAGGGGGGCGGTCGGTTCACGGTTGGCCGACTGCTGCCAGCTAAAGCCCCGCACATCGACGTTGCTAGGCTCTTCAAAATCAGATTCAAGCAACGAGGGGCGTTCGCCAGAACGGGACGGGGTGGTGTCGGCCAGGCCCAGGTCGGCCATCGAGAGGGTGGCAGCGCCGCTGGCGGACTGCGGTGGCGGCGAATCTTGCATCAGATCGTCGAAGTTGAAGGGAGCAAAGTCGAACTCGGTGCTGGCGCTCTGGCCTGCTGCGCCGCTGCCGCTCTCCAACGCGAAGGGGCGCAGGTCGGCGGGCAAGCGGTAGTCGGCAAGGTCGGTGGTCGGCGGCGTGGGTGGGATGCTGGCAGGGGTGTAGGCAGATTGCTCGGGCAGGGGGGCAGCGAGGTTGTCGAAGTCATCGAAGGAGAAGGGCTTGAGGTCGGTAGGGATGCCGAAAGCCTCTTGTGGCGGGAAAGCGGACGCAGCAGGCGGCGGGGAAGCGATGGTGCCAAAGTCGCTGACGGCTGGGGATGAAGACCCGCCAGGTTGGGAGCTAGCCGTTGATGGTGCGCCGAAGTCGAAATCGTCCAGCGAGAAAGGCTTGAGGCTGGCGGGTAGCGCATAATCCTGCGCTGCTAGCGGTGGTGTGGAAGTCGCGGATGGCATAGCTGGTGGCGTAGTGTCGGCCAGCGAGAAGGGCTGCACTCGCGGTGCGGCATCGAAGGAACTTGGCGGCGGGGCAAACGGCTGCGCTGGCGCGCCCAGGTCGAGATCGTCGAAGGAGAACGGCTTGAGGTCGGTGGGGATGCCAGCCATTGGCGATTGCGCGGCTGCGGGCGTGGTAGGTTTGAGGAAATCGACGAAATCCTCCAGGTCGGCCAGGTCGTCAGCAGGTGCGGCCACATCGAAGGACGAGGAGGGGATGCTAGACATGGCCGCATTAGGCGCTTGTCCACCAGGGGGGGTGAACTGGATGTCGTCGAAGCTGAACGGTTGCAAGTTGCCAAAGCCAGCGGCGGCGGGTGGCGCGGGTTGATCGTCGAGCGGAGCAGCATAAGCCCGCCCACCCGCATTGCCCGCTGCAGTAGTAATGGGCGTACCGCTATCGGCAAAGGTAAACGGCTGCAGGCTGGAAGGCATTGAAGGCAGCGGGGTGGCTTGCGCGGCAGGTTCAGCGGCTAGCCACGAAGGTAGGCCAAGATCGTCGAGACTATCGGCAGAAGCAGCAGGCTGGCTGGCGGTAGCGGATGCCAATTGCGTCGGTGTCAGCCACGAGGGTAGCCCCTCCATGTCCATGCTGTCCAGATCGGCCCGATCGTTGCCCATTGGGGCGGCTGGCATGGTAGATGCGGTGGGCGTGGGGGGGGCAACGGATGCAGGCACGGCGGTGTTCAGCCACGAGGGCAGCCCGTCCATATCCATACTATCGAGGCCAGCCATATCGTTACCCCTTGCCATTGCTGGCGCAGGCGGCGGGGTTGGCGACAGGGCGGCGGGCATCTCTGGCGCGGGCGCAGCGTTTGACAGCCACGAGGGCAGCCCATCCATGTCCATACTATCGAGGCCAGACAGATTGGGGGCGTGAGCAAGGGTGGACGGCGGCGGGGCTGACGGAGTAGCCGCAGCGGAGGGCGCGGACGGGGTAGCGGTAGATAGCCACGAGGGTAGGCCATCCATATCAATATCGCTGGAGGGGCCGGGCGGTGAGCTTTGCCGCTCAGGCTGGGGCAAGGGCTGGTTGGCGGGTGACGCACTGGTCAACCAGTCGGGCATTCCAGCCAGGTCGTCAAGGCCGGAGGCGGGGCTGATGGGCGCAGCGGTGGGCGTGGCCGGGGATACCGACGCTAGTAGGGCGGCGTTGGCTGGCGGCGGGGGCGGCAGCGTAGTCGATGCAGCCGCTACTTCCGGTGGTGCGGGCGCGGCGCTCAACCACGAGGGTAGCCCCTCGGCGGATGCGGCAGGCGCTAGGGTGGGCGCAGTATCGGCGGCTGGCGAGGTCGAGGTCAACCACGAGGGCAGGCCCTCATCGGCCTGGGCCGGGCTGGCGGGGGTTGGTTCAGGCGGCGAGCCGAGACTGCTGTTTTCGCCCAGGGCGAATTCCTTGAGATAGTCGGGCAGACCTTCTTTGTCCCAATCGAACTCGAAGGTGCGGCCTTGCTCATCATCTTCTGCATAACTAGGGGCAGGCATAGTATCCTCCTCTGAAGTGGTGGCTGACGGGGCAGCAGTGGAGATAGTGGGTGGCGGCGCGGTAGCAGCCGCTGGGGCGGAGCTGTAACCGACGGCAAGTGGCTCAGTCGGGACAGTTGGTGGTTGGTCGGTGGGCGCGGCGTGAACATCATGGTGGTCCGGCCCATCAAGCTGGAAGAGGCCGAGAATATCGAGCGGGCTATCGGGGTTATAAGGTTGCGTTCGGATCGGCATCGCAGCGATTGCCTCAGCAGGTGCAGCGACCTGCTCTTCGTCGAGGTCAGGGAGCGGGCCGGTGGTGCGACGCGAAGGCGTGGCAGCGGATGCGCTAACCTCTGGCTGCGCCGTTGCTTCCTCGCTGACAACGCTGACAATCGCGGTGGCTGCATCGCCAGTTGTCGCTGCTGGGATTATTTCCCCATCGCTATTGGCAACAGGCGCGGTCTGGGCTGGCGCTTCGCTTTCCACAGGGGCAGGGTTCATCCACCCCGGTTGCTGCGCTGCTGCGGGCGCTTCCTCTTCGCCGAGCAATTCATCGAGGAAACCACGTTCGCGGGGCTGGGGCTGATCCACCGCGCTACTCATCGGGGCAGCGGCATCAAAGCGAGTGCGGGCGGCGAGTTGCTCCAGCCAGTCGGTGCTGTTCTCGTCAAGCGGTTCGAGGGCAGACTCGGCAGCCGGGTCAGGGATTTCACCCGCAGGCAGATCAACCGTCACTGAAGTGGGCTGATCACTGGCGGGTGCGCTCCCCAGTCCCGCGCTGGCAAGCCGTTGCAAGAACTCGCTGCGATCTAGCCGCTGGCGCTGCAGCTCTGGCGGGGCCACGGGCGCGTTCTCTTGCCCAGCTGCAGAGTAGGCGGTCTCCGCTGCGGGTGCTGCAGAGAGCAGCCAATCGGGGGTCTGGTCAAGCCCTGCTTCGGTGCCAGCCTCGCGCTCGATGGCGGCAAACTGCTCACCCACCTGCGCGGCGGTAAACTCGATCGGCGGCGCTACCGACTCAGGCGCGCCAGTAGCAGCAGCGGCCTCGACCAGGTGGGGAGGCAACGCATCTTCCTCAAGCTCCACCACTTCGCTAAGTCCAGTAGGCAGTTCACTACTGGCGCTCAGTTCGTTGCCATCCCACTTCGGCAACTCGGCGGCGTAGTAAGTTAGAGGTGGCAGGGTGATACGCCCGGCACGGCTCTCGAACAGGCTACGTGCCAAGGTGTTATCGGGGTCCAGGTCCATAGCGCGGCGGAACAGGGCCAGGGCATCGTCGCGTTGCCCCTGGGTCAGCCAGATCTGGCCGAGAATGAGGTTAGCCTGCAGGTTGTTCGGCACCTGCTGCAAGATGGCGTTGCATAGATCAGCGGCGGCGGCATCGTTGCCCGCCCGCCACAGGGTCACGGCCAGGGCGACGCGCACATCGAGGCGCGGTTCGCTACGCAAGATATCGTGGTATTCGTTGATTGCCTGGGGAAAGAGGTAGTCGCGGGCGTATAGGTGGGCCAGGCCGACACGACTGGTGCGGATCTTTGCCCCCTCGCTGCCAAAGCGACTGGTGTAGAGGCGTAGCAACTCCTCGCGCAGTTCGCTGATCGCGGGGTCAATCTCGAAGGCTCGCTCGAACTCGTTGATGGCCGCGTCAATATCGCCGCGCTCCTCACGTATGATTGCCCGTCCGATGTGGGCCAGCACGTTCTGAGGGTCGGCCTGCACCACGTAGCTGAACAGCTTATCGGCGGTCACAGTGCCACCGCGCTCAAGGTACGCCTCGCCCAGCAGGCGGTAAGCCTCGACGCAGCGCGGATAGTAGCGCACGATGTGCTGGCACATTGCAATCGCCCGTTCGCTGTCGCCATGCTCCAGCGCTTCTTTGGCGCGGTTGCACGCCTCTTGCAATTTGAACTTAGCCATGGGCAGGTGTTCTCCCTAAGATGGCCGCATCTGGCTGTTTTATCGCGGTTATGTCACATTATAGCGCAATTATTTTGTACGCGCAATAGTTCAATCAGGTTGATTGGGCAACGGATCTAGTTTGTAGGGGCGAACCGTCTTTCTCTTGGCGAACCTTGCCCAAGCCACCCCGATCCCGTAACTCAAAACTCAAAACTCAAAACTAAAGTCCTACTCGCCCGCGCCGTCGCGATCCTGGGCCATGTCATTGCCAGCGACACTGGCGGTCGCCCCACTCACCCCAATAATCTCTTTAGCGTACTCTAGCAAACGGCCTATGCGGGCGGTTGGCAACTTACGCATATCTTTGAAGTAAAGCTCCAGCGCATCAAGGGTTGGTAGCTCCCCGATCAGACGGTCGCGGCCCTGCATCCGATCGCCGCGCTCTACATCACGGGTTACCGAGGCCAGATAGTTGACCCCGGCAGCGTGCAAGGCGCGGTGGATCTCGGCATCGCGTAGCGCGGGGGCGTGTTCCACGCTGGTGTGGATGATGACCCGCACAATCGCCCCCTCCAACTGCTTGCGATGGATATCAATCGACCTTAGCGCCGCCTCGGTGGGGTTATCCACCATCGCCTCCACCTTCAGGGTGAAGAAGCGGCGGGCATCGGTTTCGATGAAGCGGGCATCGGCAGCAGTGACCACGTAATGATTGTAGCCAGGGTCAGGGTTGTTGCGTTTCTCGAACTCGGCGATGATGTAGCCTTTGGGTTCGCCCTCCTCGCCGAAGTCAATCCGCTCCAGGCTACCGCAGTAGACCATCGCGGGGTCATCGTGCAGCACCTGATGCTTGTGGATATGGCCGAGCGCGACGTAGCTGAAGGCTGGATTCTGCAGGGCCTCGCGGTGAACCACGATGTCCTTACCCAGCATAATGTCACGTTCGCTGCTGTAGACAGACCCCGCCACCGTGCCGTGCATGGTGAAGATCGCGGGCATGGTCGGGTCGAGCCGCTCCGCCTCAGCTTCGATTACGTTTTCCACCTTCTCGGCGATCACGCGGTTTAGCTGTTCGATGCCGATCAGGCGGTATTCGTCTTTGGTCAACAGAGTGTGGGGCGTAACCCATGGTACCGCCACAATCTGCACATTGCCTTTGCGGGTCGGCACGATATAAGTATCAATCTTGCGGGCAACCGTGACGGTAGTCACACCGAGCGTATCGAAGATCTCCATAGTATGGGCGCGGGCTGAGGCAAGTGGCAGGTCATGGTTGCCCACCAGCAGGAAGCTGTGGATACCAGCCTGGCCGAGCCGACGGATGCGCCGCGCAAACTCGCGCTGGATGGTGGGGTTGGGGTCGCGGGTCTTGTAGGCATCACCAGCGAACACCATCAGATCGCACTCTTCGGCAATCGCCGCATCCACCGCCTGATCGAACGAGTGCAGGAAGTCGCCGAGGCGGCTGCCGAGTCCGGTGCTGGGGTCGAGCGTACCGTACTTCTCCACACCAAGGTGAACATCGCTGATATGCAGTATCTTCAGGGGCAAGGTGGCTTCCTTCAGTCTGATGTTATGTATAGTTGCTGCTGCCAGTATATCACCGTTACGCGGGGCTGTCAAGCGTGTGCTTCGGGAGGGCGGGGCTGTTGCAAGGTTGGCTGCCTGAGCGTGATAAATCACCGCCCCTACATGGGTTTGTGCTGGTAGGGGCGCAATCTCATTGCGCCCTGGCCGACTTTGCAACAACCCTATTTGGGAGGGTGGGTTACAGGTTAGCTGTGGTGCCTCTTTAGATTGAGGCAGGTCGAACAACGGTTCACCCCTAATGAGTTTTGACCACCAAAACCGGTAATGAAGCAGAGGTAGGGGCGGGCTGCGCTCGTCCATTGACATCAATCTAAGCAAACAGCCGCCTACATCATGCCGATTTGTTCCTTATGGTGATCGCTCTCTGGGGGTCTGGGGTTCAGCCGCCAGAGGGTGCAATGTGACCAGGCTAATCGCAAGCTATGTGGCTCGACCGCTCTCCTGCCTGCCTTGTGCAAGGCATATGGATGAGTGCAGTGTTAGGGAGACGATCAGCATAGTAACATTTCAGCCGCGGGGTGCTGAACCCCCAGCCCCCAAAGCGGCCCAACCATAGAATGCTCTTCAGGCTGCAACGCATAAAGTGCAAGGATAGTGTCTACATTCTTCACTCATCATTCTTCATTCTGCCACCGGCAGCAACACCAATGAGGGGTGAGCCTGATCGTGATAGACGGCCAGCCGCGCATCCCGCATTTGCGTAGCGGTGGCGACTGGTTCGCTGGTGCCGAGATTGCGGTTGAATCGGGGATGTGCGCCGCTGGATACCTGGATGCGGATGCGGTGTTCGGCGCAGAAGCGCATCGCGGTCTGGGCCATATCCACCTGGATGCGTATGCTGCCGTCGGGTTGCACATCGCCATCGCCAGGCCGGATGCGCTGCAACCCGTCGCAGATATTGATCGAGCGACCATCGGGGAAGACATCGCAGAGGCGTACGAAGAAATCAGTCTCAGCCAGGCTAGACTGGACGTAGAGTGTGGCAGCCACCGCGCCAATTATCTCTACATCCTCGGCTAGTGGTGCAGAGGTGTAGGATAGCACATCGGGGCGCACTTCGAGGGTGCGGTTGTCCATCGCCCCATTCGGTGGGGTGATAAGCGGGCCACCGAGTGATGGGGTGGGGTCAGCTGGATTGTACCGATAAACATCAGGCGGGGCAAGCGGCTCTGGCGTGGCAGTGGTTAGCTGGCGGCTGCTATGCAGGAAGTAAGGGGTCGCTTGCGTACTAGGCGGCCAGCTATCCGCCTCGCGCCACTCGTCCGCACCCATTACATAATAACGCACAGGATGGGGGCGCAAGGCAGCGGGTTCACCCTTCAGGTGGGTGGCAAACCAGGGTAGCGCCTGGCGCAGGCTCTCGAAGGTGGCATCCAGGCCGTGCGTCCACGGGCCGATGGTCAGATAAGGGTTACGGCCTGCTGCCTGCAGTGCGGTATAGTCGCGCAGCATCTCGGTGAGGAAGATGTCGTACCAGCCGCCCACCAGATGCACCGGCGCGGCGAGTTCAGGCAGGGTGGCACGATAGTCCATCGCCTGCCAGTAGGGGTCGCTAGCATCCGGGTGGGCTAGCCAGTTGCGATAATAAGGCACCGGCCAGCCCAACGCCACTTCGTCAGTTTCGCCAACCGGCAAGTGGGCAAACGCGGCCACCATCCGCTCCGCATTAGGCCTGGTTTTGCCGCGTAGAGTAACCAGCAGCCAGCGACCCATCTGCTTGGATGCTTCAAGCATAGTCATCCAGTTCAGTAGGCCATAAAGATAAAACACACCATCGGGCGAGTAGGCGTAGCTGTAGCCCAACGAGCTGCTAATCGCAGGCACCAGCGCCTTTAGATAGGCAGGTGCGTCCGGCGTGACTGCCCACTGGGTGTAGCCGTTGTAGCTCTCGCCCCACAACCCCAACGCGCCGTTGAACCAGGGCTGACGAGGTAGCCAGTCGAGCGTGGCCCGCCCATCGGCAGTCTCGTTCTCGAACGGCGCGAAGTTGCCTTCAGATTCGCCGCGCCCGCGTACGTCCTGCACCAGCACATGGTAGCCGCGCTCGGCGAAAAGTTGGGCGCAAAAGGCAGTGAACAGGCCGATGGGACTGAGGCTGGCGTTGCGCCCGTAGGGGGTGCGCCGTAGGATAGTAGGGAAGTCGCCCGCCACCTGTGGGTAATAGTGATCGGCGACCAGCGTAATCCCATCGGGCATAGCCGTAATCACACCCTGCTCCACCCCCACAGTATAGCGGGGCGGTGGTAGGCGTAGAGCGTGACCCAACAGCTGCCGTCGCCCCAACCAAGCGGCCAGCCCCAGAGTTCCACCAAGCAATAGCGCGGTGGCAGCCTTCTTCTTGAGCATAATGTGCCTCCTCATGCTACCTTCTACCTTTTACCTGCGGACCACCGCCACGCTGCGGTCGTCATCGGAGCCAGCTTCGTAACTGATCAGGTCGCGCAAGGCAGCGCTGCCCGCTTCACCGTGCGCGATGCGGTCGAGTTCGCGGAGGAAGCCGCCCAGCTTGTCGGTATAGGGGGGATAATCGTTGGCGATGCCGTCGCTGGCGAGGATGAAAAGTTGCGGTGGCGACTCCCAGATATTGTAGACCGAAACGCAGGTGCGCCAGTAGTCGGAGTCGGTGCTGGTCAGGTGACGGATTGGGTTGCTGATCGGGCAAAGCTGGGCGTGGCGGCCATCGGCGATCAGCGCGGCAACCAAGCCGTCGCCTACGCACACCGCGCCCACCAGGTTGCTAGCCGCATGATGGGCCAGCAGCAGTAGGGTGGTGTCGAGGTTTCGGACGTTGAGGCTGCGGCGATCGGCCTCGCGGTTCAACGCGGCTCTAGCTGCGCTACAGGCCCGCACCAGCGTGGCGGGCAGCCAGTCGAACACGGTAGCAGGGTTGGGCTGCTCCCAGAGGGCAATGGCCAGTTCGCTAATTGCGGCAGCCACCGCGATATTGCTACCCTGCAGCGGCAGCTGCACGGGGCTAGCCCCATCTGCCAATGCCAGCAGGTGCCAGCCAGCGGCGCAGGTTAGCTGGAAGCTGTCCTCGCGCTGGCCCTGCTTCGCGGTGTGCGCCCGTCCGCGCACACTGGCGGCTAGCATCTGCCAGTCGCCCAGCCCACTCAGGCTAGCAACCGCCGTATCGGGCATAAGTTTGGCCGGTTCTGTCACTCACGCATTGTACTTGCAAGCGTGGAGCTACGTCAAGCCGTTGCT
>JANXYP010000072.1 GCA_025355955.1 Chloroflexota bacterium
AGACTGGCACGCCCGCTATTATACTGATATTGCGGGTGGGCGGCAAGCGCTTGACACCTGCCCCCCGCTCTGGTATAATCTGCCCGACCTTTAAGCGCGGTCCCGTGAGGCCGACAAGGGAGGAGCAGCCAGCTTGAACGCAGCATTTAGCGCGGGCCTACCCGCAGCCCTGAAGACGCAGCGCGTCGTCCCTGTCTCATCCACCCCTGAAAATGGGGTTGAGCCAGGGGTTTCTTTTTGCCTTCCAGCAGCCCAAAGGAGCGATCTATGACTACCCCCAACCCCGACGGCGTGGTGATTATGAAGGCGGAGGAGATCCGTCGCGCCCTCACCCGCATTGCCCATGAGATTATCGAGCGCAACGGCGGCGCGGACGACCTGCTGCTAGTGGGGGTGCGCTCCCGTGGCGTGCCGCTGGCCCGCCGCCTCGCCGAACTGCTCAAGCAGTTCGAGGGCGTAGACGTGCCACTCGGTCAACTTGATGTGACCTTCTACCGTGACGACCTGGCGATGCGCCGCGGGCAACCGGTGGTGCAGCGCACCGATCTGCCCGGTGACATCGGCGGCAAGTGCGTCATCCTGGTGGACGATGTGTTGTTCACCGGGCGCACCACCCGCAGTGCGATTGACGCGCTGATGGACTATGGCCGCCCGCAGTCCATTCAGCTAGCCGTGCTGGTGGATCGCGGCCACCGCGAACTGCCCATCCGCGCCGATTACGTGGGCAAGAACGTCCCCACCAGCCGCGAGGAGCGGGTCAACGTCCGCCTCGAAGAGAACGACGGGGCCGATGAGGTGCGAATAGTGCGAAGGTAGCGCCGAGGCGAATGGTGAATGGTAAATGGTAAATGGTGAATGACAGATTCACGAAAATCTTGATGTAGGGGCGGGCTGCGCTCGCCCTGATGCCGTTAGCCAACGGATTGAAAAAACGGATAAACGGATTGGTCCAATCGTAGGGGCGGGCTGCGCTCGCCCCGGTGCAATCTGACTATAGGAGATTAAATATGACGCAGGCAACCATGGAAAGACCGATCGCAGTGGAGCAGCAGGCGCAACCGCCTGCCACCTTGACCCCCGCCCACCGCCGCCACATCCTCGACCTCGACGACTTCAGCAAGGATGAGATCGAACTGGTGCTGGATACGTCAGTAGCGATGAAGGAGATCCTCGGTCGGCCAATCAAGAAGGTGCCGACTTTGCGCGGCAAGACGGTGGTCAATGCCTTCTACGAGAACAGCACCCGCACCCGCATCTCCTTCGAGCTAGCCGCCAAGAACCTGAGCGCCGATGTGGTCAACTTCACCGCCAGCAGCAGCAGCGTGAGCAAGGGCGAGTCGCTGGTAGACACCATCCGCACCCTCGAAGCGTTGGGCGCGGACGTGATCGTGATGCGCCACAGCGAGTCGGGCGCGCCTTACCTGGCGGCGCAGCACTTTCGCGGCAGCATCCTCAACGGCGGCGATGGCACCCACGCCCATCCCACCCAGGCGTTGCTTGATATTTTCACCATGCGCGAGAAGCTCGGCGAAATCGCGGGGCGCAAGGTGGTCATCCTCGGCGACATCTTCCACAGCCGCGTGGCCCGCAGCAACGTATGGGGGCTGGCCCGCATGGGCGCGGAGGTGGTGCTATGCGGCCCACCCACCCTGCTGCCCTTCAAGCCCGGCGCGTTGGAGTGGGGCGCAACTGCCGACAACAGCGTGACCGTCCACGTCGAATACAACATCGAGCGGGCGCTAAAGAACGCTGATGTGGTGATGGCGTTGCGGATGCAGAAGGAGCGGCAAACTAGCGGCCTGCTGCCCAGTATCCGCGAGTATGTCAACCTCTACGGACTGACCACCGCCCGCGTTGCCCTTGCCCGCTCCAACGCGCTAATCATGCACCCCGGCCCGATGAACGAGGGCGTGGAGATCATGAGCGATGTGGCCTACAGCCGTCAGTCGGTCATCGAGGAGCAAGTTACCAACGGGGTTGCGGTGCGTATGGCCTTGCTATATCTGATTGCAGGCGGAGCGTAACGCTCGAAACGCGCCTTCGGCCTTGCCCTGTGCTACCATTGCCTGACAGTAGGCGTAGAGCGCATCGTAGACAATGAACTCGGCGGCGATCTGCTCGTGGTCGTCCTTGTAGTTCAGATGGCGGAAGCCCTCGGCAATCGCGTTCAGCCCTGCCGCCTCCGGCTGCTGCCACAGGCTGTTGTCAGTATCTGCACCGTTTACGATCTTTGCCAGAAGCACCAGGGCGGGATCGCCGTCCAGCCCATACTTGTGGACAAACGCATCGAACGAACACTCCTTGCCGTGATGACCCAGCTCTGCCCCTTTGGTGTCGTAAGGCGTTGCGCTCTGCTTCTCTGCCTCAGCCGTCACCTGGTCGGTGGGGACGAAGATAAACTCGGCTTGTGGGTCAATGAACTTCTTGATCAGCCAGGGACAGGCCACCCGGTCTACCTTGACGTGTTCACGGGTAATCCACTTCATAATGTTCTCCCCTTATCCTTACTAATAGATCGTGATTGTATCCACAGATCAAGCTTCTTCATACACTGCCGCACGGCAGCTACTTGGCAGGAACACGTAGAGGAGTTGGCGCTGGTAGTCGAAGGCAGTGGTATGTGCGCCCTCCTCGGTGTTTATCTGCTCCACAAGCATCAGCGTTCTGGTATCCACTACCTCTACCACTCCTGGCTGCGCGATGGCAACATAGAGCAGCCCCCGCCGACCATTATACCACACGACATCTGGCTCCCCGGCAATCTCCACGCGGCCCAGCTCCTTGCCAGTAACCCAGTCTAGGGCCACCACAACGCCACCATCGCAGGCAACGAAGGCGCGGCTGCTTGCCACTTCAACGTCGAGACCATGCGGCCCCACCGCATCAACCGCGAACCGGCCAATCTCGCTGCCGTTCTCCGCCGCTAGCAGCAGGACACAGGCGGGATCGCGGATATTGAGAAGAAAGCGGTCGCCCGCCTGGTCATAGATGCACCAGCGCGGTCTTCCTGGCAGCGTAGCTTCGGCTTCAACTTGCCCGGACTCTGGGTTAATGATGCGGGCGTGGTTATCTTCGACATCGGCGACAAGAAGCCTGCCACGATGCGAATCCCAGGCCAGACCGTTGGGCCGCGTGCCTGCTTTGACTTCCCCGATCAGCGCCCCGGATGCCGCATTCAGGATCATTACCTTGCCTCCACCACGGGCAGCGGCGAACACCACTCCTTTATCCTGCACACACAGCACGCCGCTGGCTTCGGGGCAGCCCGCTACCGATTTAAGATACTGCCTCCCCTCGCCATCTATGATGTCCACCTGACCGAGCGCGGTGTGAGCGACGAACACCCATCCGTTTGCCAGGCCAACGTCACCATGGTCGAACCCCCCCTTCTCATGTGCCGGTAGGTCAATATACCCGCGTAGCTGTAGCGCCATATTCTTCACTCCTTCCCCTTAAGGTGAGGCAACCGGCATTATCTGTAGCGCGGGATCGCCACCGACATCGATCAGCAGCGTCGCACACGCAGCTACTATCAACCACCATCGTCTTCTGAAGCTCATCTGATGTTCCTATGTCTTACCTCTTGCGTACAAATCATTATATCACTCCTGGCTCATCAGCGAAGCGCCATATCTATGCAAACACTAACGTCCCGATGTTTGCCCCAGCCATCCCGATATTGTATAATTACGATGCTGCCAGACCGCAGCGGCGCATCTTCGTGCGCCCATTTTTAGATACACCAACAAGAAAGCAATTATGTTCAATTTTCTGAGACGCAACCGCCAGCCTGAAGAGTCCGAGGAAGAGAAGCGGCGACGCGAGGAACAGCAGCGCAAGGAAGAGCAGGAGCAGCTCGAGCGCAGCCTGGGCCGCACGCGCCAGGGCATCTTCGGCCAGCTTGCCTCACTGTTCAAGGGTGAGGAGGGGGGCGAACCGATTGATGCGGCGATGTGGGACGACCTCGAAGCCCTGCTGCTGCAGGCCGACCTAGGTCCCACCACCGCTGACGAGGTGATGTACGTGCTGCGTACCCGCTACGAGCAGCAGAACCTCAAGTTCCGCCACCAGCTTTACGACACGCTCAAGGATGCGCTGGTCGAGGCGCTGGCCGAGGGTTATGAGAAGAAGGTGAAGCGCTTCGAGGCGTGGATGCAGCCTGGCTACGTGCCACCCGATGATGAATCCCCCGTTGAGCCGAATACTCCCGCCGCCAGCTTCAGCCCCTACGCCCGCGCCGTCCACGTCATCCTGGTGGTAGGCGTGAACGGCACCGGCAAGACCACCACCATCGCCAAGTTGGCCCGCTACTACCAGAAGCAGGGGCGCAATGTCATCCTCGCCGCCGCTGACACCTTCCGCGCCGCCGCCATCGAGCAGTTGCAAATCTGGGGTGAGCGGGTCGGCGCGCCAGTGGTCGCCAGCCAGCAGGGCGGCGACCCCGGCGCGGTGGTCTACGAAGGCTGCCAGCGGGCGATCGCCGAGCGCGCCGATGTGCTAATTATTGACACCGCCGGTCGCCTGCACAACAAGGCTAACCTGATGGAGGAGCTACGCAAGATCAGCAAAGTGGCCGGACGGCTCATCCCCGATGCGCCCCATGAGGTGCTGCTGGTGATTGATGCGACCACCGGCCAGAACGCCCTCAGCCAGGCTCGCGCCTTCACTGATGTTGTCACCACCAACGGCGTAGTGCTTACCAAGCTGGACGGCACCGCCAAAGGTGGTATCGCCTTCGCCATCAGCCGCGAGGTCAACGTGCCGATTAAGTACATCGGCACCGGCGAGAAGATGGACGACTTCGCCGAGTTCAATCCTCGTACGTTCGTCAACGCGCTATTCGAGTAGCGCCTAGCCCTTCCCTTTCCCATGAAGGGTAAAGGTGCGCGAAATACAATCTACCAATCTGCAATCTGCAATTGAAGGAGTAACCCGTGTTCGATTCCCTATCCGACCGTTTGCAAGGCGTATTCGACCGTTTGGGCAGCAAGGGCCGCCTCACCGAAGCCGACATTGATGAGGGTCTCAGCGAGGTACGTCGCGCCTTGCTGCAGGCCGATGTCAACCTCAAGGTGGTCAAGGAGTTCATCGCTAATGTGCGGGTCAAAGCGGTGGCATCGGGTGTGATGCAGGCGCTGGCCCCCGCGCAGCAGGTGATCAAGATCGTCTACGACGAGCTGGTCGCCCTGCTGGGCGAGGGTCAGGCCAAGCTCAATCTGGCCCGCACCCCTCCCACCATCGTGATGCTGGTGGGGCTGCAAGGCTCCGGCAAGACTACCACTGTCGCCAAGCTGGCCCTGCACCTGCGTAAGCACAGCGGCCAACGCGCCCTGCTGGTCGCCGCCGACGTATATCGCCCTGCCGCTATCACCCAGTTGGAGACGCTGGGCAAGCAACTGAGCATCCCAGTCTACAGCGAACCGGCGGGCGCAAAGCCGCTCGATATTTGCGTCAATGCCTTGAAGCGCGCCCACGAACTCAACCTGAACATGGTCATCCTCGACACCGCTGGTCGGCTCAACATTGACGAGGCGATGATGCAGGAGTTGCAGCAGATCCGTGACCGCGTTCACCCCAACGAGACCCTGCTGGTGGTTGACGCGATGACCGGCCAGGAGGCGGTGCGCGTTGCCGACGACTTCAACAAGCAGGTGGGCATCACTGGCCTGGTTATCACCAAGATGGATGGCGACACTCGCGGTGGCGCGGCCCTGTCGGTACGCAGTGTCACCGGCGTGCCAATCAAGTTCGTCGGCACCAGCGAGAAGCTCGACGGCCTGGAGCCGTTCTACCCTGACCGTACCGCCAGCCGCATCCTCGGCATGGGCGATATGATGTCGCTGATCGAGAAGGCGCAGCAGGAGTTCGACGAGAAGCAGGCCAAGGAACTGCAGGCCAAGATGCGTAAAGGCACCTACGACCTGGAGAACTTCCTGGAGCAGATGCGTCAGATCAAGCGGATGGGTTCGATCACCGATATACTGGGCATGATCCCCGGCCTCGGCGGGCTGATGCGCGGGCAGGATCTCGACATTGACGAGAAGGATATGAAGCATATCGAAGCGATCATCCTGTCTATGACCCCGCAAGAGCGCCACGACCCCGACGTGATCAACAGCCCGCGCCGCAAACGCATCGCCAAGGGCTGCGGCCTGGAGGTCAGCGATGTCAACATCCTGCTCAACCAGTTCAAGGATATGCGTAAGATGATGAAGCAGATGACCGGCCCCAACGCGCAGCGCGGCCTCGGCAACGTGATGCGTCAGATGAAGGCGGCGAAGGGTCAGGGCGGCAGCCTGCCCTTCGGCATGGTCCGCGATGAGGACGGCAACCCACTGCTCGCCGCCGCCAACGGCAAAGCCGACGGCCAGCGCCCCCAGCCCACCAATGGCGCACCGCGCGGCCAGGGCAACCGCAGCAAGAAGGCGAAGAAGGGTAAGGGGCGGCGTTAGCCGCCCTGCCCTAGTTCATCTGTTCCCAGTCACTGTAGCAACTACGCAAAGGAACGCTTAACCATGAAATATCGGATGTACGTTGACGAAGCTGGCGATACTGTCCTACGTATCCCGCTTGAATCGCACAGGCAGTATCTATGCCTCACCGGGGTAATAATAGAGTACGACTATGTGCGGAGTGTTATTGCTCCACAGATGGAGGCGCTAAAGGCAAAGTATTTTGAAGAGCATCATCCAAATGAGCCGGTTGTATTTCACCGTACCTCAATGATGAAGGAGCAAGGCGCGTTTGTTATCTTCTCTGCTGAAAATCGTAG
>JANXYP010000081.1 GCA_025355955.1 Chloroflexota bacterium
GACTGGGCGAAGCTGACGTTAGCCAGCAGCAACAAAGTTATAATCGCCAGTATTCGGTAAATTGCTTTAATCTTCATCTCAACTATGCTCCTTTACTATGTTCCCAATTAGGTTAACTGCCTTATTATAACACGCAAGCGCGCTTCTGCCAATGAAAGCGGGTGTGTTACAGGCATTAAGTAAACGTAGGGGCGGGTGGTGGCCTGCCCTGCTGAGGGCGCTAGCCACGCAATAATTTAGAGCTTATCCGAAAAACTGTCATGTGGATTGCGTCCGCGCACAGAAAAGCCCTGTTTTGGCGTTTTCCGGATAAGCTCTTAGTATACGCCTAATGTACGCAGCTCAAAATCTGCGCCTTCGACCATAGTGACCTATCGTCACGGTTGGCGAAAAGGTGGTGGGTACGCGCTGCGAGAACAAAGCCGAGACATTGACTATTGAGCTCATGATGCGAAAGTGTATATAGCTGGGGTGGCTGCAGGAGGCTGCAAACAGCGGCGTTGTAAGTGGAGTGAGATTGTACGGGTGGCATAGCAAACGGCGGCAGCGGGTAATAATCGCCAACCCAAAGCCAAGAATGCTCTAACCCTGGCCCTTTAGCCAATCCTACAGGAGTTCAGGTAGAATTGTCATTGCTGCCCCGAGGCGTGCCTTGTAGCAAAGCCACGATGCGGTCAATGATGCGCCCTGCGGTCTCGGCTTTGGGCAAGATGGGTAGCGTCTCGCTGCGGCTAGCGTCGAGCAGAGTGATGCTGCTGTCGTCGCTGCCAATGCTGGTGGCGGCATCGTTGGCGACGATCAGGTGCAGCTGCTTGCGGTGCAGCTTATCGGCAGCGTTGGCAAGCAGGTTCTCGGTCTCAGCGGCAAAGCCGACCCGCAGCAAGTGCGGCATATCAGCGGCGCGTTCGGCAAGCGCGCCCAGGATGTCGGTGGTGCGGGCCAGGTGGATGGTAAGTTGCGCCTCGCCCTTCTTGATTTTCTGTTCGCTCATTGTCAGCGGGCGATAATCGGCGACCGCCGCGGCCATGATCAGCACATCAGCCTGCGGTGCGGCGGCCAGCACCGCATCGGCCATCTCCGCCGCAGTGGATACCCATACCGTCTCTGCGCCGATGGGTGGCTTGAGCGCGGTCGGACCGCTAATCAGGGTCACGCTAGCGCCCCGATCGAGCGCCTCCTGCGCCAGCGCGAAACCCATCTTGCCCGACGAGCGGTTGCCGATGTAGCGCACCGGATCGAGTGGCTCCTTGGTGCCAGCGGCGGTAATCAGCACCCGCTTGCCAGCTAGGTCGCCATTTCTGCCGAGAGCGAGGCGAATGTGACCGAGCAGGGTAGCCGGTTCGGGCAGACGGCCCTGGCCCTCATGCCCGCTGGCGAGGCGACCGCTCTCCGGCTCGATGATGGTAATACCGCGTTCGCGTAGAGTGACAAGGTTGGCAGTGGTTGCGGGATGGGCATACATATGGCGGTCCCCAGTGGGAGCGATGAGCAGGGGAGCGGTGCTGCCCAGCAGCGTAGCGGTGAGTAGGTTGTCGCTGAAGCCGTGGGCTAGCTTGGCAATGGTGTTGAAGCTGGCGGGCGCAATGATTGCTAGGTCGGCCTCGGCCAGAGATACGTGGCCGAGGTCGTCGCCCTGCCAGTGTTCGTACAGATCGTGGCGCACCTTGCGGTGGGTGATGCTCTGGAAGGTGATAGGGCCGACAAAGCGGGTCGCGTCGGGGGTCATCACCACATCCACCAACGCGCCCGCCTTGGTCAACAGGCTGGCTAGCTCCACCGCCTTGTAGCAGGCGATGGAGCCGCACACGCCTAGCAGGATTCGTTTGGATTCGAGCATTACACTCCTAACCTTGCGTTGCAGGTATGGATTGAGCAAACTACTGCAATAAAGGGCTGGCTGAGGTTGCCCCGAACAATTGGCTTAGAGAGGCATACATCAGCTTATCGCTGCCAGTATAATCCGACCATACCACCAAATCGCCATCAAGAGCGAGCCATCGCTGAATAACATTATCACCGCTCTTAGGCAACGACACTTCTCTCCCATCGCTAAAGCGCATTACATGGATAGGTGTGTGTACGTCTGGTCCGTTATCTTTCCATGCCAGGTAATCCCCACTAATAGCAACGAATTGAGGATAAATATTAAGGTCTGTGTGCTGCCCGGTTGTCAGATTTATGTAGTGCGCTCTATAATCAAACCAAACCATTCGGTCATGGTTCAAAGTGAAGTAAATGACATCCCCTGCATGACCTTGACTTAGCGTTGTTGTCTCCCCTGTTTTACGGTTGTAAGCCTTGAGGATGTAATCGTCGGAATACTGGTAATATGAGTTATCAGCCCAAACAATGTATTCAGGACTGATCAGCGGATTAGTCACGGCATAGCGGTTAGTAGTGCTGATCGAGTCTATGACGCTGATTTCGGGAGAATCAAGGCTCTTACTTAGGAGACGTGAGAACTTACCATCATCAGTCTCCGAGACCCACACCACCGTTCTACCCGATATGGCGGGGTGGCCACCACCAGCGTCAGAGGCGGCAACCTGGTAGGTCTCGTCGCTATCTATATCCCTAGCCACAATGGTGGCACCATAATCCCATACCGCAATCGAGCCGTCAATCGCTACACTGTTAGCTGCTGGACTAGAGAGGAAGATGGTCTGCTCTGTTGTCAAATTGCAGCCCCCAACTGAAAGGTCAGGAAGCGCAACCCACACTATGTGTGCATTTGATATTTTAGGATACGACACCTGATCAGAGTATTGACAAGGCAAGTTAAAAGTTGGTGCAGCCATATGACCTTGTGCAGCATCGTACTCGAATCTGCCTATCTGGCTGAGCAGTACATCGTAGGGTGGCTGGTTCTCCGCGTGCAACTCCATTACTGCTCGCTCGAAATATTGCACCGTGTAGAGTTTGCCATTGGTGGAGAGTTCCAGGAACTCATCGCTGATCGGGTAGCCGAAGCGGGTGAGGCCGCCGTGCTGCTGCCAGTAGGCAAGGAACTTGCCGCCTACAGCGTGGTTAGTTTCAGTGAAGAGGTAGGGATTGTCACTGGCGGGATGCTGCGCTGGTGCGCCGATGGGGTACAGACGGTGATAGTGGACTGTGCCAAGCTGGGCAAGCAGCACATCATAAGGCGGCTGGTTCTCTGGATGCAACTCGAACTCGGCTCGCTCGAAATATTGCGCCGCATAGGTTTTAGAATCCAGCGGAGAAACTTCCTGCGTCACATCGCTGATGGGGTAGCCAAAGCTCATCAAGCCACCATTTGCCTGCCAGTAAGCTAGGAAGCGGCCTTTGATTGCATGGTTAGTCTGAGGGAAGACCCGAGTTTCGGATTGGGCGGCGCTGCCGCCAGCATTGATAGCGGTAGTGAGTATAGCAAGCAGTAGCAGCATTCGAAGCCTTCTCACCCGCTTGGTCCTCTCTTGAAAACTCCATCTGGCTACCCCGCTCATTACGCTAGAGGAGCGCAATATGCCCCTGAATTATCCCCCGCTTATTTATTCCAACGAACCTGTCGGCTATTGGTTGCATAACTCCCACAAGCATTAACCCCCAAGCAAGATTCTCTCTCACCCAGCCTCTCCCACGGGGAGAGGAGTTAAAAGTAGTATCATACGATAAGCCATAACGCCTGGCGAGATTCACCCTCACCCAGCCTCTCCCGCTGGGAGAGGAGTCAAATGCAGCGCCTTCAACTTTCAACTTTCAACTGGAACGATTCATCTCATAAATCATCCGCAGCCCCTTCAGCGTGAGATCCATGTCAGTGTGGTCAATCACTTTGGAGTTGCTGGCAATCGTGGGGGCAAGACCGCCGGTGGCGATGATCTTGATGGGTGGGGAGGGTTCGGTTGCGGTGGCGAACATTGCTTCCATTTCGGTGCGGATGCGGGCGACCATGCCCTCTACCATGCTGATGTAACCGAGGACGATGCCCGATTGCAGGCAGG